>NZ_JBMKJK010000022.1:49390-58898 GCF_049236925.1 Enterobacter cloacae complex sp. SYL003 | reverse complement strand
TGCCTGAAAGCGTGCGTATTGCCTGAAAACACAACCCGCTACGGGGGAGACTTACCCGAAATCTGATTTATTCAACAAAGCCCTATCTTGCCAAAGTCGCTAGTCGCTTGTTTGCCTTAGCTTTAGATTTTATGCTTATGGAGGCGGTTTGATTTTCATCCGATACTTTTTCTAGCACTGGCACCACAGAGGAAATGGACTTTTCTTTTGAAATTTTGGATGCACCTGAAGAAAGTGGGCTTTCAGATGGTATAGAGGTATCGCTTCCCTCATTTTCAATCTTCACACCAAAGCAGGCATGTTCCTTTTGTACAAGGAAGGTTTCTTTTACAGAAACAGAATCCTGCTTTGAATTATCTAATTGTAGAGGTGTTAAATACTCCTTAAACTTTTGATCTAAGACATTCTCTAGCAATACATTAATAGGAGGCTTAGGTTCAGTATCTATAGTATTTCCATCATTCAGAAACCTATTAAGATCTGCAAGTGTTAATCTTTCGTTTAAACCATTTATAAAATTTGCCAAGTCAGGAAATAAATTATTTAATACCAACCCGGTACTAATAGCCGACCTAATTAAATCCAGTTGGTCACCCCTATGACAAAGTTCTGTTTTTTTCAAGAAACTATAAACATAGGGTGCTTTTCTTTCGGATATCCAGAAAGACCGGATCTGAATCCGGTCGTTATCTGCCTTATTTGAGATAGGGTATTTAGCCATGTTCTAGCTCATTATTCTGAATAAATAGTATCAGCAATTGCCAAAGATAATGCGAACTGCGGATTGTCTACCATGATAACTTTAGCCGTTTCAAAATGTTTACGAATAGCTGTTTCGATGAGATATGAACCTCCCCCAACAAGGAAAACATTATGAGGCCTCTCTTCGACTTGTGTAACCGCTCTGATTACTTTACTTTGCAACTTCTGTACCGCAGAGTTTACCGCATCAAAAACACCGTCACGCTTGTCCTCTGCAACCTTCAAAGCTGATTTATCATGACGATTATCAACAAGATGATGAATGTAAGCATTACTCGTATTCAGTTTCTCAGATTCAAGATACCTGCTGATCTCATCGTAAACAATAGAACAACCAATACGGTCAAAACCTTTTACTTTCGAAATCTGTTCTAATTGCCCAGTAATACTTGCAACATCAAGAGTAGTACCACCAAGATCAATTACCAAACTTGATTCAAATGAAGCAATATCCTCAATTTCATCTGCCCGGGTCACAGCTGGTAAAGATTCAGGGAAAACAGTCACAGACAAAACGTTAAAAGAATAGCGTTTACCGTCAAGATAACGCTCTACTGGTTTCATCAGATTATCTTTTTTTCTCTGAATATTTTCAATATTCGTTTCCCCTAAAGCAGTATAGAACTGGCTAAGTGGTAAAGTAACAAAGAGGTGAACATCCTGAGGAACTAAACCAGAAGCATGAAGTGCATGGTGAACATTTAACCGGCTAATTTCATCGTATTGGTGAGATACATCAGTCGATTCCAGTGAGTTACTAGATTCGCTGTGATGCGAAAACCTTTCCAGCCCATCAATAAGATAGTTAAAAGGATTGAGACCCTCATGGCGAACACGGAAATCTGGAACAAAACTATTTTGTGTAAGCAAGGGAACTAATTCGTTTCTTTCATTAAGACAAACCAGTTTTGCAGCTTTACTTCCATCATCGACAACGATTTTTAAAGCTTCAGTGATATCCTGCACTGATGGTGAAACAGGACTTTCAGATTTTAATAGTTCAGCCATAAAAACTCTCTTTTATTAATAGGACCATATTAGATATTAACTTTATACATTAATGGTGACCTATTATCAACATTAACACTATTAAAAAAATACGTAAGTCTATGTTATTTCAGCATCCTTCCATTTTAAATACCTTACCGTTAAATTTCCTGTATTCATGTATTAACCATGTTTATAAAGGAGCCAATTATAATCAGAAAGTTACTTTGCATCCTAAGTATGAACTGTTTGAGAGCCAGGACTGGGGCCTTTACCTGTAAGTAACAAAGGTCCTTAGGCTTAGAATCCAAAATGACGCCTTTTTGTAAAAAAATCATAGTTCGAAATACCGTATCATCGATGTAAACATACGTAGAGGAATTTATGGCAGCTGAGCACGTCCAAACTATAGACCTTACAAACTTCTCCGGAAGGATTTTCTTTCTGGCAGATCCTCATGGACATTACTCTGCGCTGTGCAACTTGATCCAATCAGTTACAAAGCCAGAAGAAGAGATAGTAATTTTCTCTACTGGAAATTTGTTTGACTATGGGCCGGAACCCATAGAATTGATGAAGGCGATAAACAGTGGCTTTTTCGATGGACGTTTTGTGAGGCATTTCTCAGCTGCCGGAGCCGGAGAAGAAATGTTAAAAAAATTGTTACCATTAAACAAAGACCGGAGAACATTTTACCCCAGCACATACCTCAATGAGAGATGGTGTGTAATGGGCGGAAAGTGGCATAAAGCTGTGAATCGTTACTATTTAGAGGAAGAGGTAAAAAAACTTCTTAATACCCAGCTTGGTACGATGATGCAGATTTTACTAAAAGGCGATATAAAAATTGGGGTTTGCCCTTCTGATTACGCCCCTATCCGCACATCATTCACTGATACTTATAATGCGCTTCAAGCATTCAACTATGCCAATGTGAATATTTTTCAGAGCCAGTTTCTATTCGGTATGGACCATGCCGTAATACCAATGATGATAAATGACGTCAACCTTATGGTCCTAGGTAGGAATCCTGTAAACAGCATTCGAAAAGCCCATGGTCGTACTCAAAACAATCTTCCAGTACTGATCGGTAATTGTTTGCATATAAATACTGGATCACTCTATATGTCAAAATTAGAAGACCAGGTAATAGTTGCTCCGGGTATACCGCAAACTGACTCACCAGCACTTACATTAGTAGAAATAATCATGAAGAACAATCCAGTTTTATTGTGTCATCAGCTAATACAAACAACAAACAAGTTTTATTCACTTAAAACCTATCCTTTAGAACTCGATTCGATTGAAAACAACATTGAGGTAACAAGATGAAGATAAATTGGAAGATTATCTCAATTTCAACATTACTTTTGCATCTTCACGCAGCAGCTGCACCACATCAAGAGAAAGAGCATAGAAAAGATGCTTTTTCTTCTGCCGCACAGAAAAGTGATTCACTTATATCTGCTAAAGCGGAGCTTATAAACGGAAGGTGGTTTATAAATGGTAAATATAGGCCTGTTCTAAAGACCAGCATGACCAAAACCAATTTCTTAGAAATCATGAATGTTTCAAATAAAGAATCACTTTTTATTGTGATACCAAAACTTGAGTATAATATCATTGCCAAAAATAAAATCTTACTAAATGAAAAAATTGCATTAAGCGAAGGCACATCCGGAAAAAGCATTGTTTGGGTCGAGCCAAAATCAAGTCTAACTATATCGTTTATAAATGACCTTGCTAATACGCCCCTTCAGGCTATCGTTTCGATCACAAGAAACAACAAAGATATAATTGCCATCTTTGGACCGGATCAGGGTAAAGGGTTTACTCTTCCCGGAAATACGTCTAATGATCAAGTGTCCGTTCCTGACTATTCTGACCTAAATATAAAAAAACTTAACATACCTCAAAGTGTTGGTAATCCAGTAACCATCAATCCTAAAGAGAAGAATTACCTCTTAGTTGGACAAGGAAAATATGAAATCTTATCTCTTCCTAAATATCAACATTTAGTATTTTCTGAACCCGTTTATATTGAGAAAAGAAAAAATATCCTCGGTGGTTATGGTTATTGGACGAAAGAAACAATTCTCTACCCCGGTGAATCATTATCTTTTATAACGAGCGCCAAAAACAATCTAAGGAAGCGGGATGATTAAAGTTATCACACTTTTATTGTTTGCATTACTGACTGGTTGTCAGTCAGTAGAAAGTAAAATCGAAGAACTCCCGACAGTTGGTTTTGACCCTATTCTATACAATAAAAGTGAGGCCTTTACTGACGGAAAAGTTACTTTACGTGTCGAAAGTTCAGGAACTGATGTTTGGCTTGTCGCCAAGAATGGAACCAGAAGTTTTATTGAGCTTTCAGGCCTAACGCTAGGTGGTAGTCGTTGTGCTTACAATGCCCGTAGTAAGCAACTTTTGCCCCCAGGCAGCGTAAGCACATTCGTAGTTCCTACGGTTGGAATGCTTGGACTTTGCTTCAACAATGAAGATCAACTTATGTTTATTAACCGTGCTTTTAGCAGAATCTCTCCCAAAGCAAAAGGAAAAGATTCGCTTTCGCTTTTATTTTCTGTTAGTTACGATTTTCCCGGAAAAGCGGACCTAATTACTAACCACGATTTTCAAGAGTTATATCTTTTATTTTTGAATGAGGATAATCTATGAAACAAACATTAATTGTTATTTTAATATGTTTTTGTCACACGGCTTTAGCATATCCATACCGTATCTATACTGTCCCGGAAGGGGCATTAGTAAAAAACATACTAACTAATGAATATCTAGGAAAAACCCCTGTGGTTGTGGACGTGAGCAATACCGAAGCTGGTTCTACTTTTGGGATTTCATTATTTAGACATGAAAATGTTGCTATAAAGATTTTTACAGTAATGCCTTCAGCAGAAAATAATTTTGCTGTTTCTGGACCTGACGTTGCAACTATGTCATTGCCGGGAAAAGCACCTTTAAACGTAGTAAATGATGGGAATGGCGCTTCTGTTCATATAGAACTAAGACCTTATATGTCTGAACCTGCGCACACCCCATATTAATATAACAAGAAATTAAAAATATAAATCATATGAACTGCATCATAAAGATGCAGTTCAATATTTATTCTGATACTTTTAATTTTTCTTTTATGAACTCCTCTAGTTCCTTAATAAAACCCGCATTTATCCTATTGAATTCAAAGCGAATTTTTCTACCAGTATTGTTTTTACTGATTCTTGCATACTTATCTTTGTTATCAAAAGTAATAAGATCACTTGTTTCCCATTTTGTGGAATAAGTTTTTTCACAAACACTTTCCACAGATTGTGTGATTTTTTCCATTACAACTTTTTGAGCAACCTGGAGATCTCCAATGTCTAAATCTTTTGTTTCCTCTTTAACATTATCTATTACTTCATCTAAAGGAAATAGATTTTTTTGCACATATTTCTGTAAACGAGACAAGCGACTATAATAGGAGTTCGGGATTCCTTCATAATCCGGGAATAAAGAGATCAATGTTTCGTCAATACGGGCCGCCTGGATTCTTTTGGCTACCGATACATGACTAATCCCAAGATATGCTGCGAGTTCTTCATTAGTAGAAAATCCTTTTTCTTCCATTTTTTTGATAAATTGAAACCCAACTTCTCTATATGAAAATTTTCGAGATGTTTGTGCTGCGGATATAATTGAATTTATATCATCTTCGGTTAGTTCATCCGGAAGAACCCACAGGGGGAGATCCTTTTCTGCCTTTATACAGCAGAAACGTCTGCGACTTCCTTCTATTAATAAATAAACCCCATCTCTTTTTACAGCGATCCCTTCGGTATCGACCCCTCTTTCTTCAATCTGCTTAAGAATATCTCTAACAGAATAATCTGTAAGGGCTTCTTGATTTCGTGGGTTCGCTGGATGGACTAAGGTCTCCTTCTCCACTCTCTGGGCTGGAACAATCACATGTTCCGCTTCAAGTCTCCGGCCCTTATGAAGAGTGAATAACTTTTTTATGCGAGGTGCTGTTTTCAAACCCGCAAGACCTGAACGGTGACCGACTTCTGTCCGCTTTGGTGCGTTTAAATATCGAGATTTATCATTCCCGATATGTTGCTCATCGCTCATGCGTTAACTCCTTGCTTAGCTGAAAAACTTTTTATTTCATTTATAAATTGCTGATATACCTGTAATACAGATTCTTCTGCGACATCAAGCTGCTTTGCGGAACAAAGTTCCTCTGATTTTTTGATATCAAGCACTGTACGCCCTTTGGAAGCAGCTGCCTTAAATGCTTCAGAATTTTTTATGTTAGCGGACATCAAAAGGTCCTGAACAGTTCTGATTAATTTATCCAAAACTATTCTTTCATATGGACTTTTGTCATCTACATTGACAGCAAGAACTTTGAACCATTTTAAATTGTCGCCCTTACTTGGTGATTGTTTAAACCTTTCACTTATTGTAAGCATGAAGTCTGTAGTAGAGGCGTAATCATATTCACGTGGTGACACTGCGACAAGAATCCCATCGGCCGCTTCGTCAGCAGCCCAGATCAAAGGTGAATCTTCAGGTGGAGTGTCTATAATAATCAAATCATAGTTCTGCTTCAGTACCGGTAAGATAACTTCCTTGAAACGTAGTAACAAAGACGTACGTTCTTCTCTAGAACATTGCCAGTATTTATCTTTAAAACGAGCATCTGTCGGAAAAGCCGTTATTACGTCCAAGTTTGGCAGATGCGTTGAAAAAGGCATATTAGTGATGATTTCTTCTTCAGAGAATCCTGAATCTAAATATTTTTTATACTCAGAATTTTCTTCATAAATTCCAAGGATTGCATCAATTGCTGTAAGGAAGACATCATCTTCTGAGACACTTTGAATCATGCTGCTTCCAATCGAACCTTGTGGGTCCCATTCGATCATTAATACACGTGCATTGAGTTGTAGATCTAAAGCAGCTGCTACTGCTAAAGCTACAGATGTAGTGCTTTTCCCTGTACCGCCTTTATGATTCTGAGTAACAATAGCTCTGCTAAAGTAATGATCGCGGTACTTGGGATAACCCAGGGCATCCATTATTTTTTGAACATCCCAGCGGGTGTAAAGATGATTTTTGTTTTGATAAATAGGTGCACCAACAAGTTCTTTTTCTTCTAAGTCCGAAAGTATTTTATTGAACGTTACTCGTGACTTCCCAAAAAAATCAGAGAGATTTTTTTTATTCAAACAGTGGTTATAGATCAGTCTATCAACACCATCAACACTATCATCAGAAACAGATACTCTTGATGAAGCCATCAGAGATTCCTTTAGAGAAATCTGCTCGCTTTTCATGCGCTGACCAACGAGGGCGATCTTTTCAAGTAAATTCATGGTTATGACCTTTTTGCACTGAAAACCGACTTTTACGCATATATGTAAACTTTACGTATAATGCGTCCATTTCCTTGTTATGCGTACAATTCTATCCTTAGTTTCAATCTTAAGCTAATGTTTGTTTACTTTTTTATGATTTTTTGTGAGCTTAACTTGCAGATGTGAGCTCAGACTCTCTAGTCCATACCTAATGCACAACCTGTTTAAACCACGATTCTTGTCTCCTTCTCTACGCTTTGAAGTTAAGAGCTCCATTAATGAATCTTCACGCCTACCCTATTTCTTGCTTAGACCCTAAAATCTATCTCACCGGTGTGCTGATATACGTTTCCTAACTGTGAACCGTTGTCGTCAGTCCAGTCTAAAGATATGAGGTGTTAATCTCTTGAGGAGGCACACTACGAATTATGGGAGCAGAGTTAGCAACCTCACCCCGAAATGAAACCCAACTTAAGGAGGCAACCCCAGTGTGGAGATTAAGGGGGTTAAATCTGCCAGCGGCTGACAGTGTCCCAGCTGCTGCTCAGTCACACCACGCCCTGATTTAATCCCCTGCCCGGTATTGTAATGACCGAAAAAAACCCGTGCACTGGTGTCGGCAGACCGGCATGCATGAATATGACGTTAATCTGTATCAGCAGGCACTTTTCGCATAATGGGAGCAAGTGATAGCAACGCCGCCCAGAACGGAATGCCAACATCAGGACTGAACCCAAGTTTGGCGATTAAGGGGGTTAAATTTGCAAGCGGATGACAGTGCCCCCAGCTGCTGCTCAGTCACACCACGCTTGATTAAATCTCTCGCCAGGTCTTGTTTTGACCGAAAATAGCCCAAGCACTGATGTCGGCAGACTGGCATATAGGAATATGACGTTAATCTGTATCAGCAGGTACATTTCGCATTATGTGAGCAAGTGATAGCAACCCAGCCCGGAACTGAAGGCCAGCATGAGGACAGAACCCCAGTTTGGCGATTAAGGGGGTTAAATCTCACAGCGGCTGACAGTGCCTTCAGATGCTGCTCAGGCATACTACTCTCCCTGATATAATCTCCCATATGTTCTTGAGATCGTCGGAAATCGCCCATGCACCGGTGTCGGCAGACCGGTATGCAGTAATGTGAATTTAATCTGCATCATCAAGCACATTTCGTATTATGGAAGTAAGTGTTAGTAAACCAAAGCCCGCCCAGAACGGAAGGTCAACATCAGAACAGAATCCCAGTTTGGCGATTAAGGGTGTTAAATCTGCAAGCTGCTGACAGTGCCCCAGTTGCTGCTCAGTCACACCACGCCCTGATAGAATCTCCTGCCCGGAAATGTGATGACCGAAAAAAGCCCGTGCACTGGTGTCGGCAGACCGGCACGCAGGAATATGACGTTAATCTGTATCAGGAGGCACATTTCGCATTATGGGAGCAAGCGATAGCAACCCAAGCCCAGAACTGAAGGCCAGCATCAGGACAGAACCCCAGTATGGCGATTAAGGGGGTTAAATCCGCCAGTGGCAATAAGATCCCGAGCGGTGTTTAAGAAATATTTCCCGAAGGACAATCTTCCGCTCGTACGATGAATATAGTGTTCAACCCGGGAGAGGGATCACTTAACCTGCTTAGCCTAAATCTTACGTCATTCTCTAAACGGAGTTTAAGCTTAATGGTCCTGAGAAAGTTAAAAGGACTACCCATAATGACGGTTTGAGATGGCGAATAAGGGTTTTTTCTGCCAGCGGCTGACATTGCCCCAGCTTCTGCTCAGTCACACCACGCCTGATTAAATCTTCCGCCAGGTCTTGTTATGACCGAAAATTGTCCGTGCACTAGAGTCGTAAGACCTGCATACAGGAATGAGGCGTAAATCTTTATCAGGTGGCAAGGTTCGCATCATGGGAGCAAGGGTCTTGAACTGGAGGTTAACATCATAAAATCCCAGATTGGCGATTAAGGGTGTTAAATCTGACAGCGACTGAAAGTGCCTTCAGATGCTGCTCAGGTATATTACACCCTGAAAAAATCAAGCATCTGTGCTTGCGAATATCGGAAAAGGCCATGCACCGGTGTCGGCAGACCGGCATGGGCAATGAGACGTTAATCTGTATCAGCTGGCGCATTTCGTATCATGGGAACAAGTGTTAGCAACCCTCTCCAGGACGGAAGGACACTATCAGGACTGATCCCAGTTTGGCGATTAAGGGGGTTAAATCTGCCAGCGGCTGACAGTGCCTTCTGATGCTGCTCAGACATACTATGCACAGATATAATCACCCGTCCGTCCTTGTGATTATCGGAAAAGGCCATGCACCGGAGTCGGCAGACCGGTATGCAGTGATGTGACTTTAATCTTTATCAGCAGGCGCATTTCGTATTAAGGGAGCAA
>NZ_JBMKJK010000022.1:0-49380 GCF_049236925.1 Enterobacter cloacae complex sp. SYL003 | reverse complement strand
TGCAGTGATGTGACTTTAATCTTTATCAGCAGGCGCATTTCGTATTAAGGGAGCAAGTGTTAGCAACCCTGCCCAGGACGGAAGGACACTATCAGGACTGAACGCCAGTTTGGCGATTAAGGGGGTTAAATCTGCCAGTGGCTGACAGTGCCTTCTGATGCTGCTCAGACATACTATGCACAGATATAATCACCCGTCCGTCCTTGTGATTATCGGAAAAGGCCATGCACCGGAGTCGGCAAACCGGTATGCAGTGATGTGACTTTAATCTTTATCAGCAGGCGCATTTCGTATTAAGGGAGCCAGTGTTAGCAACCCTGCCCAGGACGGAAGGACACTATCAGGACTGAACGCCAGTTTGGCGATTAAGGGGGTTAAATCTGCAAGCGGATGACAGTGCCCCAGCTGCTGCTCAGTCACACCACGTCCTGATAAAATCTCCTGCCCGGTAATGTGATGACCGAAAAAAGCCCGTGCACTGGTGTCGGCAGACCGGCACGCAGGAATATGACGTTAATCTGTATCAGCAGGTACATCTCGCATTAGGGAGCAAGTGATAGCAACCCCGCCCAGAACTGAAGGCCAGCATGAGGACAGAACCCCAGTTTGGCGATTAAGGGGGTTAAATCCGGCAGCGTGAGTAAGTGCCCGTGCTGTGTTAAAGAAATATTCCCTAAGGACAATCTTCCGCTCGGCCTTTTGTATAAAGTTGTCACCCCGGGAGCGGGGATCACTTTACCTGCTTAGCCTAAATCTTACGTCAATCGCTATCCGGAATTTTAGCTTAATGGTCCTGAGTAAGTTAAAAGGGCTACCCATAATGACGTCCCCAGATGGTGATAAAGGAGTTAATTCCGCCTTCGGCTTACAGTGCCGCAGCTGCTGCTCAGCAACACCACGCCCTGATTAAATCTCCCGCCTGTCCTTGTGATGACCAAAAATAGTCCGTGCACTGGCGTCGTAAGACCGGCATACAGGAATGAGGCGTTAATCTTTATTAGGTGGCAGGATTCGCATCATGGGAGCAAGGGCCCTAGAACTGTAGACTAACATTAGAAAATCACAGTTTGGCGATAAAGGGGGTTAAATAAGTTAAAAGTCTTCGGTGAGCAAATTGGATAAATTTTCAGAAACCAAACCGTTAATAATAAACTTTTAGAAGAATGATTAAAGGATATTAAGTTTTGTATGCAAAATGACACCAGTGATCTGTTTTCACTAATAATGCCGCGCTACTTTGATTACCTTTGGTAAACAAAAATGTAATTTACGTGATTTTCATCTTATAATGTCAGTATTGAAGTTATAAATTTTGTTTACTTAATGCGTACACAACCTAACTGCGATTTGTATTTATGTCACTGTTTTTACACCACATTAATTATAAAACCAAAATTTGCAGCACAGTGATGAACTCATTAAGTCACAACCTCATTTGTTTACTTAAGGCATACAATAAAAAACCAGATTCTTATGAGACATCTGGTTTAATTATTTTTGCTTGAAGATATTTACTCTACGCGGCCAAACCCGCTGCTACTTCTTGAGCATAGAGAATTTCTATTGCCTCGCCATAGCTACAATTCTCGCGGCTTTGAATTTCCCATAATTTACTCCTGTCAGCACTATCCGTAGTAAAACAAAGCTCCATTTTCCGGTCTACGTATAACCGACAGATCTCTTGGAAGTTTTCGAACCTGACTAACATCTCTGAAAACACCTTTTTGACTGTACGAATATTTTTCATACGTTCATATTCTGCATCTGAAGTAGAAAAATATTTATTAGCCTTCATTGCTTCAATGCTTTCTTTTTCTTGTTTCATGATTATCTTCCAAGGCGAGTTAGCAGTCAGGGCCCGGCCAACAGAAGAAGTAAAATAATCTTCAAACGACTGTGTGATACAGATGCCAGCGCAGTTTGTTTTCCTGAACCTACGCCATGCCGCTTCGAGGAAGGAAGAGAAGAATTGGTTTGATTGATTTCCGGCACCTGATGAATTATCAGGACGAATGTACTCCCATGCTTCATCAAGGATGAACAAGCGACGACGCCCATCTTTTTTGATGAACATTGCATGCTGAGCAGCCTGAATGATAGACATTAATACAACTGTCTGAAGGTGGGGGGTGCCTTTTAGCTCCTCCAGTTCCAAAACAATAAATCTGCTGTCGAAGTTGATTGGAGGCAACGTATCGGTAAACCGGTGCCCATAAATTCCACCTTCGCACCATGCTCCGAGTTGCTCCCCAATATCCTTTATACGTTTGTCTTCATGCTTCTTGCAACGCAGAGCAAAGCCGGTTATTGAACCGGTCCGACCTGATTTTCTGGATTCTTGGTACTCTTCTGCAATAAGCTGAAGCATCACTGATTGTTGATAATCATCGATAAGGCCTTTCTCTGAAGCCATAATTTTTAGCTGATTCAAAACCATTATGGTCTGAGCAACTTTGTCTTTTTCTGCATCGTTTGAAGTTGATTCACCGGTAAATTCAGGTGCTTCGTTAAATACATCGTCGTTAACAGTGATGTCAGTTAGGAAGGCAAAGGGATTTAGGGTGAAGTCAGGGGTTTTACCGAAATCAATAAATTGACTGTTTGTATATTGTTCCGCAATCCCCTGGTAAGAACGGCCCACGTCCACAACAAATACTTGAGCACCGTCAGGATCATCATCTGGGTATTCGTTTTCTAAAAAATGCTTAAATGTTGAGCGATAATGAACGAGGTTATTAGATCGCGGTCCAGCTCCAAGATAGTTATTGATTAGATATGCTGTCCAGAATGACTTCCCTGCACCTGACGTTGCACCAATAACCATGTTATAGCTTGCAGAAGTCTTGAAAATATCAAGTCCCATGAGTTGACCTTCACGAGAAACTAAACTCAGTACTGGTCTATCTGTATTACCTTTCCAGGGCCCAAAGATCGGTGTCATATGAGCCGCTCCGGTGTTGCTCACTACTTCGGAACGGTCAAGGTCGAAAATTGTCTTTGGGTCATTGCACATTGGCAGACATGACATAAATGACGGGAAAACGATAAAGGAATCATCTGCTACTTTGACCCGGCTTTCGAGGTAAAAGGATTTGAGATCGTTAGCTGCTGTCTGCACAGAATTGGCATTACTACCCATAACAGTGAAAGTAAGATACCCTCTTAAAAGCTTTGCGCCATCCTCAAGCTCGCGAGTTACGGCCATGTAGTCATTATCCATATCCCGCAGGCGAGGGCAGAATGTGACAACTGAAGGTATACTTGCCTGTTTATTAGTGATTGCTTTGTAGCGGACGTTTTCTTTTGACAACTTGAGCGGATCGGCAAACTGAACAGTCTGAGTGATCATAAATGGGCTGAAAATTGTCTTACGTCCATGCATCCAGTTAACTACTAACTCATACATACAACCGAAATTGACGTATTCAGGAAACTTTACAACGGAAAGTTGTTTGAAGTAACGATGCTCAGATTCGTCGTCACTTTGTGTGACTGATGAGAAATGATTTTCTGTGACTGTATACTTACGGCCGGGAACGTTAACTTGTTCATTAAGCCTTTTCATAGTGTTAACGTCTATGAAACCTTCAGCCCACCGGGAGTTCTTTCCGGGGTTTACGACCTTATCTATACAATAGAGCCAGTTTTCTGCATCGACCTTAAACGGATGCAATCCAATCGTAATTAACTTACTTACAAGTTCAGAGTAAAGTGAATCGATACGCGAATGTTCCAGCTCGGTAGGAAGGGCAGACTGTAAAGGAATCGATAGCGAGATCCATACCTGAAAATCCCTCAACATAAGGTTATCATGATCAGGTTTTAAAGGCTTATGCATACTTCTGTCGTAGTAGTCCAACTGATAACCATTAAGCAGATCTGCTTTAAGCTTATCGTTCCCAGTCATACGCCCACCTCGCACAGCTGACCAAGCACTAAGCTGTAAAGTCAGGTCTGGCAATGCAGTCAGAGATATTTGACAGACAGTATCTGTAGGGAAATCCATTTTGAACATTTCAGCAAGAACATCTTGCTGATTATCAAAAACTCCAGGGGATGGATTACAGATAAACATAAACCCTAATCTGTTGCCATCAATCAAAAAATAGTGAGTCCCTGCTAATTGATCGTAAACAGGGATAAACCCACCTAATTGATGGCGATTTAAACCGCTATTGTAATTATTGATAGCTTCCATATTTGACCTTACAGTTGTCTAACAATGCCGTTCGAAGAGACAGCTTTAGTTGCTTTTTGTTGCTGCTGCATATTTTCCCGGGCCGCATCCTGTACTTCTAAAGGAACTATGCGAGCTGGGTTTGAGGTCGAATTCTTGCCAGCAATCCATGTTTGCGGTTTTACGTTGACATAAACGTAGCCGGGAAGATTAAGCGCATCGTTATCATCGGTATAAGGTGCAAAAGTAATTCTCATTACTTTCCCCTGTTGCAGAACAGCAAGTGGTTCAGGAGCCACTACAGCTTGTTTATAACCTTGCGAACGGTATTGCTGGATCTGCCCAGGGTTGAGAGTCGGGTTAACGGGCTGGCCATTGTAAAGAGAGTACATATCCTTACCAGGGCTGATATCAGAATTAGGTGCAACGTAGCGTGGGGCATTTCCAGCAGAAACCGGATAGCTTGTTTGTTTAACGACTTCCGCAGCCGGATGAACGAAAGGGTTACCAGTTGAAGAGGCAGTGCTATAACTGCTAGTCATCCTTACGTTTGAATTAACCGGTACACCAGAAATAGGCCGTGGTCCAATGGATGAAGTAGGGGCACCCATTTTTAAAGTTTTATCGTACATGACAGGTAACTGACCAACTGGCTTAATTTCGGTTTTTGAATAAGCCACAGGCTGATTTTTAAGGGTAGTAGACTGTGGATATTTGACTTCCCCTGGAGGGCTAATTTCAGTTGGATAACGGCTGTCATTGACAGCCGATTTCTCCTTTCCCGATTCCGACTCTTCCCCCGCCAGTGCAGACAGATCATCTCGATTATTAGTTAACTCCATAACTTCGCGAGGACCTTTACAGATAACGCCCTTTTCAATGCCTGGACATTCGGATTCGGAACTACCGATGGAGCACCCCGTAAGATATGAGGATGTACCTACAACCAGAGCACTGAGTACCAATCTTTTGATGTTCATAAACTAGCCTTAATTTGTCTCAAATGGATTTTTTAAGAGAGGTTCAACGCTTTGGTTCAACCAGTAGTCGAAATCTTTTGGAATGCCATTACCAGCCAAACCATCCTGTCTGACAACTGAAGGTACACCCTGCAATTTATAAATTCCTGCGAGCATCAATGACGCTACCAAAGGTTCCGCCGGACATTCTTCTGCTTCTTTTTGAGAGAGCAATCTTTTTTCAATGTCGGATTTGCTTCCCATTAGCCAACGAAGAATATCGAGGTTGTTTATTTTTCCTTTTTCTTTACTACACCAGAGCCTTCTAAGCTCTTCTTTTGGCTCACCGGGTGAGGGAACTAAAACAATATCTATCCGATACTTGTCCCGATCTGCATAGAATTTCTTAACAAGTTCCATGCAACCGTCACAATCAAGTGTTATGAAAATGGCTGCTTGTCTTTTAAGCTTTGAATTTCCCAGAGGAATGGACGCTACAGTTTCCAGAGGGAAGGGGGCCTCATCAAGACTAATAAAATAGGAATTCCTGATTTCTTCTACAGTCAGAACAGGTTTACGTTTAATTACATCAACAAGGCTTCCCCCAGTAAGGGAGTATCGGCCATCGGTCGTTACTGCCATTAGCTGCGAACGTTCGTCCTGAAAGAGGTATAGCCCACCAGAAGGAATGTATATGGCATCCTTAGGTTTATATCCTTTCATTTTTGATAACACACCCGAGATCTGACTGGGTGAAACGCCACCTTCCTTTGCCTTTGCCATTAACGCAGCAGCATCACTATTAGTTAGGACCTGCTCTGAAGCATAAGTGACCGTATTCGCCATAATGGCGAAAGCCGCCATTAAAGGGAAAAGTAACTTTTTCACTATTGGGTGCCCTCTACTTCTTTGCATTATAAGAACTTGATTGTACCGCTTCAGAGCTATCTTCAAGTTCCATATAAGTGACGATTTCAACACTATCCGGTACAGTAACGGCAAGCGTTGCATCAATAATTAAATAGCCACGGTCACGGTAGATCTTCATTAATGTTCTGAAATATTCTTCGAATTGAGATCTATCATTGTCAGCAGTACGGCCTCCGTGATGCTTGAAAAATTCCTTACGTAATTCAGGCATGTCAAGCACTGCAATCTTGTACGAAGGCTGGGATTGTTTATTGAAGTAATCGTAAACATTCATAAAGCCTTTATAACCATAAATAATGACCAATACGGCAAAGGCGAAGAAAAATAAATACTTCAATATTTTTTCAATATCAATTTCGAAGGTAATTTTTTTTGTTGTCCTTTCTCGCACCATTTTTTTAGTGATTTCAGGTCCAGCTGATTCAGGCGATTCTTTTTTTTCTAAACTATCCATTTAAACCTCAGCGACTGGTCAGATTCGTTGGAATTGTAGTTCCGGTCTGAACGACAAATGTAATAGCTCGGCCAGGGCTAATTTCTACGATTGGCCACTGTTGTTCTGCAATTGCGGTGTAGTAATCGACGAGTCGATTAAGACCACCTTGAGCTGCACCAGCCCCGGCTAATGCCCCAAGTGCACCAAAATTAGGGGACTGATACTGAGCCTGTGAATTAGGGTCGATGTTAAGTGAAGATACCTTACTGGGACTTAAGCTACCGGCAAGTGAAGAAAGTCCACCGGCAAATGCAGCTCCTGCAATTGCGTTACCATTTCGGCTGATAAGCGTGCCTCGGATCCCATTTTTTCCGTCATTTTCACTTACAGCATATGCTTCCAGTTTTACGTCAAAAGCTTTCCCTTTTGAATTAACACAAGAGATAGAAGTGGCACGTATGTAAGCACGCTGTGACGCCAGATCACCAACAGCTGAACCCAGAAGGTTACAGTCACGCAAATCCATGGTGAAATTATTGGGCATGATGACATCTTTTTTAATACGCATCGTTACTGGCATTGGTTCTGATTTGGAAGAAAGGCTTGTAGGCGCTTCAAGCCCGGTAATCAGAACACCAGTGATAATAGATGTTGCCGGAAGAAACATTTCATCTTTTCGGGCAGCATGCCGCGCTTTGCTATCAACTGGCGCAGTACCATCACCTCGTACAGTCCGAGTTGGCGCTTTATCTCCTGCAATGACCTCTCTGCCTTCCTTGATTCTGTTTTCAGACACGGGCATAACCTGAATGACACCATCGGTACCATTAGTCTTAATGGAACTTTGTGTGATTGTTCTCATTGGGCTATTACGCGTAGGTGTGATAGAAGCGTAATTAGGGTTTACGCCATTAATCGGCGCATTAGCATTAAGCTGATAAGGAGCTGCCGGTGCCTGCTCATTAATCGTTTTACGCGAACTACCAGCATCCAAGTTACGATTGCCGTTTCGATTTGTCTGCATATCATTAATTTGCTGAGACAGCTGCTGAAGTTGAGAAGTTAAACTTGCAACTTGGGCTTTAGTTTCCTGTTGGGCTTTTTCTGCTTTTTCGCGGTCCTCTTTCGCCGCATTTTGGTCAAGTCGGTTTTGCTTAACCATTTCTTTATATACTTTCTGGCTTTCTTCATTACTCAATTTGTTCATTTGCGAATCATCTAACAACAAATTGGTCTGCATGTCTTTTTTCTGTGTTTTCTTTTCTTTCTTAACTGGTGTGGAAAAAATAGACTGGCTAATAATATAAACAATCACTACCAGCAGAGCGCCAATAACAGAAAGTCTGACGGTCTTATTTTCCCAGGCCTTTTTAATGTCCATGATTAGCTCCACTTGTAGGTTTCTGGAATCGTTTAATTTTTAGATTTCGTTCGCTGTCAGACATCTGAGGAACGATATAGGGTTCACCTGCTCTGGCCCAGTTTTCACGAACAGATGGATGATTCATTTCAGCTTTATCTATCTGGCTCGTTCTAGATATTTCATGTTTGTAATTAGGTTCCAAAACGTTACTTTTGTGATAGTCAAAAGCATTCTCCTCATTAATATTGCCCTCTCCTACAAATTTATCAATAAGAGTTGGATCGTTCATTATTACTGTCTGAACGGGAAAAGCGTTACTGCCATCTTCGATACTAATGGGTGCGTCCGGAACGATTAATACACTCCTTTTTGGTATATATTCTGACCTGTAGTAAAAGCTGGTTAAAGCAAATACGACAAAACCAATCACGGTGGCCCCAAGCAGAGCAGGCAAAGTAACTTTTCCCATATTATTTTCTGATTAGACTTGGTCTGGTTGTAACCCGGGCCTCGCGTTCCTTGAACAATTTATCCCGGACTATGTAAAGCTCTGTTTCTTCTCCCGGTTGCAGGTATGCTTTATCAAATAAAGCACTTGCAATAACGCCTTCTGCCATACACTGCTGATCAGCAACGATTTGACCGTATGGTTTATCGTTTTTCACAAGAATTACATCAATAAGTTCACGTGAGCCAACCAGTCTCTGACCGAGCTTTGCATACATATTAAAGTTACATGGTGACTGCTCTGGCGCAGGAATACGAGAAAGTCGGTCCTGTTGTAAACTGAATCCTGAAGGGACCTCACCAAGAGCCACAGGAGTCAATAAATCAATGATTCTTTGTTTATGATCGTCTTGTTTTGGATCCGTTGGAGCCAGTTCTTCTGACTGGGAGCGGGCCAACATTTCCTCATAGTTTTGCTTATCCAATGAGGTTTCACGTTTGGCTTGCATAGATGGGCTTAAAGATGTAGTAACTGAAATCATCGCACCGGGAACATCAAGCGGTACCAGGGTCAGGTTATAGGTCGATTCAGGTACCTGATCTTCAGACAACATAATCCCGATTGGTTTATCGGTATTAGTTGAAATAAAGACATCGCCACCATTAACAAATATGCTTGCCTCTTCAGCAGGGGTAGAAGTACTGACAGAAGCATTCTTGAAGCTGGTCGATATTCTGTTTTGAAGTCCTCGTGAAACTGGCAGTACCACATTCCCACCAGGCGGCACATTTACACGCTGAACTTCTTTATATCGGTTACGAGCTTCGACATAAAGTTCATCGGCTTTTGACGTGGCGGTCGCATTGGTTGCATTCTGCTGGGAAGAGGTACCTGTTGGTCTCCCATAGCTATCAATTGCACCAGATCGGGTCTGTGCGTCAAATCCGGGGAGACTAGGATTATTTGATAATGCTCCAGTAATAGCGCTTACCGCAGGCGAAGCATTGCTGGCTGGGGAAAGTTGCACGGTAGGGAGATCAGTTGTAGGTTTTTGTCCCTGCGCATTACCGGCTTCACTAAGGTTTGTTTGTGCACCTGACTGTTCAGAACCAGCTTGACCCGGAATAATGGCTTTTGCAGCTCCATTCTGAAATCCGTCAGCACCAACTGGCATTACAACCGGGTTATTAATTGTTGCTGGCAATTGGTATTCTTCAGCGATTACGCAGTTCGAAGTCGTGAGCATGATCAATGCTGTAATTGCGTTGAAGCCTAAGCCCTTTTTTTTAATCATCACTTGTTACCTGTAGACGGTGGCGGATTATCCAGCGTTGCCAGTTGCTCTTTGCCGTTTATCGTAATTTTTTTAATATTCGGTGTTCCGGAATATTGATTTACATATGCAATTCTTGGGCGACCATTTTTCATCCCGAGAACCCATTCATAAGTCCATTTCGATGATTCAGTTTTGTCCGGAACATTTACAAGTCGAGTCGTTTTGGTACCCCAGACATAGACCATGTCATTTTTTGGATCAAAGTAAATATCATTAGGCTTAAAGGTCTGCTCAACACCACGAGCCTGCATGATATTTATCTGCTCCTGTAAAGACTCACTCGTTTTAGCCTGTAGTTCAGGTGAAAGGGCATCGAGGACATAGGCCGTCACAAAGGAAATATTAGTTGGATTAATATTCCCTAAAAGGGTACTAAAAAAGAGAGCCCATTGTGTTTTATAAGATTCCGATGCTTTGTTACCAACAACCGTGATCTCTTCATTCATGTTTGGAGGGGTAACAATCGTCACTGGGTCAGTGAAAAAAAGAATCTTTGCAACCAATAACCCAATGACGGCTATTGAAACAGTATTAATGCGGATAAGTTTTGTATCACGATTAATCAGGGCGCTGTATGTAATTCCAGCACCTGACGCTTCAGCTTGTGGGCTAAATCGTTTTTTAATGTCCAAAAAACGTCCCTTAGCACTTTCATCTTTCTTTACGTATGACTGTTCAAGATCACCGTTTTCATCCTTTTTAGATTTTTTGAAAAAAGGGATGTTAATGCCACTTAGCATTTTCATTCATAGCTCCATCAAGAATACAAATCTCTGATAAATGGATCGTTGAAATAACGGCTACTAAAAACTGCTTTACCTGGCAAAAAACCGAGCCACCAGAGTTTGTGTTTTAGCAATCCTCTTATTCCTGACTCAGCTGCTTTGTTATACGCAATCCAATACACAACCGCTGCTACAACAGAAAACCCGAAGCATTCGAAGATATTCCCAAATGCAACCAGAATGAATGCAAGCCCTAATTTTTTGGCATCCCAAAACAAAATCAGTAGAGGCATGTTGATCCTGAAAGGGAATCTATAGGTATGCTGAGGAACGTCGTTCTGCTTACTCATTAAAAATCCAGAGAGGGGGATGAACCCCCTCATGCATGATTAACAATAAATTACAGCGGTACGCCAGCATCCATAAAGGTGCTGATAATTTTCTCGCCGTTGGCCATTACCAGCATCATGAATAATGAAACCAGTGCCAGGCCCGGGTTAGGCTTAAGGACAGAGAAATATACGCTTGAGATCAACATCGCGGCTGCCAGAATTTTGCCCGGAGCTCCAGTCATACTTTCACTCATGTATGACCAAATATCTCCCAGTGCCCCATCATCTGAACCCGCATATGCCAGACCGCAAAAAAGCACGGTCAGCAGAACAAACAAAATCACTTTTGCGCTTTTTGTTTTAAAAAGTGCAGCCGTGTTAGATTTCTTTTCACTAAGGCCAATATTTAAAGAAAGTTCCATAATTACTCCGTGTAGATTTGAGTTCACGTAAACGCGAATGAATAATACTTTTTTATTCCGATCCTTCCGTTCGCATAAACCCCCTTTTTTTAACGTTTAGCGATTGGTGAATTTTTAAGCAAAGGGCCTAAAGCATAATCTTTGAAAGGTACCAGTGAACGCTTAGTAAAAGTTTGAAAGAGGGGAGGGGGTAAGATTACGTTAAGCTCAATCCTGAAGCTGATGAGACTCCTCAAGCATAAAAGTCACTTTTGATGGTTTGAAAAGCTCTAACTAGATATCGGGCAGGTAACTAAGCTTCATATCTAATCTTTTTTGTTCCCTTATTATCTATCTCTTGATTCTGAGAAGGCCGCATATCACTGTGCTCCCTGGTTCGGCAACTATCAGTTGGAGAAACTACATACAATCCTCGGGCCGGTGCGTCATTCATCTAAATGCCTTTTACACCTCTGGGCGTGAGTGGGACTTTGTCTTGTCCATACGAACATCATTCATTCGAATGCTTTTGGCCAATGCTATTTAAGCAAATGCTTTCTGGCTGAGTCCTTTTGCGAATGAGTCTTTGATATAACTGCATGAATTTTGGGTTGTTTGGTGTACTAACAAAACAAAGGCATTTCTTTGAATGCCATTGGAGTTGTGATGCTTCTGATATTTTTTTGATCTCATATCAAGCACATAGTCCTTCTGATGCCCAATGTCATAGATGTCTTGGACCATTCTCGCTCTTAACAAAGCTGAACTGTGTGTCATTCGACCTAATGCCATTCACCAAAATGCCTTTTTATACCACTGCATAGCTATGCTCGGGATACAGTGGCAAACAAAAGCATTTCAATGAATGAATTTTTGGGATACCGACATCAAAAGCATTTGTATGAATGTAAGAGGCGTAATCCACAAAAGGCATTCACGTGAATAGAGTGCGCACGAAACCATCTTGCTCAACGGCATTTAATGAATGGGCTAGCATGTACGCTTGAGTCAGAAAGGCATACAGATGAATAGTCAGGAGTTCGTTTGAAAAGTTACTTTTTTGCACATTAAGCCGAGATGTAAGACCAGTAGTAAAAGAAGCACTAAGCATAGCACTGATAAATAACTTATTTTTCAGCAGGTTATAACCAGTGCATACCAGATAGCTTTCAACCTTGTTTGGCAAGGGCCAGCTTAGGGCTTCTTTTGAAGATCTGAAATTGTATGTCGCGACCTTTCTTAACTTCTTGATAATCGAGATATCCGATAGATTCAAGTTCCCGCATTGCTTTACGAATTATCTGGTTTTGCGTACGAATAGGGGTTGTAAGAAGCAACCTTTCCCTCAACCGTTTCATATTAACGAACAACGTACCAGCTGGCATTGCTTCAAAATAAATATAGAGAGATTGCGCAGCTTCTTTTTTAGCCAAAATGTATAGAACCTGAAGGCTTAACAATGTCTTATGGTCGTAACGATACAGTTCCCACATAGAAGGATCCCCAACCAGCTCAACAGTATCGCTTTTTGGATCAATCATAGCCTTCTGCACCAGATGCGTTACTGTGAACCGACCACTACGAGAGTCTGAGAAGGCAAGCACTACCGATGCAAGGTTCATTAATGACTCTTTAAAGCGCGCACGAGTTCGTTTGTTGATGTTTGTTGAACTGATACCACACATCTTCGCAAACTCGTTAAAAGTCAGGCTAATCTTCTCGGAAGTAAAACCATATTTACTGAAAGCCATGATGATCCCGAGCCAGCACTTAAAGTCGGTAGACATAGATAGTTTGACACCAGTTATCTTGATGTCGTCATAACCCTCCGATCTTGCAATTTCCATACACGAAAGCTCATCAGAGGCATCAACTTCAAAGTTTCGGTCGCGGTTTTCTTTTGTGCCGACAGGGGTAAATACACTCAATCTCAGCAGGGCCACGGGCTGAACCGACTTGGACGAGTTAGGCGTCAGTTGATAAGTCTTACCTGATTCATTACTGGTTACGTCAAAAGGATGGATTAACTCGTTGTTTTTAATCATTAACTTAACTCGTCGGTGATAAGATTTTCATTTGGCAAACTGTTTATAACATATTCTTGCAAATGCTTTTTACGCATTTACCTAAATGCCATAAGCATTCCAGTAAATGCCTTCCTTATTCATTCAAATGCTTTTCGCATGCATCCGAATGCCGGATCCTTTCATAAAGTTACTATAATCAATGAGTTAAAGATGCCGTGATCTTTACTTGAACTCTATTGATCTTTAGTGATCTAAAGAATTGATCTAACCTGTTGAAAACAATGATAAGTCCATATAAAACAAGGAATAGCGCTCCTTTATCAATATCTACAGATCGCAAACGGAAATGAAAGTGGGTTTACTATCATTGTTTTATTCAAGACAGTTTTTATTTTAATTTTATTAAGCAAATTTTTTGAGTTTACCTTTTAGATGTATCAGCCCTATTTGGCAAATTTGAGGTTCATGTATCATGTAGTAAACAGGAGGAAGATATGAACAACAGCAAACATACAGTCATTGAAGTGGATACTAATCTAGTTGAAATTGAAAAGGGATTTAATCCCCGAGAGGCGGTAATCGGAGATTTGTGTTACGAACAAGAACCTGTCAAATCGATGATTGTGTCAATCAAACAAGCCTTTAAGGAAGGAAGGCAGGTTGATATGATCAAGGTCGTAAAAAGAAAAGGTAAATATTTAGTTCGTCAAGGTCATACTCGTTTTCATGGCTTAAAATTAGCAATTTCTGAAGGTGCTAATATTCCAAAATTATCTGTTATCTTAATCGATTATAAAAACGAAATTGAAGAATACCTTGAGAACCTCGATGGTAACAGAAGCAATGGGCTAAATCCGGTTGGGCAAGCTCATGCATTAGCTCATGCTGTTAGTCTCGGGTATTCGGTTGAAGAACTAGCAATGCGATATCAACGATCAACTACCGCAATTCGTAATATGCTAAAAATCCTTGATATGCCATTAGAGCTTCAACGTTTGATTAGCCTAAATCTAATCAAAAAAACGCTCGCCATTGAAATAATGTTAAAATATTCCAACGATCACAAAATGGTTTTAAAACATATAGAAGGTTTCTTACCTGGCGTTAAGAATATTGAGACTACAACGAGCAAAATTGTAGGCATACCTGAACACAATGCAGCTGGAGCAGGACCAGACACCTTAAATAAAGGCGGACCAGAAAAGAAAAATTCGGCAGTCACACGTAAGACTTTGGGTATTAAGCGCCTCTCGCATAAGAAAACAGAACGGCTAAAATCTGAATTTCTTGAGCTTGTGGAAAGTACACATACGGAATCTATAACGAATACTCAAACAGAACTAAAATTTGGTAGAGATAGTGCACACTTGTTCAAAAATGTTGATAGTAAAAATGTAATATTTTCTGATGATGGTGTTCAAATAATCTTGAATGATGAAAAGCTAAATATTTTATTGTCTTTACTTAACGACGAAAATACAGCAATCATTCTTTCTAAACCAAAATTAGAAGAGCTTCTGGAAATTCGAGATCTCCTTAAGGAATAAAAAACCGAGGATTAGTTGAGTGATTAAACCTATAAAGCTGACTCTTATCGATAATTATAATGATTTGCTTCTAACTCATGAAGTCCTTAAACGCAACATGGAAGAGTTAGAACACGGTAAACGTTTTGACCAATTTCCTGAAGGGCATGACCACTATGAAAAAACTGTGAAAGAAGCTGTAGCAATCGTAGAGGCACGTTTGGAGGTGTTTCGAAAATGAAATCTCTTTTCTTTACTCTTGATGGTCATATGGTACCAGCCTCAGTGAATGTATCCCTTAACGGAGATGGAAATTATTATGCACCTATCGAAAGAGAATGTAACGAATGTGCGGGCACAGGCCACAAAGGGGCTGATGTATGTGAAAAGTGTCATGGGGTGCAAACAGTTGGACCCATTATTGAAAAATTAGTGGTACTAGAGCCAATTACCTTTCTCGATAACATTCCGGAACTGCGTGTTAACCCAACACTCGAAGCATGGAAATCCAGAAACCACGTACTTATTGAGAAAGCAAAAAAGGCTAACACTAAGTTTTCTAATAGTATATTGGCGCAACTAGACAATAACCGTTTTTTGACAGAACGCCAGCTGGATTGTTTCTTTACAACCTTTGATGTGATGTTGTCTGAAACTCCGGAAAATGAACAAGAAATTTTAAAACATAGCTACAATATCGGCCAGGTCATAAGCATTGAACTAACATTTACTGAAGTCAGGGCCGCGTACGCAAAAAGTAAAGGGAGTTATTTTTTTACATTTACTGGTAAAGTTAGAAATGACGGGATCGCTTTAACGGCCGATAAACAGGATCACATTTTATTGGGTGAACGTTATCATTTGACTGGAAAAGTCAGAAAATTCTATGATTTTGATTCGAAAAATTATGCTGCAATAACAGTTTTTAAGTTAAGTAAACTCCAAGACAGTTAAATGTTTTACTGCTTAAATATAGAGCCAAGACTTAAACTGTCGTTAGGACTCACTCACGTAATATTGTTGCTTACGCAATGGGTTTTATCCCTCATAAAGATCTGCGAGTATAAATCTTTTACATTTAAATTCCCCTCTATCACAACCTTTTCAATAGTAAAAAAATGATAATCTTATTAATTATAATTTTTAATTTTTTGTATACCAATACCATACAGTTAAGGCTAAAAGGTGATGATGGAGATGGACTTTAAAATGCACAATGATCTGGGTCTCGGTTTCATTTGTAAAAATGCAAGAACATCGTCAAAGCCAACGTTAAGAAAAGTTACTTTTCCGGTAAGCGCATATGAAACGTCTAAGCTTTCTTTAACCGGTTTTCAATGCCCCACAGCCTGCCGATTTCCTTTTTTTGTGCTATGCATGATAATCCATAACCATCTTTCGTCTGCATGCCCTATCAACCAAAATGAATGTTCAAATCATATATCGCAATTTTCTATCGACATTAAAGTACAAGATTGGCTTAGCCGTTCAAGAGTAGCGTTTATTGATTTCCATAATCTAAGAAATACAGATAAAACCACATTAATAACAGTGGAACATCTTGAAGCTTTACTTACTGTTATGTCAACTACTCTTGTCGCTTACGCTCCATATTCAAAAAAGAGACTTAACTTTAGCTTTCTAAATTCATTTACTTTGTCTAAAACTTCTCAAAGTTACACATTAACTTTCCCGGTAGTTCTCAGTCCGCTTTTAGATGCTCTTGGCGGTTTCATTCAGGAATGCATAACCGAAAAATTGTTAAAACGACGAAATTCGAATTTCATGGTTTACGAGTATCTTAAACGTTCAGGCCAGAGCTCTCATAAAGTGGAGGACATTAATAACGACTTACAGCTTAAAACTCTAAATATAAGACTTATGAGCGTCCTTACTGGGCTTTCTCAGCAAGGACTCATTTCATTTATTTGCGAAGGAAAGAGGGGCGACCGGAGAATAGAAGAGCTTCAGTTTATACCTTATGTTCAACGAACTCACCCTGAGGTATTAACTTTTCAGGAATGGATTAGCCCCGTTGATTAGAATTAACTCTATTTCAGCACGGCCAGTATTTCTGTTTCCGTTTTCCGTGTATTTGGCTTACTTCCTACGGATCGGTAAGCGCTGAGTCTGTGTATGACGAATCCACGCTCTTCATAGAGGCCCAAAGTGAATGGTGTCAGGCTATTTGATATCGCAACAGCAGCGCCTTTTCTGTGAGCGTCAACGAGCATATTTGCTAACAGCACGTGGTCGCTTTGGCTGAACGGTTTACCATCGTAACTGACAAAACTAGTTTTGCTTGTTTTGTCATATGGCGGATCACAATAAATCTGATCTCCTTCGCCGGTTGCGGCCAGAGTCTCCTCAAAACCAGCGGTGATCAGTTCAATACCTGAAAGACGAAATGAAAGGTAGTCTATTTTATTGAAGTCAAGCTTCAGTTCTGTATGTTTCCCCCAGGGCACTGAATAGATTCTTTCTGAGTTATAGCGGCACATACCGTTATAGCCCAGGCGATTCAGGGAGTAAAACAAAGCCGCTCTTTGAAGCGGTTGACCAGAAATACAGGTTTTGTTGAAACGGTCCCTCATCTCATAGTAGTCCTTTTCGACAAAGGTTTTATCCGCTAGGTTTTGGACCTGATTTATAAAGTTAGTTTTCTGTCTTTGAATAGTCCTGTATAGGTTGATCAAGTCTGGATTGCTATCTGCAAGCAATGCATTTTGTGCAAACATGTTCAGAAAAACGGCACCACCGCCTATAAAGGGTTCTACCCACCGGCAACTATGATCGTGTGGGTAGTGATGGCTGATGAAAGGCATCAGTTTCGTTTTTCCACCAGCCCATTTGATTATCGGCATGTGTCTGAGATGTCGAGTCAAAGTGTCTATACCTGAGAGAGAAATTTAGGTGCTGGTATCGTACCTAACCACGGGCTTTAACTAATAACTTAGGGAGCAAAAAAAAGTTGTTTAAGACGCACAGTTTTGACTTTCAGCATTGCGGATTTATAAGATTTTTCCTCACTGATACCTGAACTTTATGTTTTGGATTTATGTCTTTGTTTATGAAGCGATTTTGATGCCATCACAAGAAATGGGGAGCCCTCTTTTTTTGTGAAAAATCAGAATAGGCTCAAAAAGTACCTTTTTTGCGAAAAATTATGGATTTTTTTTTCGGTAGTATCCCCGCTACGCAGAAAGTAAGCAGAAAAATGTAACGGAGCCCCTATGAGTGTTTTACTGACAGAACCTACACAGCAAGCTAATGACAAGGTCTTTAAAACGGCCCATGTTGCCTTTTCAGTAGTTACTGGCACAGGTCGTTACGTCACTGGGCTTAAACAGTTCCGTGATGCAAACCCTGAACTTTGTACTGAAGTAAGTGACCAGAAAGCATGGGCTATCCACCCTTCAGTAATTCAGGTCACGCCAGGCTTCAACTCCCGCGAAATGGGAATGGGTGACGATTACTATAAGCTCCCTGAGGTTGAAGAACACATCTACAACATCAAGAATGCCTACATTCGAGGTGACTATGTAGACCCTATCCGAGTACGTGTCATTGATGGGGTACCTTTTGTTCGCCAGGGGCACTGCCGTTTAAAAGCCGCAATGATGGCATGTGATGAAGATCATGACATCACAATCCTTTGCGTTGAGATTAAAGAAGATGAAATTGGCTGTGAGCTCGCGACCATTGATGGTAACCGTGGTCTTGCGCTTTCTCCTGTTGCGCTTGGCGAGTCCTATCGTCGCCTACATTCTCTTGCTGGCTGGTCACTCGAACGAATTGCTCAACGTGAAAATAAAAGCCCGACGACCATCAGTTCTCTTATCCGCCTGACAACCTGTTCTGTTGTTATCAAGAAATGGATTCATGCTGACGCTATTTCGTATGTTAACGTGCTTTCACTGATCGATGAGCTCGGTGAAACAGAAGCAATTTCACGTATCAAGAAGATGATCGCGGAACTTGAGCAGGCCGATGCGAATGGCATCACGGTGAAAAAAACCCAACATGGTCAGGTACGAGTCAGACCTTCAGACTTCAAGCCAGCACGGATTCCGCCGGTTATTGCCACAAAAGCCGTAGAAGGCGTCAAACTCATCACCACCAGCTTATTACAGAAACTGGGGGATATTGAATTGCCGGAGATGACAGATTCAAGTGCTGACGAAGAAATCAACATTACGTTGAACCGCAGTACTCTGGAGATGCTGAGAAATCTTTCAAAAGAGATCACAGAATCAGAGAACAAGCAGCTTCGCCGTGCGGAGAATCGTCAGGCAAAACTTAATGGTGAGAAGCCAAAATACCCACGTAAAAAAAATGCTAAGAAGGCAGGGGAAGAGACCGATCAGGATACTGACCCACAGCCGGACGCAGAATAATTTACTTTTGGCAAAGTGTTGGTTTTGTCAGAGTCATTAAGGATTCAGGCTTTTTGCCCGCCTTTTTTAAACCTCCATGTATCGTTCTTGCCCCGTTTATGCGGGGCTTTTTTTTTGCTTCTTTCTATGAGTTGACATCTTTAAGTTTTATTCAGAGACATAAAAAACTTTTTCGTGTCACTGAACCTATTAGGTTACAGAGCGACGTTGCTATCCTGGTAAAAGTTTTTTCTAAAGGACCGGTAAAATGTCATCTCTTGATTCTGAAGCTAAACCCGATAATGCAGGTCACAGCGTACTGGCTTTAACAACCTCTCATAGCCTGGTGGTTAGCTCTTCTGAAACATTTCTTCCAGATATGCGCAAAGAGCTCGGCATTATCGCGGATCTTGTTGAGTCCTATAATGATGAACTCTGCTTGTTGAAACACATGGCTGTCCAGTTCAAAACCCACAATCACCAGAAACTTTATTCTTATCTCTCAGGCTACAACCACAGTATCTCTGAAGCGGATGCCTTGTTCGCGGAAAACGCTCTGAGATCTGAATACTGGAAACGCGTTATGGCACTCACTGATGTTTTGCCTATCATGTCGGATGCCAAACGTAACGAATGGGATAAGCAGTTTACGGCCGACCGCTATATTATGCCGCCTCAGGTGATCCCTGATTTCACAGCTGACGCTGTAGTAGGCACAGTCGTTGCTTTGCTTAATGACCGCAATCAATTTATTAAAGAAAGGGTTTACGACGTCTTCCAGTCTCTGAGCCGCAGTCATAAGACAAACAAAGCTTTTGGGTTCTCCACCCGCATGATCACTACCGGAGTTTGCGAGCCGTCTAAATACCCCTGGCAGAAATTAAGGGTGGATTTTAAAGAGTCTGGCATTTCACCACTGAGCGAGCTCCGCGTTATATGCGCATTCTTCCGTGGCGAACAGGTGAAGGCGATCCATAACACCAAATCATTGGTTGAGGCGTTGGTCGAACATGAGGGGTTCAGAAAATGGATCTGCATCGATGGCAACAGTATTCGTTTCAGGGTTTACAAAAATGGATCAATGCATATTGACGTCCACCCTGATATCGCCGAGCGGCTTAACAATATTTTATCAGCTATCGTACCGCTGGCATTACCTGCCGACCGCATGGCTCATAGCAAGAAATCTTTGGAGGCATTCCCTGTACTTAAGCAGTGCATCGACTTTGATACCCGGATGCAGCTTTCTGAACTAATGTTTAAAAATGACGGGGACAATAAATGGAGTTGCTGGACATCTTTAGGGTCTCTCGCCGAACGCAAATCTTCGAGTGTTGCCGCTGACACCCTTCGGTTCTTAGGGGCAACAGTAACAAAATACGATGTGACATTTTCCTATGATCCGTGTGAGGTTATTCGTTACATCGGCCAGATAGGGGAGATGCCTGATATTGTATCGCATCAGTTTTACCCTTCATCTTGCCGAATCAGCGAATATGTATATTCCCTGCTCGGTGCAGGGGAAGGGGATACCCTCCTGGAGCCTAATATTGGCCATGCGGATTTGCTTAAATCATTCCCTGCCGGTGTGATCGTTACTGGCATCGAGCTTGATACTTTGAATTGCCTTATCTCCCGGGCTAAGGGATACGATACGACAGAAGCTGACTTCCTCACATGGTCTAAGTCTAATCAACAGAAGAAGTTTGATTATGTCGTGATGAACCCACCTTTTGCCGATAACCGGGCCAGGCTGCATCTCCAGGCAGCTGCATCTCATCTCGCAGCCGGGGGATCTCTAGCAGCCGTTCTTCCATTATCTCTTCAGGGGCTCGATAACCTTCTGGGGGAAGAATTCCGGACGGAATGGATGGACGTTTTTGAGAACGAGTTTGAAAACACGACCGTTTCGGTTCGCATCCTGTACGCCGAACGTATTCAACAAGAGGAAGTCCTATGAGCAACCAACCCACCAGCCTGCCAGAAGAAGATATTGAGTTTGTTATGGATACCTTTCAGAGGAGCATGGGTAAATCCAAACCTGTCAGGGATACTCAAATAGAGGGCGAGAAACCGCAAAGTAAAGAGTCCGCAAACTCAACTGAAAACCCCGGTTATGAAGAATTCTTTTAATTACGCTCATGATATCCTGGTGCAGTTATTTAGAATGATATTTGAGGGATGGGGGACATTGTGATTAAAAGGCGTAACATTCGACGATCAGTTTATGGATTGCTTATTGTTCTTATCGCCGGAAATGTGTGGTTAGGCCTTAGAGCTGATAAAATTCATAAAGTGCGTTATCAGGATTTCTGGTCACCGGCAACTGTGATTAAAGTAACTGTAATGCCTTCAACGAATGAAATCCAGCTCAGTGGTAAAATCCCTAAATCGGTAAGAGTTTCAAACAATTATGTTGAGTACTCGTTACCGGGCACACTCTCGGACAAGACCATTTACCGAAGCGTGTTAGAAGATGAGATGCTCACTTTGCTTAATGCTGGAGGTCAACTTGAAGTTAAATACACTCTGGACAAGCAGACAAATCGAACTAAGGTATGCACTAAGTGCTTACGGGTGATTAAAGATATTAACCATCAATATTCAGCCACTGAGGTAAAGCATGGGCAGTCCTAAATTTGAAATTGCTGAGCAAATTAAAATGTGGATCGTTGTTTATCTAGTTTGCTTTTTAGCACTTTACTGTGTGTTAAGCGCTCTACATGCGCTTTATGATCCGCTAAATTTACCTGCCCTGACGTGGCCTATCAGCTGGTTCGTGGTGCCTGAAATGACAAGTTTTGGCAGTGCATTATTAGCTTTTGTCCTAACGCCAGGCCTTTGCTCTATAATTGCTGTTTTATTCGGTAAGTCTACCTTTAAAAAAGCTAAAACAAAAATATAGAGTTAATTAGATTGGTGGCTCAGGTTTATAAAACCTCTCACTAGAGAGGTTTATTTATTATTTTTGACTGAGATTAACAGCGTTTTCCATAAATGTATCAATAACAACCGTAAGAGACTGGCTGGTACCATGGCTATACTCAGGCCAAGGTAAAAAAGGATATGAAGAATACGCCATCAACATGATACTGGTTGGGCAACGCCAGTCCGTTGGAACACCTTTACTGTAATGGACAATCATAGCCGGGCGACTACAATCAATATCTCCAGCGTTTTTATCGAGTACGAAAGTAGCCAGAACGCCGGTGTCCTTCTGGGATACGAAAACAAGGCTGTCAGTAAAAATAAAGGCCATTAAGGAAGAGGCCAGGAAAGCGCCAGTAAATAAGGACTTCTTCTCTTTCCAAACGCGTCGAGCATATAACCCCATTAGCGCTACCGCTGAAACCATTCCGGACCACTGAGCACCCAAAGAAAAATCTGTTACTGTTTTAGATGTCATACTTTCATTAATAGTAATCATTGCGACAATGAATGGTGATGCAATTCCAAGTGTTGCTAGGACTATCAGCGATATTTCAGACCGGTTTTCTTTAGCGGATCCTTTACTTATTGCAGACATTGCTCTGAACATAACGAATGTACTGTTGAGCATCAGAAAACAGCATAAGAGCATGTATAACATTGGGTTTCCTCAACCTAGAAGTGATGGTTACCCTGTTATTTTACATAAATTTGACTCAACAGATGCTTTTAAAATCTCGCTTCCTTGAATTTAAAAACATATCAGCACAATTGGCAAACATAAAGGAGCAGCGTCTATCAAAAGTTACTTTTATGATTGGTTGAATACTCATTTTGAAGGCTAAAATCCAAAAAAGTGGGTACAAAAAGTTACTTTTGCGTCATCCAGATGCACTGCCGCCATTTTGCATTCTGTACGTTGGTTGCTTTCTCACTTGATGTCTCTTTTAACAGGCAAATTATCACTTTATCCGACCGGACCTTGTAGGCTGAATCCGTAGAATAAGGCTATAACCTATTCCCGGAGCATCATATGCGTAAAACTCTAATTGGCTGCATGGTTGCAACTGCCCTTGCTACTGTATCTTCGGCACATGCTCAGGTATTTAGCTACTCATTTACAGATACCAATAAGGCTGTTCGGAATATTAAGCCTGCAACACAAACATATCTTAATCCCGCTGGTGTTTTGACTCTGAACTTGATATCGGGTCTTGATCGGTACGAGCGAGTGACGGTCACACGAGACAGCGATAAAAAGGTTATGTATTCCTCCGTCTCGACCAAAACGAGCGTTGCAGATCGTATCGTTGCTGCCGATGGAACAGAATACTATGGAAAGGATATGGTTCTACCGGCGCTCGGAGAAGGGACCTTTACTGTAGTCAATGAAACTCTGGATATTCGCCAGACTGTAGTGAGCACATCTACTTATCATTTCATCGTTGATACAACTCCTCCACGCTATAAGAGTATTTATCCGAGTCAAAACGCAGGTTACGACATGGTACTTTCTGGGCCACTTTGGGAGTTGGGCCGAGGCGGTAGTGGCCAGTTTTCTATATTTGCAGACGGTATTGAGGATGCTAGTGGAATTGCCAAGATCCGTCTTGTCATTAAACGAAGTAATGGTTCTGTGGTCTCCGACAATAACCTGAGTTATGACACAGCCAATAAACGTGCGTTCTATCCGTGGATTAAAGATATGAACACCCAGGCTGGCATGCCCTCAAGTGATCTTGATGAAGAATTCACCTTCAATTTCATCGTTACGGACCTGGCAGGAAATACGCTTAACATTCCTCCCCAGCGGTTTTTATATGACGATCAAATGGGAGAATTTACGCCATTTGCAGTTCATGACTCACGTGTAAGCACCAGTGTTGTACCCGGCATTTCTTCGGGATACGTCCCGTTTAAACGAGGCCTTACAGTGCTGGAAAACCCCTACAAGTTGGTTATACGTATCCCAAGAACTAACTGGAAGCCATATCGAAATGGTGGCATGAGCATTACCAATAACTATGGCGGAGTACAGGTCCTTTCCGAAGATGCCACCTATGTCTACGTGGAAGTTAAGCTGCCACAGGGTGCCTTAGATGGAAACTACTATAGACCTGTGAATACATATCAATGGTCTGGAGGAGATCTTGGTCAGTATGCCAGCTGGCTCAACTGGGATCCTGCCTCTGTAAAGAGTCCGGCTTGGGGAAGTTCACCCATAGAACGACAAAAGGCTGATGGAACATGGTTCAACAGCGTAAACTGGAACCTGTTCAAGGCATCTGATATGCCTATAAAACTTACTAATATCCGGTTCAATGTACAGGCTAGGCCATATGATCAAAAAATCACTGGCGGAGCAACATGCAGTATTCCAGCTGGCTCAACAACCTGTACCGTCTCTTTGCCCCAGGATATTATAAATGGCACTACCGGCTATCTTCATAGTGGCTATGAAGTAAGGTCAACCACCGAAGCAACCTTCTTTGCCCCTATATGGGAGAATATAGCCTGGCATACACTGGGTCCCTCCGTCACTGGATTTGATTACATTGAAACCACCAACATTCTCCAGGTTTACGTGAATCAACCTGGAGATGGTTCATATTTCGACCATGTTTATGTAAATCGAGTTTGGTTGTCAGATAAAAACCGTAACAACGCAGAAATAAGCGTAACCGGCAAACAAACAGGTAGAAATATGGCGTCTGGGAACTACACGTATGAGTTCAACATGAAAGAGGTACCAGAAGGCAGTTATAACGTGGTAATTAATGCCCAAGATACATTCAACAATACCGGTAACCTCCCTTATCAAACTGTTGTCGTTGATAATACAGCACCATCTGTAAGTATTAGCTACGAAGGAAAACCGATCAGCAAAAACGTAACAGTATATGGGCTGGAGAACGTCCGTATACAGCTCACCGATGCTCTAACTAAACCATCCTTAAGCCGTATGACTCTTCGCGGTGGCCCTGTTTCTGATGCGGTGGAATTGTCTTGGGTGAATCTGGGAAACAACCTGTATGCACCTAATTATCCCAAGATCTTTCCGTCTCTTAATGAAGGCGAAACATACACTCTCACAGTTCAGGCCAAAGATGAGATGAACAACGTTAAAGAAAGCTCAGTCGAATTTAACTACCTTCCAAACAATCTCGTCAGGCTAGAGAATCTGAAAACCTTAGCTGTCAATGCTTCTCTCAAAACATCTGACAATACTCCTCTGGCTGTTCTGTATGCCAGCCAGCTGCGTAAAAAGGATGGTTCAATCGCTACAGGGCTTCAGGACGCAGTGCTTACTGTCCGTAAGGACGCTGCATTCGGCGTGACTGTAAATGGTGTTTCTGCGATGCCAGGTGAAAGCAAAGAGCTTCAACTGGATTTGGGGCTCGGGGACAGCCGTAGCTTTCCTATTTTCCCTGCTGTATCCGGCCTTACAGGCAGATCTGAGTTCATGATTAACATTGAAGAATTAAAATAAAGCAGGGCTGTTTTGCTGAAGCACAACGGCCGTCTTCTGATGCGCCGTAGCCCATGTTGTTGCAAATCAGTCCGACGTTCATTGCGTAAGTAACGCTTACTGCGGACCATGGTAGTGATTAGACTCACTACCATGGTCATTTCACCACATATCTTCTCTGCATTGCTCTTGTTGGGCAGACTAGTAACTCGTCACTAAATTGCAGCTTTTGTCTTGCTAAGTCGCTGGTATAACTGCACTACGAAATCGTCAAAAGATTTTATCCCTCATGTAGATCCAATAAATGATCCCAAAGGTGCCAGAGAGTACAAAGAAGATCCCGGTACGCTGTAGGCCGCATGGTTACTGGGCTGGAGCATTGTCACTGACAACAGTAGCGACATAAGTGACAACGGGAGTGACTTAAAAGACAATGGTAGAGACTATTTCGACGTTGGTAATGATTTTAAGTGACAATGGTAGTGAGGTTAGACTTAAACTTCCACTGTAAGGTAAGGTGACTCGCATTATTTAAATAAATTATTACTTTCAATTACTTGCGACACGAGTCTGCATGTATGCTTCTATTTCTCAAAAATTTATCCACCGAAAATGCCTGTGGCTGTGATTTAGCTTTGACGACAGTTTTTATCAGGGAGGCAAGTTGAGACCTGTATAAGAACTAAGCATTTATTTATCCCCATTTTCCACAAGGTAGTTCCAATAATTAGTACCTTAGTGTTCCTGATAGATCAAAAGAGATCCCCGCTGCCTCCAGGCCAGACGGCACAAGGCCTGAGACGTGATCAGTGACAACAGTAGTGATTATTTTGACATTGGTAGTGATTATTATAACGTTGGTAATGAGTTTTTTGACATCAGTAGTGATCAGAGCGACAATAGTAGTGACTTTTCATTAGATCTTTTTAACTTGATCTGATCCGTTGTTGATAAGAGTTGCAGGTCATTGTATGCAAAGAGTTTTTGCCAAGTTTTAATGAGTGGAGTCGTTTTTTTAGGTAGAACTTATGCACAGATATGGATCATCACAATGATCCATCCAGTGACATAGAGTTCGCTGGGGCTTACTATTCACCAATCTGTTTACACATTCAGTGATAACTTATTATGACTAAAGAGAAAGATACTGAGCAGCAGGACCTGGTCACCAGGGCTTTCTCTGTTAGAGAGAAAGAATCAGGTAAAGACATCATTTTGCGTCCTAACAGCAACCGTACGGTGCAGTCTATTGCTTTGATGCGGCTCGGGCTGTTCGTCCCATCACCAAAGAGTGTGGGGCGTCAAAATCGGGAATATAAAACGGTTGGCTTTGACGCAACGAAAGAGTTACAGACGCTCTCTTTAATGGAGAGCGAGGGGTTCACCAATATTTCAATTGTCGGTGAGCGTCTTGATATGTCAGTAGATTTTAAGACGTGGATGGGCATCATTCGAACCTATGCCAATCATCCGATTAACAATGACACGATAAGCTTAAAATTCACTGAATTCCTCAAGCTATGTACGCCTGAAAATTATCGCTCATCTACAGCGTCCAGAAAACGTATAGACGCCTCCTTACGCAGGTTAGCATCCGTTACCTTGTCGTTCACCAGTAATAACTCGTCCAAAGTCTATACAACGCATCTGGTACAGTCTGCCCTGTTAGACCCGGAATCAGATCAGGTTGTCCTTCAGGTTGATCCTAAGATTTTCGAGCTCTATCAATACGATCATAAGGTTTTGATGCAGCTGAAGGCAATTAAGGAGTTGGCCAAGAAGGAAAGCGCCCAGGCTCTCTATACGTTCATAGAGTCATTACCGCCAAATCCTATACCGATATCCCTTACTCGGCTGAAAAATCGTCTGAACCTCAAAACACGAGCAAATAGTCAGAATGCTACCGTGAGAAAGGCTCTTGAAGAGTTGGCATCGATAGGATACCTCCAGTACACCGAAATTAAGAAAGACGGAAAAGTATACTTCCAGATTCATAAGCGGGATCCCGATCTGAATTTGAACAATACTCAGCCTCCTTTAGAAGTGGTTGAAGATGAAGAAGAGAACTCAGGGTCTTCTGTTTTAGAAGGTGAGTTATGCCCACCAGCTGACCCGATAGACGGCGATGATGTTCTTACCGTCCATGATTTAACCGCTGAAGAACTGCGCTATATTCGTAGTCTTCGAAGCCAGAAAAAGAACAGCAACGCCAGCTAAAGTTAACCCGGCGGTTCAGGCTCCGGGTGCTAAATTACTTCTTCGATTTTCGTTAGTCCCAGCCCGCTCTTTCACGTCAACGGTAATGAGTCAAAAGTCATTACCGTTGTCATTGTTCTCTACCACCCTATGTAGATCGAGATTGCGAATTCAACGCTTTCTCCTGAGTCACCTGTTAACACCCGGTTTCTACGCTTTACTTCATTGGCCAGTACATCCAACGGAAAATATCGTAACGGGGTGACAATGGCAGTGAGTTGACCCACTCACTACCATCGACATTCAAATCCCGGCTTCTCTGGTAGCTATAGTGACAATGGTAATGATGTGTACCTTACTGGCATTGTCATTGTCCTCCGAGTGTGCGTTCAGCTTTGGGAGGACACCGGAACTTAATGCGGCGAGTCACGGCCATTGTGAATCTCGATTGGATTGGCGAATACGGCTTCCGGTTGGGCCAGATGTCAATGGTTATGCTTCATCCAGCTCATTACTGTAGTCATTGCCGTTCAGCTGAGCTGATGCTCCTCTCATTCTATGTGGCGACAACGGTAGTGAGCCCAGAAAGTGACTACCGTTGTCATGGCCGTCCAGTAGAGCGGGTCAACCTCTTAAATCACAGGGTGACAACGGTATTGAGCCCAGAAAGTCACTACCGTTGTCATGGACGTCTGGTTAAGCGGATCTACCTCTCAATTCACAGGGTGACAATGGTAGTGAGCCCAGCAAGTCACTACCGTTGTCATAGTCGTCCCGTTGAGCAGATCAACCTCTTAACTTACAGGATGACAACGGTAGTGAGCCTATTAAGTCATTACCGTTGTCATTGCCATCCAGAAGAGCGGATGATCCTCTCAATTCATACGGCGACAATGGCACTGAGCCCAGCAAGTCACTTCCGTTGTCATAGCCTTCCAGAAGAGCAGATGAGCCTCTTAATTAACAGGGTGACAACGGTAGTGAGCTCATTAAGTCATTACTATTGTCATGGCCGTACAGCTGAGCTGATCATCCTCTCAATTCACACGCCGACAATGGTAGTGAGCTATTAAAGTCACTACCATTGTCATAGACGTCCAGTTAAGTGGACCATCCTCTCAATACACACGGTGACAACGGTAGTGAGCCATTAGAATCACTACCGTTGTCATTGCTTTTCAGGTGCACTGATAAGGCTCTCAATAGACACGACGACAATGGCAGTGAGCAATTAGAGTCACTTCCGTTGTCATTGCTTTCAGCTGAGCTGATAAGGTACGTCATTTACACGATGACAATGGCAGTGAGCCAATCGAGTCACTACCGTTGTTAATGCCGACCAACCGAGGGAAGGGTCCGCTCAAAGAACTGAGTGACAACAGTAGTGAGATCATCCAATCACTACCATTGTCAGCTTAAACCTGTAGGACGAAGAGGCTTGTCCGATAAAATGACGACAATGGAAATGAGCCTATCCATCACTACCACTGTCATTAAAGTCCAGCGGTTCAACGTTAATCAGTAGCTCCGGATGACAATGGTTGTGAGTCAGGCAATTCCCAAGCATTAAGTGACAGCAGCGTAACACCTCTAAGCTCACTCCTGTTGTCAGGGGTTAGGGTATTGAGTCTCTACCGTCGTCAGTGTTTCTGAGACACCAGTATTGCAGATCACTACAATTGTCACTTAAGTATCGACGGGGGAATAGATGCAAGTGACTGGCTAACCAGTACCAGTTTAGATTCAAAACGATCCCATCTTTGTGGATGCACTTGAGTAAGCTCGTATGACGATATGTCAGAGAAGTGACAACGGGAGTGAGTTGCCGGACTCACTACCGTTGTCATCCCCGGTTGAAGGAAGAGGATCCCCGGGGCTGTATATTTACCGGGTATCCTTACTCAAGGGTTTCGACACTCACTCCCATTGTCGTAATCAACGAGTGTGCATTGTCTTTTAAAAGCATCGCTGGAAACGTACGATTAAAGTAACTTTTCTTTCGGTTCTTCCTTGCGAATCTCTGAAGACGTACTGGCTGATCGGAGTCAAGGAGGGCAGTAAAATTGAAGCCGTCAGTTTTACTGTCGGCTCCGGGTAGTTACTTCAACTCGTCGATCTGAATCATGAATTCTGAGGTGCCAACTTTCCCATTTTCGGAAGGATAAACGGGTAACAGAAGATTATCCCCCTGGCCCATATCTATTTGCACCTCAACTGACTCACCTGGAGCCGCCTGTGCCCCGTTAAATTTAATACCGAAGGCTGCATCCTTCCGCACAGTCAGCGTTGCGTTCTGGACCCCTTTAGCAATTTCTCCATTTGTCTTACGCAGAACGTTAGTGGACAGGTACGCAAGGGGTACGCCATCTGTCGTTTTGAGAGGCGAACTGACCGATAATGTGCGTAGATTATGTAACTGCACAAGGTTATTCGGTAGATAACTGAACTTCTGAGTATAGGTTTTGGTATTCGACTGACTATCGGCAACTGTTACGCTAATTGAATAATTTTCAGATGGTTCGAAATTTGGGAACAGCCTCGGATACTCAGGCATGTATGTATCTTTGCCTGCCGGTGACCACGTAAGCTCAACGTTATCAGCTGTGGGGCCACCTACGAGCTGAAGACGGGTTATCCTCGGGGTTGTCAGATTATCTGCCAGAGCGATCCTGAGGTTCTCCAGGCCGTACACTACCGTATCGTCTTTTACCGGCTTTCCGTCGAATGTTATGGCCACTGTCGGAGGAGTGTTATCCAGAGCAATTTCTCCGAAAGTTTTATTGGTCTGGTTCTGGAAGAAGTCCCTGATGTTGACCTCAACGTTGTATTTTCCTTCAGACTGACGGGATAAATCATAAGCAATCGTGTAGTTACCTGAGATACGAGATTTGATTACGCCTGTGGGTGACATCCGGGTACCGGTGTTCTTATCGGAAAGATAAAATTCCCTCAATGAGACCGAGTCGAACCAGTTACCATCGCCTTCAAGTGACGCCAGTACATCCAGCTGCTTGTTAGTCTCGTCATATGATATCGAGTTTATTACCGGCAGTTGTTTATTGTTCCAGCGTGTCATAATCCATTGCTCAGACCGCAAAATGGGATTGCTGATGCTGCGAACGAAGTAAAGGATCCTATTGTAGCCCTGGGTACCCAAGGCCATATCAAACGTCTCAGGCGCTTCACACGAGGTTTTTCCTGCCGGAATGGTGCAGGTCGCCTTACCGCCGATCTCTTGTGCAAAGGGCCGGGCTTCAACGTTAAAACGAAGTCGGGAAATTTTAATTGGCAGTCGTGATGAAGCCACACTCTCAAAATCCTTCCACTTAACCCAGTTCCCCTTGTCATCGAGGAAATCTACCCAGGTACCCGCAAATGCAGGCGTTTGGTTTGCAGATGGGTTTAGAACGAGGCTGTATGACGGATAATACCCTCCCCACTGGCCAAAGTTCGCCATACGAGCCATATCCCCATTAATTGAGCCATAGGGAAGAGTCATTTCAACATAAGCATAAGTGCTGTCTACAGCTATCTCTTTGGGGGCGGAATATTGATTGATGAACTGAAGCCCACCTTCTGAATAAGCACGGTAGTTAGATTTTGGGATCCGGTAGACTAATCGAATAGGGTTTTCGTTAACGACCATACCGGCTTTGTAAGCCGGATAATTAGAAACCCCGGGTACGACGCTGGAAGACGTATTTGGATCATGAACGGCCCACAGTGTCATCTCACCCAGCGTGTTGTCGTAGCGAAATTTTTGAGTTGGCAGCGTTCGGCTATTACCTGCGTTATCGAAGATAACAACTTTTGCAGTAAAGTCTTCATCCAGGTTGCTGTCTGGTATTCCGGTTCCCTTAACTGAATTCTTAGAGTAAGTGTGGTACATCTTTTGGCCGGATACGTCATACTGCATCTGTGTAGTGCTGTAGAGGCTACCGTCCTGCCTGTAAATATATATTAGGCCCTTATCAATACCATTTGCATCACTTACGCCCGAAGAGGTGAAGTCATACTGCCCCGTTGCCTCTAATCCAAGCTTCCACACGTCACCAGCGGTAGAGCCAGAACCAGTATTAGCGGTAAGAGCATTTGCCGCTGGAGGGGTGACATCAATTAGCCAGTTATAGTTATAGGTCGCTACAGGCTTCTGATTGAGATCTAACACGTTTATCTGAACGACAAATTTGCCTTCACCCAAAGCAGGCAAAGTTACTTTTTTGCCGTAGAACTCACTACCGTCAGCAGCTGTTAGTCGGTCTGATACACCCGTCCGTGTAGTCGTAGTATTAAGAATGACAGTTCCAGTGTCTTTCGTGACTTTGACATTAACGAAACGATCAAGACCTGAAATAAGTGTCAAAGTTACCGGTGATGCCGGATTAAGCATAAGACGAGAAGACGGGGCGTGGATCTCAATACCGTTCGTGTCTTTAAAGGCCGATTCATATATCTGAGCTGGGGCCTGAACAGACATACCGAGTCCGGCTACAGCAGTAATAAAAGCGAGATGTTTCATTCTTATTCCCCTTTAGGTTTGGTGTTATTTTAAGCTTTTCCTAAAGGTCACTATGTTCGTAAAAGTATAAAAAACTTCTCCATATGGTGCTCGAAATTACAAATCTATAATTTGCCTTTCGACAAACCTTATTGTGCGTTCAGGACGGAAATCTTTCTTTTTGGAATTACATCTGACATTTCTGTGGTGTCCAAACTGGCAACGATTGCAAAACTTATAACATTAGCCTGAAACTATCGGCATCCACATATCGCATTAAGTGATGCTTTTACTTTATGTAAAAAAGAATCAGGATAAATTAGGTATGTCAGATATAAATGCGTTAACGGACGGCATATATGAATCAAAACCTGGCGGCATTACGCCACCAGTCGAGAGGGGAGTGAACCTCAGTCAGTACGTCTACCTTCGTTCCGCAAGGCGCTTCTTGTTGTGAATTACAAACTGCCCTGGCGAGAACTGCATCATTTCACCCCTAGCAACACACGTGCCTCTTCAACGGTTTGCCAAGAAGGCATTGCTACGCCAGATTGAGTGCCGTTGCCCCTGCGCTCACCTGTGTCACATTCTACATAAAGACGCATCAGCATCGCTTCTGTTTCAGCGGCCCGGCTATTATCCATTACCAGTTCTGCTGCGCGTCGTAGCTGTTCTGGAATGTCATTCCACATTCCCGCACCACTTCTGTCTTTGTTAGTGAGCAAGTCTTCAATAGCAGATGAAGCCATGTTAAGCAGGTCAGCCGAAACTAAAGGCATCGGCGGGGCGGTATAGAGGATTCGACGTCTTCCGCGTCTGTCTGGATCGTATTTATCATAAAAAGCTTTGTTCACATCTTCCCAGTGCCACTGAAGTTGCCCGGTTGCGTCATGGTGGCAAAACTCGCACTGATAAACAGGCGCAATCGACATAACTGCCTTTCCAATACGTGCCAGTACAGCAACTTCGTCAGCTCTGAGACTCATTGCTTCGCTTGGGTTACTACCCTCGGCAAATTCCAAAATTTGTTCAATACGTTCTGGTGTGAAAGTGGTCATAGGCTTTGAAAACATATTTTTCCAGTTGTGCTTACCATATCATCAGGCATTAGGAGCGTTAGCGAATAATTAACAGGTCAGGACCAAAACTAAATCCTTCCCCCATACGGTCTTCATGACGGGAGACATATGCCTTACCGTATTTCTCCAGATCCTGTAAGCGATCTTTTGCCAGATTCCACGAGTATTCCTGGCCCCACACGGGTCCGTCACGCCCGTCAAAGCGGTCAGGTTTACAATTTGCTTTCAGAAGAGCGTAGACATGCTCCACCGTGGGTAGCTGCAAAGCACTATTAGCCTGAGAAACGGCAGTATGCGTCATTTCTGTTCACTCTTTATTGATTTAGTCAGTTAAGCCGGTCAGGTAACTTTAACCGGCTACTCGTATTAAGATTTCTTTCCGGTTGCTTGTCAGTTAGCGGCGAAGATCAATTTCAAGGCGGGCTGTTTTGACCTTTGTTCCGGACTCCCTAAATGTATCATCCGGAAGAGGCGAAATTTGTCCGCCAAGTTGTTTGACTCGCTCCCTGAGCGCTTTTGTCAGTGTGTCTTCCCGGAACAATACCCCAGCTGACAGAATGGCCTGTAAGCGACCTCGCTTAGCGAGCATTGCGATGGCATGCATGACATGTTTAACGTCAGAGCGTTTAAGGAATGGTGGATTCATAACGATAACATCAAAAGTTTCATCGGGCTGGTACCCAAGAAAGTCGGTATGCACCAGCTCGACTCCTGTGCTAAGGACACTATCGTTCTTCACTGCAAGGAATCGCTCATCGTTCAATTCGATCCCGGTAATCAATGCATCCGGAGCCGCCAGTTTTAAGGCTTTCAGAATGCGGCCATCACCAAACTCTGGCTCCAGTACACGCTCCCCGGCAGCTGGTTCAGCGCGTAGAACCATATCTGTGACTAAATTCTCAGGTGTAGGGAAGAAATTGAACAGATCTCGTGGGATGTCAACCGAACCTGTCAGAATGATTTGCTCGATACGCTCAGCTGCATCCGCCGTAAAAATATGTGCCTGCTCTTTTCGGTTCCATTTGCCACCGGCGGCTTCGAGCACTTTGTTTGTCTTAACATAAATGCTGCGGTCGAGCTGGTCGGCCAGGAAAAGAAAGTTCCCTTCAGCACGGCAGCGAGATAAGACGTTCAGAACTTCAGTTGAGATTTGCATTAAAACTCCATTAAGAGGATTTACCCGCCTGGCGGCAGCGGGTTGGTTACTTAAACGGGACAATTCAGATTTGGCCTTGGTTAGTCGGCAGACAACAGCAGGGATGGGCTGTTATAAGAGAAGCGGTCAACGGGAGCCTTATCAAATCGCTGACCGCTTGCATCAGGGGTCAGAACGAGTCCGTTATGGGCGCAATGAATGTGGAGCAACATATCCCCGCCGGTGTTGATGTGTAAGGCAGGCACACCCTGATCGATTTCGAACATGACACCAAAACAGGGGTTACCTTCCTTGTTAACAACTTCACAGTGGATGTTATGTTGGCCGGTAACGCTGACCTGATAGGCCTGACTGTCCTCTTCTGGCAGTGTTTCCTCCTCCAGGCGCCAGTCCTGAAGTGTGAGGCTAATTTCAGGGGTGTCATGCTCTTTCTGAAGAGCCTGGATACCTTTACGGAACAGCTGCATCATTTCAGGAGTAAGGCAGTCTTCCTCAGCTCCAAAATGTTCTTTCCAGCCTTCAGGATCTGCATACATCCAGACGTTTTTAGCGAGCGAAGGTAAGGAAGCATCAGGCTCTACAAGGAGGTGAGGGATGTTCTCTTTGATTCCGAGATAACGTACCGGCTGGCCATTAAGCGGTAACCCATCCGACACTGTAACTTCTGTTCCTGGCAAGACGACGCTGTTTACCAGACCTCCACAATGTTCGGCCACCACGCGGCCTAAATCTGCCATAAACATCCGATGCTTTTCTGGTGAGTCCAGCTCACCAAGGAGTTCAGGTTTAAGCAGTAAACCGGTAATAATCTCAGTCAGTTCACGAGGAGATACTAATTTATACATTTTGTTTTCCTTTTCTGTGTTGGCTTTATATTACCAATCCAGATGCACGAGCTAATAACCTCCAGACAACTTTTTCAAAAATTATTTACTTAAAGCAGGGTGCTAATATGCGCAAGAAATGAATTTAGGAAGGACGGCTTCAAATTTAACTTTTTGGTTTTTTATTTTAGACGGACTTTAAAATAGCATCGTTGATAAAATAATAAACATGGTTTGTTTTTTTGTTTGTATTGACAATCAAATGGGTATAAATTAATTTACTTACATGGCGTATATTTAACGCCACCGCCCCGGCGGCACCGGGCATAAAAGGAAAACCATTTTGAAACCGATGCTCAAAAAAGATTTTTTTTCAGCTATTGAAAACCTTCTCAAAGCTGGCTTTCAACCTCGCTTTTACACTGTTAACAGTGGCCGAATCGGTCTCATTACATTCACTGATAAAAATGGAACAAAACAGGTTGAACAGGTTTATTCCTGCACTTCTTTAGCCGCCAATACTTTTGGAAAGCGCTTCACCACTTGGTTAGAAGAAATTTTTCAAAAGCATAATGAAGAAAAAGTAGCTGATTCCGGGTTCGAGGTTGGTAGCCGTGTCTGGGATAAATTGATGTATACGTTGCGCACCATTTCAGAAATTCGTGCCGGGGGGGTGCTGGTGCTGGATAACGGTGCACAGCGTACACTGGATGAAGTGCAAAAAACGGCACCTGAAACAAACCAGGTGGAGCCAAAGGAAATCTCTTCACTTCAGGAGCTGCTGAACGCTTCCAAAAATCTGGAGCCGACTTCGCCTGAGCTAATTGCGGCTCTTAATGAGGCTCTGTCAACCGCCATAAAACGGTGAATGCAACGGCAGTCTGGCACATCAGGCCTTGTCAGAGATTAGGCCTGAAAAGCACTTACGTACCGATATAACACCTAATTCCCCTCTAAGGAGATTGCCCTAAATGGCGATGAATAAAAAAGAACAAGCCGCGTATGATGAGCTGGTGGCACAGGCCAGAATAAACCGCGCTTTACGCTGGTCTGACTATGGCGTTGAACGCGATATGCCCGTACCAGAGGTCTCGGGGGAATACCAAAACGGCTGGAGCTTCAACACCGCCACTGGCACTGTTTATCCGACATGGAGCGGAACTACGGTTCACGGCACACGGGAAGAGGGAGAGGTTGTCGATGCAACCTCCCGCCGCATGCGAGGCATGAATGGTAGCCAGAACGGCATACCACAATACAGCACCAAAGAACGCGCCCTGAAGGCATTACGCTGTTCGCTTGAAATCAAGTTTGCCATGCAGCTGGATGCCATAGATAAAGCTATCGCAAAAGAAATAGAGCTGTCCACCGCTCGCCGGGAGAGCGATACATCAGATGCCTAGCGGTAAACCATCAATTCAGGCCCGTGATCAGAGGGGCCTTAACGCCCTGAAAGAGGCGGTTCCAGCGACGGCACAACTACAGATGCGGGTTACCCCTGAACGTAAACTGCGTTACGTCAATCAGGCAAAGGCCGAAGGTCTGGGTCTAACAGACTGGGTCCAAAAGCATATGGATAACGTGTGTGATCTGGCAGGCCAGCCTGAAATAACCATGTACAAAGATGATGGAGAAACAAGTGGCCAAAAATAACAACAGTCTCAAACAGCATGTCTTCAATATGCTGTCGGCTGGCAGCGAACTTAAAGAAGTGAAGCGTTTTCTCACCAGCAAGCGAGTTAAAGCCCGCCTGGCAGTGTCAATGATCCACGAGCAGGCGATTGCTGTGCAGAACACTGAATACCAGAATTATCCGGCTTATAGCTAACTGGTAACAACAATTACAGAGAGATACTTAAAATGAGCGTAAACCCAGAATACACCAGGGTTCAGCATGTCCAGATTATTCGCGAGCGAGATGGGCAGAAGGAAGTTGTTCGAGTCTATGATGAAGATGGCGACGTGGTTCTGTGTTTACCTGCCTACATTCAGGATGAGGAAATAAATCTTATTCTGCGCCGGTTGAATGACGTATATTCAGTCGGATATCGTGTAGGTGATGCAGCCCGCCGCCGCGCCATCAAAAAAGCGCTGGGGGATGATGAGGAGTAAGGCCATTTTTACTGGCAAGATATCTGTATACCGGAGTCTTTAGAGTACGTTCTAATGGCTCCGGATTATTAATACTGTTTTACTCATGCAATAAAAAGCAAACCAAAATTCTTTCGCTAATTCATTTTTAAATGCTCAAATCATTAAATGTAAGGAGCGTTATTTATCAATAGGTATGGCGTTCTTAATGGCTATTAAGCTAGTTCTGCTTTCGCTTGCTTCTGGAAATTAGGGAAACCTAATTTTACCCTATCAAAAAGTAACTTTTCTGGTTTTGTTGCATTCACGTAAACAAAAAAGTCCCGCCGGGCAGAAAAGAAAAACATCAAAAATAGCTATTTTCCCGAAAAGATCACGAACACTGAAAAAGTATCATGGGGAACCTGATCAGGAGACAACCCATGAAAATCAAACTAGCCCTGCTTATTGCATTTGCAGGTTTCAGCGCAGGAGCTTCCGCTGAAATCGCAGAATTCAGCTTTAAAGATACCCTGAACGTTAAAAAGACCGTATCGCCTGCATCCGTATGGATTAATCCGGTAACGAGCTTTGACGTTGCCGTTATTTCCGGTCTGGACCGTTATATTACGCTCAGTCTGCTGAAAAGTGACGGGAGCCTCATCTGGAGCACGAAAAGCAGCCTGGTTACCGTTGATGACCGTACCACATCTTCGACAGGCTTTGATTATTACGGCAAGACTCTGACCGTACCAGCGATGGGAGAAGATAGCTTCACCCTCAGAGAGGTGATTACCGACTTGCAAGGGAAGGAGGTCTCCCGGCAGGATTACCCGCTTGCAATTGACCGAACGCCTCCGGCAACGGGTACCATAAGTTATACGAGAAATGGGTGGAACTTTGGCAGCGAAGCGATCTTCACTTCAGTACCAGCCGGTATGCAGTACGCCAGCGTCCAGGCACTGGTCTTTAATGGACTGAGTGATAAAGGTTCCGGGCTTGCTAATGCTGAATATTTCATAACCGATGCCGCTGGAGTGGAGCGTAAAAAGCCAGCGGAAATTAATACAGTGGAAGGTAGCGTAACCGTTCAAGTCGCCGACGCAAGCAGCAATGCCCTGGCACCGGAAAACCGCTCTGAATATAAAGTGGGGATCTACCTTTATGACAAAGCGGGAAACAGGAGCGAACTAAGCCGCCGAAGCGTAATTGATCGGGTTAAGCCTGACGATATCATCCAGGTGCAGGACGCCACTACCGGATCATGGGTCTCCTATCAGTCTGGCATGACCGTCTTCCAGAACCCTATTTCCGTACGGGTATTAAGGAAGAAAAGTGACTTTACTGCTGTTAACGGTTCCAAATATGGCTGGGCGGACTCGAATTTCCAGACGTCCGATAGCACTTATAATATCTATACTTTCAAATACATATATCCAAATGTGGGGGATACTTATCATGAATTTCAGACTCTGGCGGGAGGAGTAAGACGAATTCATCATAACTCCCTCAACTTCACTCCAGCCCCGGCGATGGAAATAGCCCCGAAGATAGTGGCTAAAGAGATGTACCGGAGTGATACCAGTGAGTGGTTAACTCAGGCCTCAATCAGCGTTAAAACCGCCACCATTAGCCGCATAAAGGTAACCGCAGAACCCCGACCATACGTGCAAAAGTTCAGAACGGTAAAAAATGCAGCCTGGTTCTGCACTATTCCTGTCGGACAAAGTTCATGCGAGATGACGGTTAACTTCAACTACACCAGTGACAAAGGATTTGAGTATCTGCATCTTTACTCGGGAAAAGATGGTGACAGCATATTCGATGCGCTTGCTGGTAATTTTACGGTTATCTGGGATAACAACCCACCGGTGGTTAATGTCGCTCAGGTAAACAAGGCCTCCAAGACAATCACTATGACGGCCACCGATAATGATCGCGTCAACGCCTGGAACATCAGCTACTGGGATACCAAAGTTTTCGAAGCCACCCTTAAAAATGCCCGGGGGGAAACTTTCACCCTGAAGCCTGTGACTGTCAGTGAAAGCGATTATAAAACCAAAAACGCCACTTTCTCATACGCTGGTCTACCGGACGGGGATTATACGGTTGTTAGCGTGTCTGCCACGGATCTTGTTGGAAACACAGGAACCAAAACGCTTAATGCACCGCTGAAAATTGACTCAACGCTTCCGGTTATTGCGTTCAGCTTTAATGGCGCAGACGCAGAAGGAAAACTGGTTAAAGGGCTTGAGAACCTACGCATAAGCGTTACTGATGCCTCTGGGGATGCTTCCCTGATATCGCTTCAGCTCGCTGGTGGACCTAACTCTGAAAAGGTCACCCTTGCATTCACGCCGCTATCCAAGGATGTCTTTATTCCTGAATACCCCAGAATCTTCCCCAATACTGACGAATCGGGACAGATGTATCATCTGGAGGCTCTGGCTATTGACGAATCAGGTAACCGGACCACTAAAACGCTTAATTTTACCTACCAGCCAGCTAACCTGATTATGCTGGATAATCTCAAGACGCTGGCCACAGCCGTAGCACTGAAAGCAACGGACAACACGCCGCTGGCCATCATCCGAACCAGTGTGTTGCGTCGTCAGGACGGTTCTATCATTACCGGACAGTTAAACGGAACCCTGACTGTTCAGAAAAACGCCCAGTTCGGCGTTACGGTTGCCGGAGTTACGGTCCAGCCTGGTGAAACTAAATCGCTGTCACTGGATCTTGGTAATGGTGAAGAGCGCACATATCCCGTTACTCCCGCTGTAAGTGGTCAATCTGGCACGGCCACATTTACTATAGAATTCCCTCAAACATAAACCCTACACAAGGGTACGGTAGTATGCCGTACCCTGTTACGCCATCCTCAATGTAAAATGTAGAGTTGAGCATGACTTAATTATTACTTTCTCATTAAGTGTCTCTTAAACTGCAAACGGGAAAGTAATATTCCCGAGACGGGAAGGACTCCTTCCTTTTGGTTATAATCTATGATGCTAAACTGTGTAATTACACCGGAACAATGTCCTCGTTTAAATCGCTGGCACCAGTACATGATTTATCCATGAATGCTTTTTGATGCAATTTTACTTCAGAATGCTCTTAATTTTTTAAACAAATTATATTTGAATCCTTCGTGTATAAATTTGCAGCCCCTCTCTCAATGTTTTTTTAAAATATTTACTCTCAGGTTATTAGCCAGTAGATTCATTCTGTCATGATTACTCCAGAACTAACCGGAGGAATCACATTATGACCAAATATTATGATCGCAGTGGAATTGAAATCTCCAGCGCAAAAATCCGCTGTGTTGATTCTGTAAAAGGTACTGCGGAATATACTTTTCGTATTGTTTGCGATAAATGCAATGGGCGGGGAGAGCGTAAGCATTTTTATAGAAGTCGCTGTATGGCTTGTAAAGCCACGGGTTACAGCCTCGAAACGACCCGTACTGCTTACACGCTGAATGCGCTGTACCGCATTAATGCGCAAGCTGCCCGCAAAGTGTCAGCATCCCTGCAAGACGAGCGTTTAAGGACTGAAAGCGCCCACAGTTCTGCGTTCACAGCATGGTGCAGGTCTCATCAAAAAATGGTTGATGCAATCACCCAACAATCCAGTAGTAATAATTTTCTGGAAAGCCTTAAGTCTTCTTTAACCCACCAGCGTCAGTTAAGTGATAAGCAGCTGGCAGTTGCCGCCCGCATTTTAGGTATTCATTAATTCAAAGCCCTTTTAATTTAATTTTAAGGTCAATTATTACGGAGGAACTATGATCCATTCATTTAAAGACAGACGGCTTGAAAAGTTCTTCCGTAATGGAAAAACAACGGCAGGTATTCCTTCTGAAATTATTAACGCGATTCTGTGTCGACTTGAAACGCTGGATAATGTCCAGAGTGAGCGGGAGTTATTATCCAACAGCTTGCGTTATGAACGCTTAAGAATGACGTCAAACCGTTATTCCTCCATTCGAGTAAACTCTAAGTATCGATTATTCTTTGAATGGAATGATGGCGCACATAATGTTCATTTGTCTGCACATGACTATAAATCGCTCATCCATTAAGGTTAAAAATGAAGCTATTTTCAATTTCATCCCGGGATACAAGCATGGACGCGATGTTTTATATCCAGGCCAGTACTAAACAACAGGCAAGTTACATATTTAGTACCCTTTCCCCGAAGCCTACTGCGAACTGCCAGCTTACAGATTTGCAGAATGAGACGGTCGTCCCTTCCATAAGCCCTATTTCGCTTTCACTTAACCCCTGGTCGATCAATTCCCAGTCCCGAACCCGGGAACTGCGTATGGCCACGCATGGTCTTAACCTGATCTGTGCAGTCACGGATGAGCATACCCGTCAGATAGTTGACTTTTGCGATAACCTTGGACAGCAGCTTAAGGATCCGGACGACAAAAGCGCCTGGGTTAAGCTCATTAATTCTGAATGCGCTTTGCTTAATTCTCCGCGTCTCTATCCCGTTCTGCTTGAGCCGGATACACCGGCACAATTTGAAATCTTTGTGCCAGCTCCGGAAGATGGAGAACACGACACGGTCATAGCCAGCGTTGTTAAAGAATGTTTCGGAGATGAATGCCGGTACAGAGTAACGGACAAAGCTTTTGCAATGTCGGAAAAGCCAGTCATCAGGCTGGAAGCTCATTTCAATGACAAACGCGAAAAGGTTTTAGAACTGACCTTTTCCTGTTTCAATCTTTCACTCTCAGCGTCCGTGCATGAAAACCAGCTACGTCAGATTTTGTTACTTTGCGAAGACTTTGGCGTAAGGCTTCAGGGTAGAGCAGGGGCATCCTGCCACGTTAATATGCGCAGTGCTTACCGTCGTCTTGCTCATGTTGGCACCGGCTCTCGCCCAGGTGATGACAGTGATGTGCGGGTCTATACCTCGTTAAAAGAAGAAAAAGATGTTAAGAGGCTGCTTGATAAGTCAACCAGGGGAAGTGAGCTTGTACCGGCGAGGCACGGGCAGCAGTTTAACGGGGTCTTAGTGAATGCCACACCCGCATCGGCCACTACTGGTTTCATTTACCTTTCGCATGATTTTCCGGAAGGCCAGTTTATGATGACAGCCGAGGTGTTGCATGTTGGAATTACACCAGGCGGTATTTACTACATTGAAACACTGGACGGTTACCGGTTTATCGTGACAGCGTTTGAGAAGGGATTAATGAACGGTTTGAGGGAGTTTATAGCTGCAAATGAGGAATATTTTAAGTATTACCGCTGGTCTTAGTATCTGAGCTGAAACCGGTAGGCCAGGGAAGGCAACCGGGAAAATGCAATTTAACCTGATCCTATACCTACGACTATCTTTATCCACTTATAATAGCCTCACCAAATTATAATGCCCGATCACCGCATTTGCTTAAACCTCACATATTCTTCTTATGCTTCCCCTGATAATCTACGACCGAAAGACAAAGGAAAGTGAATACGAAATAAGATTTATGAGCACATAAAAGTTACTTTTCCTTGGTGGCACATCACAAACATTGTGGGTTTCATAATCCTTTTTGTTATTTAAAAAGGATGTGTTCAATTCTAATTAAAGGTGGTATTTTTTTTGAAAGTTTGCTGGGAGGTTATTAGCTGGGGGGATGGGTAACAGTATAATAAGTACAGATGAAAAGGAGGTTTTATGAAAGCGTTAGACGTGGTTTCAACTCAACTCAACTTTATTAATCTGTTGGATCAGGCAGGATATGCTCTTTCAGAAATTGTTGTAAAACGCTTCAGTGCTGCACCAGCCTTTAACGAAGGGCACTGGTTGTTCATTGCAGAGCAGGATAACCGCTACATTGAAGTGGTCTGTATTCTCTCTTTAGCTTCAGAAAGCGGAGAGCAGCATATTGATGTTTTTATTAATATGTTCGAAGACCCGATTGATGATGTTATTTCACGAAACATTGAAACCAAAACCTTTGCGACGCTTTATAAATACATTGAACGTATACCTTTTACTCCGGGTGTAAAGAAAGAATTCTTGAGCAGTATTGAGAACATCAATTTTAGTTAATCAAAAACCACAACTTTTTGCCACCAAGTTATTAGGTAATGCTATCAACCTGATATAATTACCTTAACATGAATATGAGCGGAGCCGGGTTATGTCTAATAATACTGAAGTCATTAGCTGTGATTTATTTTCAACTCTATCTTCACTTAATTTTAGCACCGAGGATATTACAGGTTTGACTCCGGCCAACTTTCGAAAGGGAGCTTTCTTACATGCAAAAATTTCTGCTAGCCAGGCCACGCGAGCGACTGATATTTCCATTCAATTACTCACGGATCGTGTTTCAGGTGAAATGAACTACGTAATAGTAATTGGCAGGCACGAAGGACTCCTGCAAAGCGAAGCAATTGACCCAAACGCTGATAAGCAATACCGGGAAAACCGTTATTCTCGCCATTTTATCTCAGTAACCGATGCCAATACCAAAGCCCTGAAAAAAACCTGCAAGGTAATGAAAACATATATCAAAGAGCAGGCATTTAAGCCTAACACCTGGGGGCACAGTTTCATTAAGGGTTGATTTATTCTTGCCCCGGTGAGCCGGGGCAACGCTAAATTAACCTCAAACTGTGCTGGAGGCACAAATGTCTGAAAAACACTTTATCGTTAAAATCCAGAACCGAAACGGCGACCATGAGAATAGCTATGTTCGGTTACTCGTCAGCGATTGTGAGAAAAATGCTTGCCAGACGGCACTCATTTCAGAGTGCCATGGCGAGCTTGAACAGCTGAGTTTTGAAGACGGTGGGGTTTACGACTACAACGGCGAAAATCACTACAGTGTCAGGAGCTGCGTGGAGGTTGCTCCAGAAGACGTTGCAACTTTGCAACGCTTCCTTTAACACCTGCGACATTTGATTAAATATCGGGCGTCCGCTACAGGATGCCCGTGATTTAAACGATTCCTCAAAGATCGCTGTCACTCCTGATAACTGTATTAAGAGCAGGTTTGTGATAGGTTCAGCGTAACAACATTACTGGAATTTTGGTTGCCTTGATGAAGAGCTGCTTTTCTGATTTACCCGTTAAAGACGGCACGTCCGGAACCTGGAAACTGGACACATTCGAAATTACCGCAGATAAGGCGATGAGCCTCGCCCTTCGTGCCGAGTATACAGGTAATACAGACGAGTTTATCCCGCCCGGTAGATATCGGCGTTTGTCCAACGGCTGGGATGTGGTGATGTCCAATACCCCGATGGAGATCAGAACCTGCCAGGATTTTTTAGAGCGAGCCACCGGGCGCGTGCTCATTAATGGTCTTGGTCTGGGGATGGTGCTTCACGCCATTCTTCAAAAAGAAGATGTAACCCATGTAACAGTAATTGAAAAAGAACAGGACGTTATTAACCTCGTTGCGGCCTCGTTTGCAAACGATCCTCGCGTTGAAATTATCCATGCTGATGCAATGATGTATTGCCCACCAGCAGGCGTCACGTACAACGCATGCTGGCACGACATATGGCCAGACTTCGCAACAGCTAACCTCTCACAGATGGATAAGCTGGAAATTAAGTACCGGGACATCTGTGAATGGCAGGGCTCGTGGGGCAGGGAGGAGTGTGAGCAAAAGCACATTGAGTTTCAAAATCTTGGGGCTGATTGAGTACAACTTTTGAAGGTGTCTCCGCTAAAGAAGACTGGGTCTCTTTGCGCATGCCCAGCTGTGCTGCATGACCTGACAAAGCCTATAAATAAACAGATCGGTTTGATTTAGTAATCCCCCTTCCAACCATCAGGCCGATATTTAAACTGCATCTCCATTAAGGATGGCTGATGAGCACGATTTCTACGGATTTAATTGCACGGATCTACGCAGCCTCCGAATTGCCGTTGAGCAACGACGAGCTTTATCGCGAAGTGCAGCGTGAAACTGGCATGTCGGATGCCGAATTGCACGAACTGAAAGAATTTGGGTCAGATAAAACCAGAACCAGCGGCGTCAAACACAAAGTACGCTGGTTTCAGCAGACTCTTCGGCAGGCCGGAGTCATCGAACGCGTTCCAGAAAAACGGGGCGTCTGGAGATACTCCTCTAAGACGAAAACAAACCTACACGAGTCATGGGAAAAGCTCTGTGTTGTCGGTTTCTCAACTTCTCTTGGGGCATCGGTTTTTGGAAACGCCTATGCCTTCTTCAGCAATATCACAGAGCAAATTCATCTTTGCCTGACCTCGCCGCCTTACCTCCTTCGAAATTCAAGAGACTACGGGCATGGCGGGGGGCGTGGCGAGCAGGTTTATATTGACTGGCTTCTGCGTATCCTCGAACCGATCGTGAAACAGCTTGTACCCGGCGCAAGTGTGGCATTGAATATCACTCAAGATAGCTTTAATAGGGGCAGGCCTTCACGTTCTCTGTATCTGGAGCGTCTGACACTGGCATTATGTGACAAGCTGGGGCTTGAGCTCATGGACAGGCTTCAGTGGGTGAATCGCAGTAAGCCCCCATCGCCAACGCACTGGGCATGTAAGCAACGAGTGCAGCTCTGCTCATCGTATGAGCCTGTGCTGTGGTTTACCAATGATGCGAGTAAGGTTCGTTCAAACAACTTACGTGTACTGCAACCGCATTCAGAGCAGCATCTTAAATTGCAGGCAGCAGGCGGTGAAAATCGCACGACCTTTTATGGTGATGGGGCGTACCAGCTTAAAAGCGGATCCTTTGGAAATAAAACAGAAGGAACGATCCCCAAAAATACTTTGTTTTACGGCAATAGCTGCGCTGATACGAGATTTTGCCATTCCATTGCCCGCGAGCTAGGTTTTCCGCTGCATGGTGCAACGTCTCCTACCAGGCTTGCAGCGTTTCTGATTGAGTTTTTGACAGAGCCGGGAGATCTTGTTGTAGATCCCTTCGCTGGCCTGCATAAAGTTCCCATCGCAGCCGAGCGACTTGGCAGACGTTGGCTGGCGACGGACAAAATCATGGAATGGCTGGCGATTTCCCGAAACCTTTTTACGGCCGCACCGGGATATAAGAGTAACCCCATGCTGGACGAGCTCGCCGAACTGTATCGGGCTTAATGCAAGTTAACGGTTTTGATAAAGTGGTTTGAAGCGACAAGCGGTTTATTCATTTTGCATTGTTTCTACCATAAAATGACAATATTAACGGCTTAGCATACGCCGCAGAGATAATTAGGGTGCCATTCATTTCCGGTTGTCTGTATTAACGAGTGTATTCAATATTCACTTGTTTCTCCGATATAGACCCAACAAAAAAAACTGATGGTTGTGATACAGAACTTGTTGAATTAACATCCGGTACATTAACTATATTGGTAATTTAGACGGTTTCTAAATTAAAGGTGGACAGATATGAAGTCAGATACAGAAATGGTTTCTCCTATCGAGTTGCACATTGGCGATCATGTCCAGCGGCATGGTGCTTTATTTGAGGTTATGCATATTGTTGAATCCGAATGCGATATTCCCGGCGGCATCCGGGTAGCAGCATGCATTTCACGGGTTATCGGTGACGTTACGGGCAATATTCCTCGTGGTTGGCTGGAAACACCGAAGCGTATGGCTGAGCGAGGAGTTAAGTGGGCGACGAGTCTGCCTGAGGGGCTTTACTTTAACATCCAGGGGAACGCACATGCGAAAGTAAGCCGGGTTATTCGTAATGTGACTAATTGAAACTTTTTTCTGAATTGCGGTGTAAAAGTTACTTTTCACCGCATCGTTTTCCCTAACTACTAAATCAGAGCTTCTCTGAAATAAGCGGATTTAACCGCTAGCGATTTATTCAGGCCATTTTATTCTAATCATTATCCTACACTTCAAAAATATTCATTATTTTTTCTTCTGACCTATTAGCCAGAATTCTCGATTCGGTATCATTTACTTACGGTAAATCTTTTGAAAACGAGGTAAATGGCATGCATTCTCAGGATCCTATCACGAAATTAACCCAGACGTTGCAACGCGACGATGGTTCTCAGGTTCGTATTGTAGCGCAGCGGGGATATGGAAGTGGGCTTACAGCCTCGCTTGATGTGTACGTTCTCCGTCGTGATTCCTCTGAAAGCAACTGGTCACTGTGCGGAAAAGATCCTCACCCAGAGTGGAGAAAGATGTCAGTAGATGAGTATCAGAAATTTGGACGCTCTGAAATGCTGCGTTATGCCACACCAGGTGAAATTCTCAGGGTGGCATCCGCTATTGGCCAGCCAATGAGCTTCCTCGATGGCAACCCTGCGTTTTAGCCCGAACCCTGGCGACGCCTTTTAAACCGGCGTCATTCTTTTTACGAGCAACAGACGGAGAAAAAATGAATCTGAACGAACGAAGCACGAGCGCAGCAACGCCAGATTTGAGCCGACTTTATCTCATTTCCGGGCGCATTATGTTTGATGATGATGATCAGGCCTACCTGGTCGAAGCCGACTCCCCTGGTGATGCAGAGGAGGCTTTCCGGCATCATATTGCTGACAGTGCCGACGACTTAGAAAAGGTGATTATAGTTTCCTCTACAAGTTTCGCTTCAGCTCACAGCAGTCGCGTAATTTGTCGGCCTGCCGTGAAGTAATTTCAACTTCCAATGATATTTCCCTCTTTATAAAAGCCGCCGTCTGGCGGTTTTTATTTGCAAAAATGAATATTAATCCTGAATGATATTAATTTAAGATGAGGTAGTGTTCATATTCTTCTTCTTAATATTTTTTCTAAAAAAACGCCTTCAGGTTATTAGTTGGTATTAGTGTATTTGTTATGATCTTCTCATCAAATACATTAATTAAATAATCAAGGAGTCAACTGTGGCAGATAATTATACTCAGGCGTCGTTTATTATTCCCTGCACTCAGGAGCAGGCAAAAATGGCACAAGAAGCAATCACATTCGTTACCGAAGCAGAAATTGCAGAAGGTGAGCGTTTGCTTGATAAGCCACTGACAGATTGTTCTCTGACTGAGAAGCTGATCCTCAGTATTATCGAGAACCACCCTGAGTATGACCCTTCTGAGCCGAGCTTTGGGCAACCATCCTGCCCAGACTGCAATTATGAACTGTTGTTCGCAACAGAAGTTACCAGCAGTGGGCTGGCAGTTTTTCATGGAGAGACCATTGATCTTGACCATGCAATTTGCCTCACAACTGCCGTGCTGTCGGTATTCGACCTCTCGGAAATGGTAACAATTACTGCTGCATTTACATGCAGTAAAAGCCGGACAGATGAATTTGGGGGTATGACTATTCTGGTCACAAAGGATACCCACTATTACCAGGATGGCTGTCAGTTTTCTCGTCTCATGAATGAGGCTCACAAAGCCGGTATCCAGTATGCTCTGTGTAAAGTGACGCATTACCACGGTGAGAGCAGCTATGTGGCAAGCTATGTCCTGAGCTGCGACGTAGCGGATTCAGCCCAGGAGGTCGTTAACAAACGACTGAAGGCATGTGCCGGAAAAGAGCCAGAAGACGGAATCTATATTCTGTGTGAAGAAGACAACACTAGTCTTTCGGTCGAACTCGTTACAGAACTGTCTCCGCTCGATTACGACAAGCTGAGCAAGCTTCTCCCTTCCCTTGACACCCTTTGCGGCGCTTAAGCCTGCCAATTACCGTAGCCACCGGTTTCCCCGGTGGCCTGGAGCCTGCCATGACCAATAAATTCATAGTTTCTACCGTTGATTGTATCAATGAATTTGCAAGTGACGTTCCGCAGAGTGTTTCCTTACGGATAGATACAATGCTTGAACAGCGTATCCGCAAATTGGCGGCATACGTGAAAGAAAACGATCTTCATTTAACTGAGTTTTACTTCTATGAGGCTTTGTTGAATAAATCGAACTTTTGCTGAGTTGAAGGATCAGATCACGCATCTTCCCGACAACGCAGACCGTTCCGTGGCAAAGCAAAAGTTCAAAATCACCAACTGGCCCACCTACAATAAAGCCCTCATCAACCGTGGCTCCATAACTTTCTGGCTGGATGATGAAGCTATTCAGGCCTGGTATGAGTCGGCAACGCCTTCATCACGGGGAAGACCTCAGCGCTATTCTGACCTTGCCATCACGACTGTGCTGGTCATTAAACGCGTATTCAGGCTGACCCTGCGCGC
>NZ_JBMKJK010000021.1:0-59605 GCF_049236925.1 Enterobacter cloacae complex sp. SYL003 | reverse complement strand
TGCCACGGAACGGTCTGCGTTGTCGGGAAGATACGTGATCTGATCCTTCAACTCAGCAAAAGTTCGATTTATTCAACAAAGCCCTTTGCAACTAGCCGTTTTGAATATGATGATGTTTGTAGTGAAGTTCTTAGCATGTCTAATGATGTTTCTCAGTCGAAAGGTTATGACCGGGATGAATATAACAGACTGATGCAGGTTGATGGTCAGGTTATGATTGCCCGTTTTGCTTTGCAACAGTTCTGGGATACTCATTTTATTGGACTAATAACATTTGTATCTGAGTCTATAACATCGAGCCTCTATAAAGCTTATGAAACTTTTAGTGATATAAGTTTGGCTTGCTATAAACTGAGTGAATATTCTTATTCACGCTCTATCAACAGTGAATTGACCCTTAATATTTCACTTAAAGAAAATGACTTCTGTGAGGACCTATCTGATTGCTATATGGAAGATGAGGCTTTACCTTCTGGTAGGGTAATTTCTCGACGCAACAATGACTCCATAATAAGTATTTATGAGAGCTATGCTGCGGCTTCTTATATTCCGATGATTGCATCTTTGGAAGTCGTTGATGAATACGGCGAAGTGGTTACTGACCTCTGCCATACCGTTTATGTTTCAGAGTTAACCGGTGGGCGGATTAAAATCCACGACCGTAATGACTTAGTATCTGAAGTTTTCGATAACCTAAGAAATTTAAATCTTGCAGTTGGAGATTCAGTTTCACAAGCTGCTTGATTCTTTCCCTGATTTTGATTTTTTCTCACATACTCTTATGGCACGGTTTCCGTGCCTTTTTTTTGCCTCGCTTACAAGCGTCTACTCCTCTTCTACCTATCCCACCTTACATCACCACTTAAAATCTATCTTTCTAATTCCATTATCCTTTTCGTAGCCTCTAATGCTCTGGTATGAACATACTCTTTAAACTCAAAAAAGTGCTATTAACGAAAAAAAATCCCTAAAGAGATTTGTATACTGTTCTCAACCAAGGAGAGCTCATGAATGAACTAAAATCCAAAAACGAGAACAGTACCAAAAGCAACTTTCCCCCGGTTGATAATCAGTTTTGCTTTTACCATGTTGATTTCAGCATAGAACGACTACTTTCAACGGCCGAGGATCTCCAGTTTGAGTACATCTTCCAGAAACCTGGAAGTGAAGTAAGAAAGGATTTGGTTGAGCGATTCGAACGTGGAGAGCGCTTTGTTACAGCTTCACACTGTGACAATTTCTGTGAAATCCTTGGTTGTCAAGGCCATCAGGAAAATGCATAAACCCATAAACCTACATTTCCACTTTTAAGGATGTTCACTAAAGAATGATTGGAGAAAGTATTTTTGACTGGGTAATTTACGGAATATCCATTTTGATATTTGCCTCAGCACTAATTGAAGGAAAGACAACTCGCTACCCAGCACTTTTTTTCTATGGGAGTTTAATTTTAATGTTAATCCTGATAGTTGCTGGAGGCCTTAACTGGTGGTTCTACAGGTCAAAATATGGCGCAGTAATCGTTATCTTCACAGTGGTCTCTTTACTGATGACTCGATTCCGCCTGGTCATATATAAATTAAGATTAAGAAAGTTAGTTTCAGAAATCAGATTTCGTATAAAAACGGGTTTTCGTATAATTCTTGTTTTGTCGGATAATGAGGATGAGCGTAATGTTCTGCTGTCTATGCTTAGCAACGTATTGCCAGAGCAAACGCTTATTCACACGCGTGATGCTCTCGGACCTCATTCAGAGCCTATCCTAAAAGCTCTTGAGCTACATCATCAACAGGGAACAGGTTACATACTCGTCTGTGAACAACAAATCTCAGCGCGTACGTGGTTGAGTATCGTAGAAAATGGGAAACCTGATACATCTATAGCTGTTAATTTTCATTCGATCCCAGAAATGGAGTGATTTTTCAATGAGTAGAACCGTTTCACAAAGTGTCACAGAAGATTGTCTTTTTGATACCCGCACACAAGTCAGATTACAACTAAGTCGAAGCGTTCATAAAACGCTGGCATCTGCTAAAGAAATTTTACAGGGAAGGGGGGTTGATTCGGTCTCTATTGAAGATCTTGTGCGAGCCTGTCTTGAAGAGAACCAGCCAATTGATCTAGCCTCACTTTACCTTGAAAATCTCTTAAAACAGAAAGGTACCAGCATTTGCGATTTTTAGTGTTTTCAAACCTATTAGATAAAATGCCGGTTGTGTTTATATAACATCAATAATTTCATGCAACAGGTAAAACATGAGTACTCAAAAGCAACTTTCCAGAACTACCGGCACTGAACGTATGTTTAAGGAAGAGCTGGCGTTATCCTTAATTTGTTGGGTTTTCACCAGTCCTTTTACCAACTGGACCGATAAAGTCTTCAGTGGTATTGAAGTTCCGTCTGAAGGACCGTCATCATTACGGGGTGAGACAGAAAAATTCTTTCGTTTTGTCGTTAATGAAGAAGGCTACGACGCAGGAAGGGCTGCTATTGGTCTTGACCTATGTTGTTTTTCACTTCCGTTGTGTTTGTTCCCGGACGCTGCCCTGTCTGAGGAAGAGGTTATGAGTAAGTTAACCGGAGAAGTTATCCATGGAATTCTTCTTTCCTTACCTGAGTTTATTGATATGCCAGAAGTGCTCGCTTACCAGGTCAGGGATGAAATTCTTGCTTTTAACACTCGCTGTGGAGACGGGATCTTTCATGGTTGGAACACGGCTTCAGAATTGTGGAAGTTTGAAATCTTTCCCCGCACCACCATCATGATGCAGCATACTTCGGCAATACATTAAAATTAGGCGGGGCAGAATGCATAAAAAACTTTTTCTTCTCGAATGGAAACCCTGTCAGAGCCGCGTATGGGCCGGTTGGATGGCCCTGTGGTTGACTATCAGTTTTCTGATGTTATCTGCCTTGCTTATGACAGATCATCTCCTGAACAAAGTCATCCTGCCGCCAACATGGTTGTTGATCTGGTTTTCGCCAATGCTGGGGTTTTTGATAAAAGTTCGCGTCGTCGAAACTCAACATTTCCTGGAGCATGACCTCTGTGTTGCAGGTTTCTCTTTTTACCGCTGGAAGAGGTTAGTTTCTCCCGGGCTTTGGTCAGTTGACTGTATAAATGGTCGTTTTCGCCTCAATCGGATCACCCAGGTGGGTAAGACTATCCACTATCCATGGCGTCTCCATTATCATCCTTTGTTCATGAGCCCTATCGAACATAAATCGCATGCTGTGAAAGCTGTTTCAAAATGACTTCTTTAGAGGTTTACATGACATTTATGTTCTGCAAGGTCAGCCTGGGCAGCAAAATTGATTGGAAATAACATGAGCCTGGAGAAACGTATGAGTTATGACGATTTGCCCTATTTTCGTGACCAGATTCTGGAACGCATCGACTCGCTCAAGTGTTTTCTTTCGAACACCCCCCCGATGATGGCAAACCTGATGACTGTCTCCACCGTATCTAGAACAGAAGAGCGCTTGAAGCAGGTTAAACCCATCAGGGTTAGTATTAAAGACGATGCTTCGGTTGAGGAAATTATTCAGGCACTTACTGACATCTGTGTGGATGACATAGAGTCATTAAGTCATGATTCCACCAAAGTAACCACTAAATACCCGGGTCTAATCATTGTCCCCGAAAGAGCAGATCTTCTCGAAAGCTTGATCACTTCTATAAACGAAGCAAAAAATGATTTTGCTGCGGCAATGAGGCGTATCGATAATAAAAAGAATGTCCGTTTTGATAAAGTGCACAAGAAGCTCCCGGGCCTTGTCGCTATGCACTCAACAAGAAATATCCTTTTCATCAAGTCCCAGCTTAAAAAAGTTACTTTTTCATGGCGGCTAAACCGAAACCAGGAAGTTAAAACAGCAGAGCAACTTGTGAGTTTGTTGGAGCGCAGGAGAGCCTCAGAAGTAAAAAATGTAGCAACTACCAATTTGAATGTCGTGTCTAATATCGATAAGGCTTTACACCGTCTTGAATTTCACCCACTGAAGCAGGGCGAATCTTATCGCCTTTGTCGAACTAACTCTTTCCCTGTTCCGATTGCTCACATTTTTGCATTTAGGCCTGAAGGGCAGGAACGAAACGGGAATAAATATGCTGAGACTGATTATTCAGTAGTAAAAGCATCCTTGCCCATTTTCGCAGCAGGCAACATACCTCAATTAAAAACGCTCTCTGACTGGGCTCCTGAAAACAGCCAGGGTCCGTCCAACCAACGGAAGCTGAGCCTGAAATATACAGAACTCGTGCCGGGGGCTGAGCTGGGCATTTTCATTGTCAGCCCCGAAAATTAAGGAACAACAATGCAATGGATTTCCACAGCCAGCCAGAAAATCGATGAGCGTCTCTATCGTGTCTGCGTCTGGGTAAAAAAATATCACGCTGATGCGATTAACCGCGTTGTGCTAACCGTTGATCTAAGTAAAGCCCGACATGACCCTGACGAGGACCAGGTAAGAGCAGAGCTGCTGTGCGGCCATTATTTTTTGCTTCGTAAGGAAAACGCTTCGAACTCTGCGCCTGACGATCAAAAGTTTGCTTTCCTGCCTGACGGGCGCAATCTGTGTTGGCAGACCGCAACCCCGGTGCTTCAGCATCTCCTACTCAATAAAAACGTTCCTGAGTCGCTGAGGTTGCTTACGGACTACATACATATGCGTCTGGCCAGGCTGACAATGGTACCTATGTCCGGAACCATCATGAACGAGGCTCTGCTGGACAGCATCAGCTGGGTTAAGGTGGATTTGACCTACTTCTGGCAGTACGAACAGCTCAGCTCTCATCTGGGACCCATCCAGATAACCCACAAGGCACTTGTACGCTTCGGGCACCTGGCAAAGAATGATGAAAACTCCAGTGCCATAAGAATTCTGCGTCAGCGTCTGTCTTCAGAATTCTTACAAGAATTTCAGATGGCTGAGGATGAGCTAAAGCGCAAACAGTCGTTGATGGGCACCATGGACGTGAAAATGCTGTTTCATGCTCATTACCCCAGCCAGAAGATGCTGGTGGCTCGATATAAAAATGGTTGGGTAATGGTGGATTGTTTTCTGTTTCACCATACCAAACCTAAGAAAAAAGCAAAAAACAAAACTACTGTGGCTAAGCCTCAACTTAAACAGACTAAAAGAGAAGGGAGTGAAAATGGAACTGGGCATTATGGTGTGCATCGTGTTGTTACTCTCAGTGGCGGCGGCGTGGATCAGTAATAAGACAGTTGATTTGCTCGAAAGATTCTATTTCAAGCGTCCGCTGAGCATGGAGTACGCGGCATGGCTACGTGTAATGTGTGCAGGCTTGTTATTAGTTTTTATTCAGGTTGCTCCCCAATTTACACTCCTGTATACCCTTAAACTTGTCACGCTTATTAATCTTGGAATCCAGACAATGAAATTAAATGGCGTGTACAAATATAAAAGGACGGGAATTTTGCCTCCGGGAGGGGCACTCTCTAATCTCACCAGACTTAACCCGTTCAAGAAAAAATAAAGTTATGCGCCCGTGAGGGCGCTATTCATCAAAGGCATTTCGCATAAGCTTGATCATGGCTTTTTTACCAGCTTCAATATTGCGAATGTAGCGCATAACCATTTCTTCATTCGACCAGTTCCCCATTTCCATAATCTGTGGTAGCGAGTAACCTTCAATATCCAGCTGTATCGCACCGCCTACACGAACGCTGTGCCCTGTCCAGTAACGGGTTTTAGTCTCATTTGGATAAAGCTCATTCCACATTTCTTTAAATGCCCGTAAAAGGGAATTTTTGCTGAGCATACCGGCATCGTCCACAGTGTCTTCCTCATCTTCATCGTTCAGAAGACTTTGTTTAGCACGGTAGGGCAGGTTATGCCGTTTAAGAAGCTCAGATAGCTCATTCCCTTTACTCCGAAGCTTCCAGCCGGGTGGCATATAGCCTGTATCATGGAAATTTACGGCCTGGAAAAGGTATTCATCCGGATGACTGTGCTGATCCATTTTCACAAGGTTCATCAATCTCAAGAGGCAGTTAGTTAACTGACGTGTCAGCCGGTAGGTAAGAAGTGTACTGATGTTCGTTTTTGTACGGTATACCGTCAGGTTAAATTCACCGGTCATACTATCCAGAGACAGATCTTTCAGACGTATACGGCGAATTTCGGATGAACGGAGCAGTGTTTCAAAGCCTGTCCAGATCAGGCACAGGTCACGAAGCTTACGAACTGAGTTTGTAGTACTGCGTAACTTTATCAGAGCCTTGAGATCGCCAATAAGAAAGGGAGTTGCCTGTTTAGTCGTCTTTCGCTTCCGGGCTTCCGATTGTTTTAAGGCTTCCAGCATGTACCATGCTTCAGACGTAATAATCCCGGGCAGGTTAAGCCCTTTTTTATGGATACTGTTTAAGGCCTGAAGACAGCTGTTTATGCTGCTTCGTGACAATTTGCCTTCAAGATGCCCCATAAACGCCAGCAGAGCTTCCTCAGACACGGGGAGCGAACTTACTGGCCAGTCTGTATGCAACCGGGCATTCGCCTGATACCATTCGTTCCATACTCGTAGCCAGTGCAGATAGGTTTTAGCTGTGTTGTATCTCAGATGGGAAAAGTAACGGATCAAGCGTGAAAGCTGTTTATCATGGTTGCCGAACGTTTCCAGCTGCTGATGCAATTCGCTTTCCGAAAACTGTCTGATCACTGATTGATTCTTCATCCTGCTCACCGGGATACACTGGTTTTATTTACAGTCATTTTAGCACTCATGTACCTGGTTATGAACAGGGTGGAAACAACGAAAAAGGTTGTGAAATCGTTAGGCTTAAGTGAAAAATGATATTAAGATTATCCCTGGCCAGTTGAGGCCTGTCTAAAGAAGGTTGATTATGTCTGACACAAAGCAGTCTTATTTAATGAAATTCCGTAAGTGTAGTTCGTTCGAAACGCTCGAAAAAGTATTTGAAAGGTTATGTGAAAAAAACTCGGGTGTCGCCTCTCTTGAAATTTCTGGTGCTTATGATCATCGTAAAGCTGAACTGACAATGAAAAAGTTATATGACAAAGTTCCTGCGAGTGTGTGGACCTTTGTTCGCGAGTAATTATTGATATTGGCACAACAAAAAGACTGTGTCTGGATTTGAAAATAGTTTATGCCCCTTTCGGGGCTAAAGGCACTGTAATAGCCTGTCTTTTTAACTTTCTTATTAAGTTCGGAGAAAGACTTTAATCATAAGCCAAGCCCACTGCTAAATACATCCGATATTCTCCTTAATTTTAGAAGTTGTGATAAAAGTTACTTTACCTAAACTTCTCTCTCCATATTTGTAAGGCTCTCATTTGATTCTTGTCAAACATTAATCTGGAAAACTAAAAAATCATTTCTTTTAATTCGTTTTACAGAAATCCTCCTCCGTTATTTCGGATATAGTTTGAATAATTATCAAAAACGGGGTGCAGCCATGCGTAAGAGTTACACATTTGGTATTCCATTTGGACTCCAGAGAGAATCAGGACTCTTTTTAGATATTACAGAGGTCAGCCGGGGTATCGACTGTAACTGCATCTGCCCCGCTTGCAAAACTGATCTGTTAGCAAAGCAGGGGGAGGTCAAGCTTTGGCATTTCTCACACAGTACTGCTGTAGCCGGTGACTGTGATGGTCTGATGGAAGCCATCCGGGGAAAAATTATTGAAGTCATCAACGAGCACCAGGTTCTTGGTTTCCCAAATCTTCTCGCTGGCGACGATGGTGGGCCGGTTTCACTGAATGAGGTTATTGGAAGCGGCAGTATGTTCGGAGGCACAGCTGATCTGTTCGTAAAGGTTAATGATTTATGTGTGGCCGTCTTTCTGGACAGGGATCGTAGCATTTCTGCGAAGTTAACCTTTGACCACCTTCATCCTTCCGAAAGAGTTGCCGCATTGCGTATCGATCTTCCAGATATTGAATATGAAATCAGTCAGGTGCAGCTCGGGCGACGTAAAACAACATACAGTGAGTGCATTGAAAGCCTGATCATTGATGAGACCAGTTCCCGGGAATGGCTATATCATCCATTAATGCATGAACTTGAATCTGAACCTCTTCAGGAGTATCGGGGACGGGAGCCTTCAGAGGAAGGGCCTCTTCTTCAGCGCCTTGCTGACTGTAAGATGAAATTGCCTGATATCCTTCCGGGCAGTCATAACGCGTTAGTCAGGTTACAGCAGGATACGATTGTATGTCTGTGTAGGTTAACGGTTCGGGCTTATGACATCGCTCAGACCGATGAATTTCCTTTGTTCCTTCGCTATTTCAGGTTGCACTGCCTGGAAAACAGCGAACATGTCAGTTACGAAAGACTGATCTGCTGGCAGGAAATGATTTCAAAAACCCAGGAAGGCCAGTCCTTGACACAAAACGAACTTGAATATCTTCATGAGATTGTCCGCATCGCCTTATACAATCACCGGCTTAACAATGTCAGTATTTCAGATGTTAAAAACCATGACACAGGAAAGGAGAGCGGCAGGGTAGAGCCACAAAACTATTCACTCTTATAAATAAATTGGGCTTTGCGCATTAAACCCTTGCCGCAGGAGGTGTACCGCATATCCGGCACAGACAGTCAGTTTTTCTGGCAGCTTAAATTTGACACAGCTTAATATAGTGATTCATTAAACAGGTTCAGTATGCTGCCAGAACGTTTTAGTCGTTATGGGCGTCCGTTAGTTTTCTACTAACTGAACGACGACCAGCCTGCCGCCTTCCTCCTTTGACAGAACAAACTGAGCGTTATTCGTCAGTTCAATTTTTTCCCCAATGGCAATCTGTCGTTTATCCGGTAATGACATAAGCCCATTTATGCCTTCATTTACTAACCACCACTGATCGTTATGGAAAACAAAATACCCAACTCGTTTCCTTTGCAAATCGGTTGTACGCTCATTTGGCGCAATGAGGCGATTCACATGCCACGCATAGATTGACTGCCCGCTCCACACCATCAACCGGTGGTCGTCAGGACGATAACTGCCTTCCTTTCGGGAAGAATATAAATTTAGAACCGGTAATTTACCCTTGTATGGCGTACCGCAGTAGGGACAAACCGGCTTTGTCTTACCCGAGAAAACGTACCATTTCTGTTCACACGCCTTGTTCTGGCAGGGCTGTATCAGATCGACTGTTTTAACCAGGGCGCTTTCCCACTCATCGGCGGTCGGGCGTTTAGTGGCATCGTGTAAGCCATCTATAAAGGCGCGCTCAAACAAAGGTGTCAGATAAGGGCCCATGATGGTGTAAGGAATTTTCTCCGGGTCAGCCCAGGGCAGTGAAAAGGACGATAGCTGACTGACTTTGACTGCATTGCTTTTGTCTGTCGGATGTTCAATGAAGAGTGCCTTCTCACCCATAGATAAGGTCTCATCACGTACTTCATCCGACATGTCATGTATTTTTCCGCCACGTAGCGGATGACGGAAGAACAGATACATGTAGATAAGCACCGACAGCGCATGACGGTCAGTAGTAATGCTTGGCAATACGCGGTTCGGATCCTCTTTGGAAAGATGACTGGTTTTCACCACTTCCGGAGCGATAAAATCCGGGGTGCCCACCACGTCGGGAGGATACTTTCCAGGGACAACCAGGCCGTCTACGTCAATGATGCAGGCATGTCCCATTTCTGGATCGATAAGCACGTTTTTATAGCTTAGATCGCTGTGACAGAGACCTGCCGCATGCATCCTTCTGACGGCTCTTGTCAGCAGCAGACAGACCTTGAGATAGGTAAGCGTATTGCCTCGTTCACGTGGGTCGAGAAATTTGTTCTGGTTGCTGGCGCTGGCAAACCATTTGCCTTCCTTTTCACGACCTTTTATGCCAAGAAAATCATCGTTTTTAGAGCCGTATTTAAAGAAAAAGTAGCTTTTGTAGGTTGGAACCACGATGCCGATTTTATGCCCATGCTCAACAACATGGGTCGGCCAGCAAAACAGGTCCTTCCAGTATTCACCTCCGGACTGGCCAAAAATGTTTTGCCTGTAGCGTCCGGTGATCATATCAATCCGATCCCGGGCCTGCTCGTTCTGCGGTTTATGATAAAAAGCGACGACGTATGATTTATCAGGCGAAAAGTAAACATCCTTCATCGAGCCCGAACCAATTACCTCGTCAACATACTGGACTGTTTCGCCGTCCTTTGTTTTGCACGTAACGATATTTGCCATATTGATCACCGAAAAAGCGTATCCCTTACCACAACACCGCAATAGTGCGGTCATCATGGTTCCCTGTGGAGAAAAAGTTAAGCCAGTCGCCTAACCTCTCAGGCGCAATACTGGCGTCTGTAAGGACAGGGTTGAGCTCATCAACGAGACGGGTCCATTTTTCGTCACTGCGAAGCCCATTATCCGTCTCAAACAGAGGGTCTGAGACGCCGTCTGTCATGAGGATCAAGTGAGATACATCATTCCATTTACCCACGCTGATGCGGCCGCTAAACGAGGGGTCTGCGATAATGCTCTGGTCAAGGAAACGGGTTTGTCCTGCGTATTCTCCGCTATCGGGATTTCCCAGTATCCTGACTTTACCGGAAGGGCTGTATGCACCTATCGCACCATCACCAAGCCAGAATGCAGCCGCAAACAGCTCGTTATCAGTTCGTAGCGCTACAGTTGCCAGAAGGGTTGTTGAATAGGATTTCACAGGTTGTTCTGCACAAATGGCTTCGTTCTGGATACTGTTGACCGCGAGCGTAGCTGCCTGTTTAAAATGATGAAGCATGGCGTTTATTGTTGCCTGCTGATCGCTCCCTTCCCACGCCGTGATGTGCTGCTTTAAATGGACGCCTTTCACACCACTGAGCTGATTTAAAAGGTAATCGCCAGCCGTTTTGACTGCAATCCGGGAGCCTTCCCGGGAATTTACCGCACTACCGGCTCCGTCTGCGACCAGCATGACAGACCATCCTGTTTCCTGGCAGTGGTTGATGTAGAAGTCGTCATCTCTGAAGCTTCCGGCATGCTCATGAGAGCGTCCCCGGCGACTGGCGGCAGCAATACGTATATCACCCCTGACCAGGCCAGCAGCGTCCAGATGGGACTTAGGGTAGGGAGCGTCTGCTGGTGGCTCTACCACCTTCCACAGGCTTCTCGGATCGGGATTGATTATAAATAGCTGTTTTGTTTCACATTCGTCGTGCGACGTGCATGACCAGATTACTGAAAGCTCTATATCGCCGCTTTCGGTGGGAGTACCTGTCAGCAACTCCTGTTCTTTGTCAAAAGACAGGCCAATGTTCCGGGGAAAGACAACGTCCCTGACAGTAGCCTGCTGGCCCTCACCCAGAACGATAGCAACCGGCGAAGAGAAACGTTCGCCTGCGCGGGCGTTGGGGATCGTTATTTTAGCTCTCGGGGGAACGGCAGGTGGCACAGCTAAGCTGGCCCGCTGCTGGCCTGTCGGTATCTGCCCGGGTTTTAATACCAGGGAAGACAGGTTTTCGTCTTCCCTCTGTGCTGGTTTATCAAATTCGTAATAAGGCATCAGCTTCCAGAACGGAGGATGAGGCTCATTTTCTGGCAGGGGTTGCAGTGCTGATGTATCGGTAGCGTCAATGCCCGGGTTATCAGCAACACTTACGACCGTTTGTTGCTGATCGGAAAGACTGGATGCTGACGAGGCGGCAATCTCTGCGTCGTTATCACCTTCGCTAACCCGCGCAGATAAACCCTGTGCAAGGCTCTCAATCCGCTCTTTAAGCCGCATAATTTCTTCGGTAAGGGATGGGTCCTGCGATAGAAGTAAAAGCCGCTCACCTTCAACAGGGTGGCCCAGCTCAGACAGAACTAAGCGGATAATCTTCTCTTCAAGTAAAGCATTTTGCGACATCAACCTCTCCCTCTGTTTACGTCGAAGTTAGTGTTTCCGCCATCATTGCTGAATGACAGGCCTGTTTCACACCACGGGCAGATCACGTCATCCGGGCCGTCAATACACAGCAACTTTCCGCATGAGCACAGGGCAAACGCACTGGCATTACCGCAGTGGGGGCAACCCGGTACGCCATGCAGTTCGCTGGTATTTACCTGCAAACCGGTAGCGGTGGCATCTGACCACGCAAAATAGTCCTCATCGATGGGATAGCATCCGGCAATATTAAAGCTGTTCAGGTTCAGACTGAAATCGAGCCCGGAAACCCTTGCTGGTGGCCGTTCATACTTCATCAGGTACGGACGACGGGTCTTGCTGCAACGGCCGGTAAGCGTAACGCAGTTTTCGTCGTACGCTTTTACTGGCTCGTCCTTGGCCAGCCGGACTATGTATTCAGTCTGGCTGAGCTCAGGTTGTTTGTCGTCCCCGACGCTGCGGCTGTGCGCCGTAACCGAGGCCGTGATCCATTTGATGAAGCGGGTAAAGTCCCCTTCCTGAGATTCGGTGAACAGCATGACATTCTCTGTCAGTTGCCGCAGGATATTCAGGTCCGCTGACGGCCCCAGGCCAACGGCAATGAGATTCACTTTACTCGCGTAGTGATCCTTCCAGCGCTTCACTTCTGCGGTTGTGTCGTCAGTCGGACGTCCGTCGGTAAGGAGATACACGACGGGTTTCCAGTCGCCTTTAGCCTCATGAGTGGTTTTTCTGACCTGGGTATCAATTTGCACGGTCAGCTCACGCAATGCAGCTCCAAGGCTCGTACCGCCGCCAACGGGAAGGCGGGGAGGGTAGAACGAGGCAATTTCGTGAAGAGGTACAATCGTACGGGCTACACCGGCAAATGCGATTACCGAGACCCAGGCTGTTTCAAGTGCGTGTGGATCCTTTCTTAAATCTCCGACGATCATTTGCAGACCATCAGTCATTTTTTTCAGGTTTTCACCAATCATGGACTCTGAACAGTCCAGGACAAAAAACACGGGAAGGCGTCTCATAATTTTCCTCGTACGGCTGGTACGGCCAGCAGAAAACGTTGCTGTACAGAAAGGTGCTGCCCGGAAACAGCACCTTTCTGTCTGTCAGAGCACCAGCTGGATTTCTGGTGGAGGAGGGGGAAGGGTATCAGTTCCGTTATTAATCCCCGCGCTTGTGCTGCCGGAAGACACGCTGGCCGATACCCATTTAAAGAAACCTGCAAACGCGGTTGAATCTAGCGTCTCCAGAGACACAACCTTATCGGTGAGCTGTTTTAAGTGCTCATGGCCTGCTTTAGGACCAACGGCGCAGGCAATGATGGATCCGAATCCCCGGCCGCGAATCGCTTTTACCGCTTCACCGTACGCCAGGGCATCAGAAGGGGTTCCATCAGTCATCAGGAATACCAGAGGACGCCAGTCTCCTTTGGTATCACCATCTGAGCGACGTACATCCCGTTCAACACACTGCATCAGACATTCAAGGGCAGCACCGGTGAACGTCCCGCCTGCGCTTGGCACAACGATGTCAGAAAACTGGAAGTCTTCCAGCGGCGTGAGAGGAATGAACTCACGCGCCTCATTGTCATAGGTGATAATGGAGATATGAACGCTTTCGAGGGCGTAGGGATCCTGGCGAAGAGCGCTAAGCATCGCCTGAATTCCAACGTTAACGGAATGGATTGACTCACCGCGCATCGAGCCGGATGTGTCGATAACAAGGTAAACAGGCAGGCGGCGCATCACATGTAATTCCTCAGGTGCGAGACAAACGAATCTGATTCTGAAGGCTCACCAATTGCCCTGAGTTTCCAGCCTGTAGCCTCGCGTATCAGCTCGGCAAAGACCATGGAGCGCTGGCTGGCGAAGGCGGGTCCGCCAGAAAGATCGAATCGTGCCATTTCAATATTACGGGCATCTACTGCCCGGATGAAGGCATTCTGAACTTTACCAAAGTGCTGCTGGAGCTTTTCACCATTGTAGATCTGAACGATGAACACAATTTTCTCGTACTGAGCGTCAAGGGAATTCAGGCGCACAATAATTTGCTCATCGTCACCGTCACCGGCTCCGGTTCGGTTATCGCCCGTCAGCCAGATATTGCCTGACTTATGGCGAAGGCTGTTGAAAAAGATGATATCGCCATTCACAAGCGTTGGTTTACCATTTTCCACATTGCCGAGATCGGTCACCTTTCCGGCTGAATTACACAGGAAAGCGATCACATCAAGGTCGTATTCTTCTTCTTTTTTACCAAAGATCCCGCCGAGAAAACCTTTCTTTTCCTCATTAATATCCCAACCGAGGCCGATAGTAACGGACGAGAGATCGTATTCATTTTTTTTCAGGCTTACGCCCTGGCCTTTGCTCAGACTGACAGACATGATATCCCCTTAATCAATAAAATTATAAGACCACATTTACTTCTGGCGGCGGCGGTGGCAGGTCTTCAAGACCGATCACTTCTTTTTTGCTGGACTCCACTTTCTGACTGCCTACCGAAATGCTCGCACTGACCCATTTAAAGAAAGCTTTAATCGTCGAACTGTCAGCTGTATCGAGCTGAACCACGATTTCAGTGATTTCTTTGAGGACGCTGGTATCGGCATCATGCCCGGCTGCACATGCCACAACAACGCCGGTTCTGGCCGCTTTAAAGTCATTCAGGCCTTTACGCCAGTCATCATTCGGACTTCCATCCGTCATCAGGAATACAAGGGGACGCCAGTCACCTTTAGTGTCAGCCGTCGTTTTCTGTACTTCTTTGGCAATGGAGCTGGCCGTGAGGGAAAGCGCTTCGCCAAGAGACGTGGTGCCGCTGGCTGTTAGTGCTGGCATCTGGAAACTCAGGAGGTCTGTCAGGGGGACTGCCTGTCGGGCTGAAGAATCAAAGGTGATCACTGACACGTGAGCCGTTTCGAGTGCATACGGATCCTGTTTCAGCGTGGTAAGCAGCGTCTGAACGCCATTTTTAACCGCTTCGATAGGCTCTCCGTGCATAGAGCCGGACGTGTCGAGTAGCAGATATACGGGTAAGCGTCTCAAATGTAATTCCTTCTTAAGAGATCGGAAGAGGAGAGTAGTTTCAGGAAGAGGCCAGGGTTTGTTGATTTGATAAAACGGCACGACATCTGTCGGGTGGAGATTAAATACTCAGAAGCGGCATTAAAGAAATAAGTTAACCACCATAGAATTACCGACATGTGAATGGCCTCTTATCAACAGAAAAATAATTCAGACCGGACTGGAATATAAGATTTCTGAAAAAACTCGGACAAATAAACTGTCTTATGTATGAAATTCATCATACATCACAGATCTGCATGAATGGAGTGTAAAACGCCCAAAGATTGATGTGTAGCACAAGAGGATGTCAAGACACCAGGTTTTGTAGTCAGTAAGGCGCTGCTGGCATTGCGGGAGGAGAATAGATCAAAACTACGTCACGCCAATACAGAGGTAAAATATGACAAAACCGGGGTTTTCACCCCGGTCTGAGATTTAGCGTCAGGACTTTTTAGCGCTGTATTCTTTTATCAGTTCGTCAACGGAGTGCAGAGCCAGCTTCTCTACCGCTTCACTTCGGGTCGAGCCACTCAGCGCAGCCAGACGGTCAATTTTTCTTAAGATCCGCATGCGTAGCGATAAGGACACGGCTGTTTTTTTATCCTTATCGAGTACGACCTTCCCTGTAGACTCACCGGTTTTCAGTTCAGCATTCTGTGCGAGCGCTTCATTCATCCGGCGAAGGGTCTTTTTATCCAGCTGGCCCGGATTAACGAGATGGTAGGAATGACCTGCCTTGCTGTATTTGATCTCCGCAGAATATGACTCGCGTAGCTCTTTGAGGGCCCGGGTTAATGTCGGCTCTGAGCATTCCAGACTGGTTATAATGTCGGCAGCGGAAACGGGCTTGCCGGTGCCCAGTAAGTTGGCAAGCTTAAAAATCCGGGCCTGTCTGGTATTTAATTGCATCGTAAGATTTAGCCTGCTTAAAGGGTTAGTGGTTCAATAGGCTGAAAAATGAAGGTACTGCTCATCTTTCGAATAACCGGGTGATCGCCTAACGCTTCAACCGGATCAATGTGTTCTATGCCTGCAAAATTTACTGACGACATCTGGCTGCGAGTGCATTTGCAGGACAGGATATACTCATCCTCCAGATAGCCGGTCCGCTTACTGACCCGTTGCGTAAAGCCTGACACAATCACGTTGTCGAAAGGTAGCGTATGTAAAACGATACCGACCAGGCGGAACAAGCAGCCATGGACGTGGCGGGCATAGTTTTCGCGTACGGCTTTTTGCGTCATGGCTTTTTCCGTCAGCTCCGTGCCCCGGGCATTAACGCCGTAAATCTTATCAGGGAAATCTTCAATCTCAGCTAAATCAACGTCCAGCAGGACTGCTGATAGCTCCGGCTTTACTTCAAATGCAACAATCGTTTCACGCGGCCATTCAGTTTCTGCCAGCACACCCGCCAGGTATGATTCGAAAAACGCGGCGTCTGTCCGGAACTGCTGCCGGGCATCTGCCTGAGCCGTGGCGAGCCGTTTTTCATGTTCTTCTGCTTCAAACTTCCAGTTTGCATACTGTTCGGCCCAGGCCGTCCGTTGTTGCTGGTACCGGTGCTGTCGAAGGGTATTCTCACGCTCCACATCAATCAGCTCCTGCTGCCACCGGCGAAGATTTTCGGCGTGGCGCTCAGCTTTAGCTGATTCCGATTCAAACCATTTACCCAGAAAACTAATGCCTTCGCTCTCGGCAGGCTTTTCCGGCAATGCAAGGTAGTCTGGCTTTTCTGGACGCACCGGTGCCGGAACCTGAAAAGGCGACGTTCTGTTATGCAGGTATACTGCTTCCAGCTCTGCCCAGCTGATGCCTGTTTTTGGATCCGGCGTCAGCTCGTGAATATTACGGATTGCGGTTACCGCTGACATGAGTTCAGCGGCTTCCTGCTCAAGCGCCTGTCTGAGCCCCGGGTCGGTTGCCGTCCGGTTTCCACCTCCGGAACGCGCGGCCCGGTCAAGCCGGGTACGGTAACTCAGCCCGGTACCGGGCAAGCCCAGATTGGCATAGGTCCCCCGGCTACCAAAAGAAACGGAAGCACCTCTCGGCCCGACACTCAGGCTCGGTGCACCGTTACTCAGGTTGAGGCGAACGCCAGGAATAATGTTGATCGACTTTCTGAACCTGAACCCCATTATGATTTCCTTAATGATGCTGGGTCACGGTAAGTAATCTGATTCCATCAGCGCTTTGCTCGTTCTGTAACCCATAAAAACGAGCTCTGTCCAGAATGCCAGCCGCCCAGCGGCGATGTGTGGCGGGTTCACACATTGCTCCCTGCGACTTAAACACGGCCTGGGTAGAGTTCAGGATCCGCAGAGCGTCAGAATACTCACCCTGAGTGACCATCAGCGCGTTTTGAATGACCTCTATCTGACCCGGGTGAATGGCCGTTTTCCCAACAAGCCCATGTGCCATATCAAGAGCCAGCTCTCTGGCCATAACGGCATGATCGTCAATATGCTCACATACGGGCGCGGTCAGGGCAAAATCACGCGGGCCGAAGACTGAAACGAGCATTTTGATGACGTAGCCCATCGGGCTGTCATACAGCGTCAGGTCCCGGGGGCGGCGAAGCGACACAACGTTCATAAGATCGTTGCCGCCGATTCGAAGCGCAATAATGCGGTCGTGGCAGGGATGTTCCACCAGGCGAGTGGCCAGCTCGCGCATCTGAACCACGTCAAAGACGTCTTCTGTTTCCAGCGTTGGCATCATGCACAGGTGAGTCCCGCCCATGATATCCCACCATTCAGCTAACGAACTGAGGGTAAATTTCGGCAACACAAACCCATCGACAGCGGAAAGATCATAATGCGCTTTTAACCATCTGCCCATTTCGGCATGCCGAGGGCGAATGAACACCAGAGGCCAGTCATTTTTACCCAGGCTACGCATGCTGTTACTGAGCTCGTGCAGCAGGTGCTCCAGATTTTTGAGGGCGATGGGGATGTCTGCTTCACTGACAGCATCCTCCAGGCAAATCACCAGAGAGCGCAAACCCGGGATTTTCCCGTGCAGGACGGCATCAGCAATATCTTCCCGTGTTGCAGGCATGTATAGCGTGGCTCCCAGATTCCAGGGAGAAAGACGATTTTTCATCAGAGTACCTTCTTGATAATGGTTACAGCCCGATACTGGCCGAGGGTTCCCCCCATTTCTGTAACAACTATTCCCTTTTCACGAGCAAGCCCTACAAGCAAGGCAACGTCCGGGTCGTCAATAGAACGCACAAATACATGGTCCGGTACCCGACGTAATACAGCCCGGGTTGCTTCAGCAATACCGGGTTTAATACGATTGACGCTGTCCACTTTAAATTCATCGGCCAGGAACGCGATAACGTCGCGACTTGTCTGCCATAAGACCCGGGCTGACTCCATATTCCAGCTCAGGGTAGCGAGGGATGACGGGGTTAACTTCTTACGGAAATGGGCGACGGTATCGACAAGCATCCGGCTGCATTCGAATTCACTGAGATGCTCGCAAACCATGCACCCATGTAATCCTTCAGAGGACCATACTGACCGGGAGATCAGGCCTGATACCGGCGCACCCATGATGCCAAAAGGAATGAGCCAGTCATCATCACTGGCTGCAAGCCAGGAGCAGCCACAGGGATCGGCCAGGACAACCAGTCGCGGCTGCTCAGGATAGCCCGGGCGATCTTTCAGTGCGCGTACAAGCTCTCCGGTAATTGCGCCTTTACCTGTCCATCCGTCAACAAAGACAATACCGCTGGTACCATGGCGCTCTTCAATGACGTCGAGGGCTGCACCGTCAATTCCACGATCCCGGATAATGCTGATACCGTAATGCCATGAGGTTTTCCCCATGTCACGCAGGGCCTGGTGCAGCATAACGCCGAGCGGCACGCCAGCTCTGACGAGACTGGCCAGTACAATGGGCTCATCACCGAAGCGTTCGGCCAGAGCAATAGCGAGCTGTGTGACTTCTTTTGCAAGTCTCTCTGCGCCCCGATCCAGCGCCCGGTGAAACAAATCAAGATGCCATTGTGTTGGCGCTGGCTCCTGACTGAGCATGTCCGAATAATGTTTCTTCCCTGACTGAATCAGCTCTTCTTTTTGCTCAACCGGCGTCATCTCAATGACTACCGGCTTTAGCAGAAATTCCACGTCACCGGGCTGGTATGAGCCGGTAAATGTGTCATGTGGCTGCATTTTAATTTTCTCCAAAAATTCGCTGTGAAATGGCATCTGCAAACTGACTCTGACGCGGGATGCCAAACCAGCTGCACAGTTTCATAAAACGATGATCGCTCAGGCTGTCGCCCAGACCAATTACGGGGAAGACTCCGCGTTCAGCCCGAAGTTTTTCAAGAAGCCATCTGACTGCCAGCCCTTTCTCAACCGCGGTGGGAAGCCAGGCCACGTTATTACTGTTGCGGTGGATGTAGAAGCCCTCGGTCGGAAACACCGTTTCTATCTCATCTGCAATGGCATTGAGCTCGTCAAGGCGGGTGCTGTCGCGGTGCTTCATCACCATATAAACCGCCGTTTCACCGTATTCGAAGTTCAGCCTTGCCCAGGCATTGATCCCTTTTGCGTCCATCATTTCAGTGATCAGACGCTGCATCGATGTCAGCTTTTCCTGATAGGGAGCCAGCTGGCCGAGCATATGGGCCTTCCACTCCTCGTCGGGTTTGCCTTCTGGCGTGAGAATGACGGCCCCGTGAGTGGTGATTGCCCAGGAGTGGAAAGGGATCCGTACGCGGCTGATTTCTTCAGTTCCCCGTGCGGTAACGGGTATGAGTTCAGCCTGCTCCAGGAGCCAGTCCACCAACATGGACTGTTCTTCCGTCATAAAGCTTCGTGGATTCAGGGTGCGATCAACGGCACCGGTACGGAATGGCTCCAGGGCCAGCTCGTCCACCATTTTACGACGGGTCTGAAAGAGCGTGTCGTCAAGGTCGCTCAGAACAACGGGTTTATTCATAGGTAACAATCTCCACGACGGCCGCAACCTCAGCCAGCGCTTTAAGAAGCTGCGTGTCAATACTTTCTGCGGGTGTCTCAGTACACACAAGAATGCGGTCAAACTGCTGGTGGGCGACGTTATAGACAAAATTGGGGATGCCCAGCCCGTAGTTATCCGTAAAGGAAATGGCGGACTCAATGGCATAACCAACGGCGATAGGGGAGCGGGTGGTCGATCCATAAAATGCCTGTGCTCCGGCAGCTTCGAGCCGTTCAGCAAGCAGGAACGGCTCCCAGACGAATTCCCCGGTCCCGAGAACCAGAATACGTTCCCCCTTGTGGACGGAGACCTCATGGCCGAGATCGGCCGCAGGTGCGAGCATCCCCAGTCGGCCCCAGGACTGTTTTCCCTGGATGTCCCATTCTCCTCGTGAAGTTACGTTGACTTTCGGCATGTCCGGGACAGGTGCATCAGGTAATGGGGTCCATCCCCACTTACCGCTTACAAGAGAAACCGAAGTGACTGGTAAGGTGCTGCGCTCGGACAAGGCTTTGCCACTCCAGTCGGTAAGCGTAACGGCTATAACCTGTTCAATATGTTGAAGCTTGCCGGTATTACGCAGGGCTGAAAGCAGGTTAATAAAGGTATTACCGGTGGTTGCCTCGTCATCAATCAAAACCAGCGTTCGTGCGTTGGTAACACGACGTCTTTTCTCTTCATCATCTGGCAGATAGATCAGATGATCGGTGGCGTGGCTGTGTTCTTCCTTGAACTCGCAAAGCAACGTGCCATCAACCGGGTGACGGGTAGAGGTCAGATAGACAGATTCAGGATGCTGGTGGCGCACTTCATCAAATACACCGGCCCCAAGCCCAACGGCGGTTTCAGCCATACCGATAAACAGTACGGGTCCTGTCAGTGTCGAGGGGAACTGGCTGGCAAGCTGTCTGTAGGCCTGCCGCATGACTGAGGGTGGCACGGGAATGTGCCTGCCGAGTACTTTGCTGACAAACAGAAAGGCGCGTTTCGGGTTACGTCTTTCAGCGATGTCAAACAGGTCATCGAGCGAAACTTCACCCTGGTCGCGGGTTACCTGAATCGTACCGCATGAGAGGGTACGGCGATAAATCATATCTTCGAGGATATCAGACATAAATACGCCTTAATTCAGAAGGTTAGAGAGTGATTCCGGGTATGCAATTACATCCGTAATGGATCTCACCGCAACCGGAGAAAAGGTGTTTTTAGCGCTCTGGCGCACCATATCTTCAGACATCAGACCGAGCTTAAAGGCAGCAAATAACCCAGGAAGGTTCACCCCGCTGTGAAGGGTATAACCCACCCCCCCTGACGGACGCATGTTGGTTTCAAGCAGCACCGGGTTGCCATTCACATCGTTTCGCGTCTGAACATTCACCAGCCCGTCGGCCTTCATAACCCTGGCGCAGTCACACGCCAGTTCCCAGGCGCTTCCTTCGTTTACCAGATACTGGATAACCCCTTCCTTACGGCGTCCCACGGCTGCGAGTATTTCGCCCTTATCCGCGAGGATATCGACGGAAAATTCCGGGCCTGGCAGGTACGGCATCAAAACAAGGGGTTTAAACGACTCAGCAGCTGATGCTGCTGCAATATACTGTTGCGGACTGACCAGACGATGTTCGGGATGATTAAAGACGGCCATAGGCGAAGCACTGTCATCAAAGCGCCAGAATCCCATGCCATAGATACCCGTCACCGGCTTCACGCATACCGGGCTGTCAGTGAACGGCGGGGCCGCGAGGTGTGTTTTTAATTCTGCCAGCGTATTCACCCGCCAGGATGGTACGACCGGGAGACCCTTTTGCTCCATAAACTGAGCAAAAGTAACTTTTTCGTCAGCCAGAGTTAACCAGTCGACGCCCGTTGCACCGGTAGTAAGGGTGGCACCGGTCGATTCAATGGCTGAACGGTGTTCTTCAAACCACTGGCTGTTACGGCCAGTATGAATATGGTGGATGCCGTAGGACTGAATGGTTTCCTGGATAAACTGAAGACGTTTTTGAGGATCTTCAGGTTCAGTCAAAGAATAGTCGGCAACGGAAAGGATTTCATTTCTTTCGTTACGGTGGGAGGCAAAAACGGTAATGGCAAAATTATTTTTTTTTGCAAATGATTTTACCCCCTGAATAATATCTCGCTGGGAGGATAAACCTTCCATAAACCAAATTTTCTTGTTCATTTTTTTTAATTATCCGGAACGCCATGCAAATTTATGATTGAGAAGTGAGTCTATGAGTGTCTAAGCTACATGTCAATCATAATATGATTAATAACTCCTGTGGTTATGGAGTGCGTCAGGTTTTTTGGATTCCTGATAACACATTGATATTTAAATTAAACTTAGAAAATTAACACCCTGAAAAGGATTTCTTTTTGTGTTTTTACAGAAAACTACCAAAATTTCCCTTGTCAGAGAACTTCATCATGATATGATTTTCTTCGTCAGTTACTAAATATACCTTTGATTGTCTCGGTCATTACCATTTTAAGGAATAAAACATGGTTTCATTAGTTAAGAACCAGACGGTATCACTCAGCAAAGAATCATCTGCATTAAGCCAGCTTCATTTCGGTCTCGGTTGGGATCCGGTTAAGAAAAAAGGTCTTCTTGGAGGATTGTTTGGAGGCAACGACTCAATCGATCTCGATGCTGGCTGCGTATTAATGGACAGCACCGGTAAAACAATTGACACCATCTGGTTCCGCAAACTGGAATCCACCTGCGGCGCTGTTGTGCACAGTGGCGATAACCTGACCGGTGAAGGTGACGGTGACGATGAGGTGATTAATGTCAACCTCTCCCGACTGCCTGCAAACGTTGAATACCTGGCGTTTACGGTAAACAGCTTCCGTGGTCAGTCGTTCAATGACGTCGAAAACGCGTTCTGCCGCGTTGTCGATCAAACCGGCAAAGAGCTGGCTCGCTACAAGCTGACTGAGCAGGGCTCACATACCGGGATCGTTATTTCTTCGCTGCGCCGTAATAACGGCAACTGGGACTTTACCGCCCTTGGCCATGCCTGTCGCGGCCGCACAATTGACGATATGCACTCCGATATCGTTTCAGCGGTTATTCGCTAATGAACCTGACGCCGGGGGGCAATGCCCCCGTTCCAGCCCAGGAGTTGCGGGTCCGGATCACCTCGGGCGGCCAGGTGGATGCTTCGGCGTTTCGCCTGTATGCCGACGGGAAGGTGCAGGGTGATGCGGACATGGTGTTTTATGGTCAGCCACGTAACGATGATGGTACCGTCAGCCTGGTCAGTGAAGGCCAGTACTCAACCTTTACTGTCGCGCTCAACCGGCTGAAACCTGATGTCCAGAAAATTGCGTTCACCGTGACCTGTGACGGTGGGCAGACGGTGTCCGGTCTTCGTAATCTTTCCATCGACGTGGAGCAAGGGGCTACCGGCCTGGTTAGCGGCAGTGTCGAACTGAGCGGCCGTCAGGAAGCAGCCTTAATTCTGGGTGAATTTTACCGTCGTAATAATGACTGGAAATTCCGCTTCGTTGCGCAGGGGTTCAACGGTGGACTTAAACCGCTGGCAGAGCATTTCGGCGTAAATATTGCCGACGAACCGGCTCCCGCAGCCCCGACTCCTCCGGTTGTAACCCCTCCGCCAGTTGAGACAAAAATCAGCCTGAGCAAGGTATCGCTGACAAAAGAGAAGCCTGCAATCAGCCTGACCAAACGGGATAACTTCGGTGAAATCCGGATCAACCTGAACTGGCACCGGGGCAGCGGCAAATCAGGCTTTGCAGGCATGTTCGGCTCCAAAGGAATCGACCTGGATCTGGGGGCCTTTGTTGAGCTTCAGGACGGGTATAAATCGGTCATTCAGGCGCTCGGTAATGCATTCGGTGATTATCGCGATGAACCGTATGTTCAGCTCAAGGGCGATGACCGGACGGGTGATGTATCAGACGGCGAGTGGCTGCATATCAATGGACGTGAATGGAAGCATATCCGCGAAGTGCTGATTTACGCCTTTATTTATGAAGGTGTTCCCAGCTGGGACAAGACTGATGGTGTGGTCACCATTCATGTGCCGGATCAACCGCCCATTGAGACCCGCCTGACCGAAGGTGAAAACCGTCGCACATTGTGCGCCATTGCCAGACTCGTAAACGAAAACGGCGCAATTAAAGTCGAGCGAATTAACCAGTACTTCAAAGGCCAGGACGAAATGGACCGGGCATTTGGCTGGGGATTTCGCTGGAGCGCCGGTTCTAAATAACACAGCAACAAAGGAAACAGGTATGAGCTTTTTCGACAAAGTTAAAGGTGCCATTAACTCAGGCCGTGACGAACTGACCCGCCAGGTTGGCCGTTTCAAAAACAAAAAATTCATGCAGGGCACCGTTGCTGTATGTGCCCGTATTGCCGTATCGAGTGACGGCGTAAGTTCGGAAGAAAAGCAGAAAATGATGGGCTTTCTGCGCTCTTCAGAAGAGCTGAAGGTCTTCGATACCAATGAGGTGATTGAGTTCTTCAATAAACTGGTTTCAAGCTTCGATTTCGATGTTGAAATCGGCAAGGGCGAAACCATGAAATACATCCTGGCGCTGAAAGATCAGCCTGAGGCCGCTCAGCTGGCCTTACGTGTTGGTATTGCCGTTGCGAAAAGTGACGGTAACTTCGATCAGGACGAGAAACTGGCCTCCCGCGAGATCGCTATCGCGTTGGGCTTCGACCCGGCTGAATTTGGCCTCTGATCCACATCCCTAAGGGTAAAATATGGTTTCCACACACATCGGCTTCCCGACTGAAACGGTCATTGTTTTTATTGCGCTTTCAGTCGGTGCCATCTTTATTGACCTGTTTATGCACCGTGATGACAAGCCTATTTCGCTGAAGAGTGCGGCGCTCTGGTCCGTATTCTGGGTTGTGGTTGCGATGGCATTTGCCGGTTTCCTCTATATCCACCACGGTGCTGAGGTTGCCAGTCTGTTTGTCACGGGTTATGCGCTGGAGAAAGTGCTGTCGGTCGATAACCTGTTCGTCATGATGGCCATCTTCTCCTGGTTCGCCGTTCCGGATCGTTATCGCCACCGTGTTCTCTACTGGGGGATCATTGGTGCCATTGTCTTCAGGGGCATCTTTGTCGCCATCGGTACGAGCCTGCTGAGTCTGGGGCCGTATGTTGAAGTTGTCTTCGCTATTATCGTTGCCTGGACAGCGGTCATGATGCTTAAAAGCGGTGATGACGATGATGAAATTGAGGATTACTCCCAGCATCTGGCTTACCGCATGGTTAAACGCTTCTTCCCTATCTGGCCGAAGCTCAGAGGGCATGCCTTCCTGCTTAACCAGAAGGAAGTGGATGCTGAACTGGCGAAACCAGAAAACAGCGATGTCACCATTGGCCGTGGTAAAAAAGCGGCGCTGTATGCGACCCCGCTGTTCCTGTGTGTGGCTGTGGTTGAACTCTCGGACGTAATGTTCGCGTTTGACTCGGTACCGGCAATCATTGCCGTCAGTCGTGAACCGCTTATCGTCTATAGTGCCATGATGTTTGCTATCCTGGGCCTGCGTACTCTGTACTTTGTCCTTGAGGCACTGAAACAGTACCTGGTTCATCTGGAGAAGGCCGTTATCGTGCTGCTGTTCTTCATCGCGGCAAAACTCGGCCTGAATGCGACCGATCACATCTGGCATCATGGTTACAGCATCGCGGCAACAACCAGCCTGTATGTTGTACTGGGTGTACTGGCGCTGGGCATTCTCGCAAGCGTCATGTTCCCGGGCAAACCTGAATCTGAGGAAAAGGGGAGTTAATCCCCTTAAGTGTTAACCTGAACAATTACTAATCGAAGAGGTTATTTTATGAGTGTTTCTCTTTCCAAAGGCGGGAACGTCTCCCTAAGTAAAGCAGCTCCGTCAATGAAAAACGTCCTGGTGGGCCTTGGCTGGGATGCGCGTTCAACAGACGGTCAGGACTTTGACCTGGATGCTTCAGCATTCCTGCTGGCCTCAAACGGCAAAGTGCGCGGCGATTCAGATTTCATCTTCTATAACAACCTGACGTCATCCGACGGTTCCGTAACGCACACCGGCGATAACCGCACCGGTGAGGGCGATGGTGATGATGAATCGCTGAAAATTAAACTGGACGCCGTCCCGTCTGAAGTTGACAAGATCATCTTCGTTGTGACCATCCACGATGCTCAGGCTCGTCGCCAGAGCTTTGGTCAGGTATCCGGTGCGTTTATTCGTCTGGTTAATGACGATAACCAGACTGAAGTTGCTCGCTACGATCTGACCGAAGATGCGTCCACTGAGACTGCCATGCTGTTCGGCGAGCTGTATCGCCACAATGGTGAGTGGAAATTCCGCGCAGTAGGTCAGGGTTATGCTGGTGGTCTGGCATCTGTATGTGCTCAGTACGGCATTAACGCGTCCTGATCAAAAAGTAACTTTTCTACCCGGGGCTGTTAATGCAGCCCTCATTCAACTGTTTGCAGGAGCTAAAAATGGCAGTTTCTCTCGTAAAAGGCGGCAATGTATCTCTGACCAAAGAAGCACCAACCATGAATGTTGCTATGGTTGGCCTAGGCTGGGATGCCCGTGTAACCGATGGTCAGGGTTTTGACCTGGACGCTTCCGTGTTCGCAGTAGGCGAAGACGGTAAAGTGTTGTCAGATGCGCATTTCATTTTCTTCAATAACAAAACCAGCCCTGATGGCGCGGTAGAGCACCAGGGCGACAACCGTACCGGTGAAGGCGACGGCGACGATGAGCAGGTCAAAATCGATCTGACCAAAGTCTCAGCAGATATCAAAAAACTGGTGTTTGCCGTTACCATCTATGATGCAGAAGCGCGTAAACAAAACTTCGGCATGGTGAGCAACAGCTTCATGCGCGTTTACAACAACGACAACGGCACGGAAATTGCCCGTTTCGATCTGTCTGAAGATGCCTCAACCGAAACCGCTATGGTCTTCGGTGAACTGTATCGTCATGGCGCTGAGTGGAAGTTTAAAGCTGTCGGTCAGGGCTTTGCCGGTGGCCTGGCGGCTCTTGCCTCCCAGCACGGCGTTAACATCTAAAATAACGCTGAATCATACCCCGGCAATGCCGGGGTTTTTTTTGGTTGCGATCCGCTATCAGGAGGGGGGGGGCAGAAAGGGTTCGGGAATCTCAGAAAGCAGAGAGATGTTAATTCTGACGTGAGCCTTTTAAAGGCAGGAAACGGATTTTTCTCTGGTTGCTGGTTAAAGCCTGTATTCCGTGCCTTATATCAACAGCATGCCCCTCTGATATATGTTACGTTTGCGACTTATGAAGGCACGGGTTCTGGAAGATAAAATACCCGACCAATGGAAATTCCAATTCAACAGGTATAGAAACTTCAACGTGATGAAATATGGTGTCACACCATATATACGCCTCACCAGAAATCCAGCGTCCTGAACTAAGCCAGGGGAACCTATATAAACGCTGCGCTTTAAAATAATCAAAAATCAGGAGAGTTAATGTGAATCTACAATCCGGACAAAACATACCACTTCAGCAATCTGCGATCAGGCTGAATCTTCAGTACCCTACCAAATCCGGCTTTAAAGGCGAACCCGATACCTGCCTGTTCCTGCTTAATGCTCAGGGAAAGGTCAGCGGCGATTCTGACTTTATCTTTTACAATAATCTGTCTTCTCCTGAAGGGGCAGTAAAGCTCGTTACCGGTTCTCAGCAGTCCAGCATTGAGATAGCACTGGATCGTGTTCCTGCGAACATCAGTAAAATTGCAATCACAGTTGTCATTGATGGTGAAGATACCATCAGTGGGCTCAGTTCGTTGAGCATGCAGGCTCAAGGAATCGCTGAGTTCCAGGCTGAGACTCAGGGCCGCAGTGAGAAAGCAATTATCCTGGGTGAAGTATATCGGCACAATGGCGCCTGGAAGCTTCGTGCGCTCGGGCAGGGTTTCAACGGTGGTCTTGAGCCTCTGGCCATTAGCTATGGCGTTGATGTCGCACAGCCAGCTCCGCAGCCAGCAAAGCCTGCTCGTATCAGTCTGGAAAAGAAACTGGAAACCAGATCTCCGCGCCTTGTAAGCCTCGCTAAAAAAGCCTCGGTCAGTCTTACTAAAAATAAACTGGACACCCTTGAGGCAGCGGTTGCATTTGTACTTGACGCATCCGGCTCAATGAGTGGCCAGTTCAGTAAGGGTAACGTTCAGTCTGTGCTGGACCGCATCGCCGTTCTTGCCGCCCAGTTCGACGACGACGGTGAAATGGATGTCTGGGGATTTGGAGAGAAGCATAAGAAGTATCCAAACGTCACACTGGACAACCTGGACACATATATTCAGTCCATTCGCGGGGCTGGAAAGCGTTCAGCCTGGGAGAACCTGCCGGGCCTCGGAGGGACAAACAACGAGCCTCCTGTGATGGAAGAAATAGTCGACTACTTTAAGGACTCGAAAATCCCGGTGTATGTTGTATTTATTACCGATGGCGGGATCAGCAAGACCCGGGCGATTAAAGATGCAATCCGGCGTTCTGCCAACTACCCCATCTTCTGGAAGTTTGTCGGCCTGGGTGGTTCAAGCTACGGTATCCTCAAAAATCTGGATGACTTTACTGACCGCCGGGTTGATAACACCCACTTCTTTGCCATGGATGATTTCGGTTCGATTAGCGATGAAAAGTTATATGATAATCTACTGGAAGAATTCAGACCGTGGATCGATGAAACAAAAAGGTTAGGCATCCTTTAATACGCACAGTTTGAGCTTGGTTGAATGAGCTCTACAGCAGCTTAATACTGTAGAGCCTTTGTTCATTGGAAATCGTACAGGGAGGCGCATATGGACCGCATCAAGTACCTGAAATGGATAGCTGAAGAATCACCAAGTACGGCTCAGCAGCTGGTGGCCTGGTTAAACAGAGCAAGGCACTATACGCCCGACATGAAAGAGCATCAGGCAGGTGTACAGATTCAAGAAAAGGGGATTGTTGTAGGGCTTAGACAAAGTACTAATCGTTATCATGGAGATTGTCTGACCATACATGTGGTACGGCTTCCGGAAGAAATACAAAACAAGGGATGGTTTAAGTCTTTTCTGAAGCTTTGCTGTGAATCGAATCCCTGGTGCGATGTTGTAATAGAAGACGTGAAAAACCCATATTTATTAAGCTTTTGTAAGAAACTAAACTTTACTGTATTAGATGAATTTTACCCGAATACTTACATAGTAAACACAGATGCCATTATGAGTTTACCTATCCCACCCTTAGGGAGATACGAAACCTATCTTTATTAAACCTGCGAACCTTTACCGGTTGCGTGGGGAGCGGATGGACTTCGGCTAAAGAAAAATCACATCGTCTATTTTGACCAGAAAAAGCTAATCTGCTTGATGTAATGCAGAAACGCATTACATTAATATCTTCTCCCAACAATCACCTGAACAATTCCCTGATTGCTTTTCACCTCATACCAGTGCTGGCTCATAGTTAGTCCTTAAGCAAATTTGTTATCGGAATAAAGAACGAAGCCAGCCTCATCGAGGCGCATAACCTTCTTCCCTTAACGCCTGTTGTAATTTTTCAATTGCGCTTTTCATTACCCAGGCTTCTTCGTCACTCACAGCACAGCCACGAAGATCGCTCCAGCTCAGACGTTTAACTAATTGAGCAAGGGCCATAGTTTCATTCTCATCAAGCTGCAAACTCAGTGTCTCAATACCTTCCACTATCTAACCTCCCTTATACTGAAAAATGGCGCTTTATTTCTGACCAGATGCCGAAGCCTTGAATGCGGCCGGAACTGCCGTTGTTTCTACTTTACAGAAATGGAATTAAAAAGTGGTGGTGCTGGGCACGTTTCTTTTCCAGTCGGGGTTTAAGCCAGAGCCGAAACTCATTCAACTTCTCAGCAGCCAAAACCGCTTCAACGGGGAAAACTTTATATTTACCCTGCTGCTGAGGTTCACCCAACCATCGCCTGATGGCTCCGTCAGTCCATAAACGAGTCTCTTTGAGCCTGGTTACAGTGACCCATTTCCTGGACCATTCATCAAATTGTCGCTGGCGATCCCGATAACGTTGTTCTTCCTGCTGACGAAGCCAGTCACGATCAACAGCGAATTTTCGGTATCCAACAAAGAGCCCTTGTACTTTGGCCATGACAACATTCCGGTTTGCTTAGAACTGTTCAGACAGACATGTCAGGGATAAAGCTGAAGAAAAAGGTACAACGAAGAATAACCAAGACATAGGCCTGCCGGGTAAGTGGTGCGGTGCACAGGACTGTCGGAAAGTACGCTCAGAGAGGGTCGTTTAAGCATGATGCACCACCGCCAGCCAGCCTTAATAATGGTAATGTACCACTGGGTTACCAGACAGACCAGTAACGCATCAAACATAAAACTGTTTTTTAAAAAACGTCAGGAACGTAGCCTGACCTTTTAACCAGTGGTGTAAAAAACATACAGATTGCTCTGAGGTATGAGGTTCAGCAACTAGCCTTGTCGACGCAGAAACATTAAGTAATCAATAGCAGCTATCGCAAACAATGGTGAAAACCACCACGTGCTTTTCAACAAGCCAAGCGGCAGAAAGAGTACAGTTGCCATCGAATAAACAAAAACACGAACCATACCATCTGTAATAAACATAGGCTATTTGCAATCTGAGGTTGGATTGTAGATTTTAGTTAGAAATGGATCAAAGTCCGTTTTGTGCAAAACTTGGTTGACAACCCTCTTTTGGAAGATGTGCCGTTTCGTGCAAAAGTTGGTTGGAGGCCAAGATGGCAGAGTTCGTAGGTTCGGCTGCTTCGCAAGCTGATTTCATTTGGAAGAACGCGGAAGACCTGTGGGGGGGGATTTCAAGCATACCGACTTCGGCAAGATCATTTTGCCGTTTACTCTGCTGCGTCGATTGGAGTGCGCACTGGAGTCTACACGGGAAGCATCGCTCGATAGCCAACCAGCCACGATTGAGTTCTTAGAAGCAGAGTTCAGTGTTGATTTCGATGCGCTGCTATCTTGACCGCCAATCAGACCCGCATGGTTCAGGTTTGTGTATGAGAGTCCCCAAATGGCTGTAGTTCTAACCAAAGCCTTGATTGAAGCCGGCCGCGCCGGAAATAGTGGGTACAGAAAAGGCAGTTGCTTGCGCTGGGCGTAAGTTACCCGCCGAAAAGCGGCTGGATCGAACGACTGATCGGCACTGAGGTATCTGACGAGCAGTACGAACGCTTTCTGGGGCACAGCACGAGCAAGCAGGCTGAACAGATCCTACGCGGAGAGCAGCCAGCCAAGGGGCTTCAGTATGCAAAGCGAGCGAAGAAGCTCGCTTCTGAAAGAAAAGCCACAATTGATCTGGATAACGAGCACCTGTCTGAAATCGAAAAGTATCGGTAGCCCTAGACTTTTAGCCGCTGAAGATCTCTTAGATACCATTGGTGAAACTTGCTGAAGTCAGCCTTCTGTTTCTCTACCGTGCTGTTATAGATCGCATCACTGGTAACCGCACAAGCAGTCCAGCCAGCCTCATAGACGAAGCGAGTAGCTATCGGTGACTTCTTCGGGGTGCTATCCCAGCGGTTTTTGAGCCACCGCGCAAGCCCTTCATCAAGAGGGACCACCAGATTTAGCTGCTGTTTTGTGCGAGTGATACCGACATAAAACAGCCGACGTTCCTCCTCGATTTCCTCTTCGGCCGGAGGGGTGTTCATCGATGTGCGAACGCTGTAAACATCATCGGGTTTGCCGCCAGGAAATTCCTGCTCATTCAGCCCGATCAGTATTACGTTATCCCACTCCAGCCCCTTGGAACCATGCAGTGTGGAAAGGATGAAGGGATCGCAGTCAGTAGCAGCCTCGCCTGGATTCAAGATAAGGTTTAAAAACGTGCGGGAATCGATCTTACTGGAGTCAAGTAGCTCCCCGATCCTCACGACCCCTCGTTGCTGGTCGTTCGATCCAGTGCGAGTTACACCCTCAGAGCCAACACTATCAATGAAACCCTCCATACTCAGGCGTCGTAACACATCGATAGCAGGCGTTTCCTCTCCGTCTTTCTGGCAGATAGTGGCGAGCCTGCCCAGCCGATCTTTTTGGTATTGTGCGCCCTCGAATAACTGACCTAGAGCAGACCATAGGTCGGCGTGCGGAGCCATCAATCCACTGAGCGCCGCTTTGAATTGCCCTTTCTGCCATCTAAAACCAGCCTCCTTCAGAAAGCCGTAAACAATCGCTTGTTTGTTGGGATGGTTTTCCAGTAGCCGCAGATCGCCGTACACAGACAGCAAGACGCCAACTACCAGTATCCCGATTTCGGTGCGGGTGTGTAATGCGCTTGAACCATTGAGGTAGCGATAAGGTAGCCCACACAGGCGTAAAGCAATTTCCGCCTCAGCAAGGTTCGCCTTAGTGCGGGACAATATGGCTTGTGTTCCACTGCTCACCGAGAGGTTTGATAGCACCTTGGATAGGCAGTTATCAAAGTGCAATCTGACCTCTGTTTTGGGGGTGCTAGGATGACTGACACAAAGCTTGGTCAGCTTTGTAGAGTTGCGCCGAATTACCGAGTTAGCCATCAAGGAAAGCTCATGGCCAAATCTGAACGTGCATGACAGTTGAAACACCTTCGTATTCGGGTAGTGCCTTTCAAACAGTCCGCCGATAAAGTCTGGTCGAGCACCACGCCACTCATAAATACACTGGTTAACATCACCAACAGCCATAACCGACGTATCCGACTTAGATAGCAAGCGGGTCATGTCATGCTGTATCAGGTTAACGTCCTGATATTCATCAACAATGATGTGCTTGAAGTGGGCACCAAGGCTGCTGTCATTACGCAACAGTGCGACAGCCTCAATCAAACAGTCATCAAAGGTTCGCAGACTGTTTTCCTCCAGCAGCTCACAATAGCGGCCATAGGCGTGAATAAACTCCCGTTTGATGTTGCTGAACGTTGGATCATTGGCAGCATCAACAGGAGTTACGGCCGCCGCCCGGCAGCGAGCAATAAACAGCTCGAAGTTTTCAATTTCATTGGGGTCAATATAATTCGCCTCATGGTCAAAGCCATAGCGGTAGGCTTGCTTTACCAGTTGCTCATAGCGGTAGTCGCTTGGAGTAATGAGGTCTTTCTTCTTGATTATCTGTTGGCGTTCTCCGTAACCAACAATCTTTAAGGCCAAGCTGTGGAACGTGCGGATTTCTGGAATCACGCTCGACATCAGTGCCGTCTTCAAGTTCTCCGTGAAGCTCACCTGCGCCGACTTGTTGTACATCAGGATCAGAATGGAGCGAGGATCAGTTCCCGTCTTGACCAGCCGCTCAACGCGCTTTACAAGTGTGGTTGTTTTCCCGCTACCAGGTACGGCTTTTACCAACGCATGTCCGGTGTCATGGCTGACAATACTTTTCTGCTCCCAAGTCAGTCTTTTGGTCATGCCTTAACCTTGTAATTGGCGCACTGACGGGCCTCGGTGTAGGGAACGATCTTTGCCTTACTGTGACATTGCAGATAGCCATCCTCCCATCGGCCTGCTTGCTCGCACATAATGCAGTTGGGAAATAGTGAATGAGGATCGGCGTGACGGATAAAAGCTCGTAAGTTATCAGCCAGCTCAGCGGCCCCTAACGATCTAGGCCATGTGTTCACGTCAGAATTGATTGTTAAATCCACTTCAGCGAGCGGCATCGTTTGTTCGTTGAGTCGGCCGGAACCACTTAAACTCCAGACAGACATATCCACGTTACCTACTGAGCAGACGCCGCTACAGGTGTCCACAGATTGAAACGGGGGAAGCCAGTTGAATACTCTCAGGATCTTCTCCTTGATCGAGTAGGCCCCGGTAAGCAACATCTGAATATCAGAGGCAGATTGGACCTTAAACTCAAGAATCGGGATACCGGCTTCGATCTTGTCTTGAGAGCAGGGGTGTGTGACACAAATCTCTACGTAGCAACGCCTTTCGCCAGTCGTATCATACAACATCACGTCTGGTCGCAGCCCTGTGACCTTATCGTGTTTTTCCAGCTCTGCCTGATCGAAAAATTGAGTCAAGTTGTAGCGTGCAGGCACGGATTTTACGCACTGACGTGCTTCGTCTCTAACCAAGGCTAAACGAGAACCATTACAGGCAACCCGGCGCTCCAGCTCAAGGCTAATAGGCATTTCACGGCTGAGAGCTTGTTGGTAGCGATAGAAGAATGCTTCTTTGCCGCACTTGTGAAGATAGGTTTCAAGGGCACAGCATTCTTCCGAATGGCGAAAGTGCTTAGCGTTGAACTCGCCCATTACCGGGGTCAGGGGGCTCTTACAACCTGGGCAGGTGTAAGTATGTGAGCGCAGGGCAGCGCCAATGTGCGTGAGGGTGCCCTCGCCGTCTAGCGCGTAAGCGTATTGTATTGAGCTGGATTGAGTTGTCATGACTGCGTATCCTCCCAAAAAAATCCAGCTAAGAACAGACCTTACGGCAGGCAAATGGTAAGTAGTGCTTCTTGAAGCAGTCGAGTGTACAGCGGCTCAGTGAAAAAGCTAATCGCCCGCTCAACAACCTAGTGATACTGGTGCAGATTCGACAATGAGTTAATGCCCGGAGAGCATCTGCAAGACTTCTAGCTGGAAGGCATTCCAACCAGCCCTCGCTTCTGAAAAGCCGTCAGGAAACGGTAAAATCCAACCAAGTGAGCAACTTCACTTGATCAAAGATCTAAGGCTAGAATGATGGAATTCCAACCTTAGTTTGCAAATAGCCTAAACATATAACTTCCTCTGAGGATTTAAAAGAATTCTCAGATGTCTTGAAAGCTACTTTTTAAACTTTCTCATTCTGAGAAGCATATTTAATTTTGCTGCGTCTGCTCGTGCTGCTGCTACAGAAAGGGCTTTATGCAGTGAAACTACCACGACAAACAAACAGAACATCGACCAGAATCCATCCATTTCGTTTACCTAATCGTTGAGGTTTTTATTCGGGATATCTGGCTAAATAGGACTACACAGATACCCAGTTAAACCCCCCGCTTACATAACACTCCGGTTCCTCACCAGACGTTTTATTCTATCGCGGTCTGTGGTTATCAGAAGCTGCATAAACCGGTTATTTAGTCCGTTACGCGAAAATTATTGAGGATCCGGGCTGTTAAACTGTTCTTCCTCTTTCGCTTCCGGAGAAAAGGGGAGGTGTCACCCTGCGGCCGGGTAGTGAAAGGGATTTGACGTAATTCAGGCGAAGGGCGAACAAGACCGCAAAGGACGCCCGGGCGACCGGATACCTGCCGGGTTGTGCGAAGTAAAAACCGGAAGCAGTGATAACACAAACAGGCCCCTACAGCGTAAGGATTGTGATGGACGATAAAGAGCAATTTACGAATCTTGTGGCAAAGCATGCCTCCGGACTCACCGAAGAGCAGCTGGCCGGTTACGATGCCTGTTCCCTGGATGGTGAATGCGTCACGCCTTCATACGAGGTTTTCCGGGGGTATCGTACCCGCCATACCCTGGATGAATTTCTGGAGATGGCCATATCGCTGAATGCCATCCACCCGGATGAATATTTAACGGATATGCTGCTTAAGCCTCATGAGGTGATCGGCGCTCTGGCCGATGAAGGCGACCAGCTGAACAACGCCACCCCGGTTTATTTCTTCCCGGATACCGGCGTCTATGCAGCGGCCGTCAGTGAAACCCGGGTGCTCGATGCCTGGCTTTGCTGGCCATGCTACCCGGCGAACTGGTAACGCGGCCGTTGGAATTGCACCGGCAGGATACGAATTTAACCGACCCCGTGGCGGGAAGGTTATCACAATTGCATGTCCTCATCCCTCAAGCCCCCTGCCAGGCCCTAACGTGCTGTCAGGCTTCGCCTGATTCCCGATCTGCGCCGGTACTTCAGCCGATAACTTTTTGTTTTCTTTTTATTTTCTCCCCATTTCCTCAAAGTTCGCGGGCGGCGTGGACAGGGCACCATTGCCGCATGTGGGGTCTTAATAAGGGCAGGGTGGTCAGGTTTGCTCGATGCCGGGGGTAGGCCCTACCCTTTATGGGATGAGGACATGCAATTCACTAAATTAATCGACAGCACCGGTGGTGACTTATCTGTAACGGGTCAGTTTTGATACGGGGAATGTTTCAGGGTTAAGATCTGGAATCATAAAAATATACGCTCCCGTTCAGGACATACGACTTGAAATGGATAATGCCATTAAAGGAATTCCAGCCTTTCGTCGATAACAGTTTCTGACCATCGCCATAACCATGTCATGGAGGAGACTAACCGTGTTTCAGAGGTGAGCTGGTGCCTGGCAAAACATACAAACTCAAATATCAGGAAGCGAGTTTAGTTGTTTATAACATGCAGCCGTGTAACTGATTAGGTACCGGCAAAAGGAGGAAATAATGTTTGAAAACTACGTTTGTAAAATCTATGTAAGCAATGATCCTCATTTTAGTAGCCATCTCGAAGCAACTGCGTTTGGTTTCGATAATGGTCAGCAGCAAAAGATTCTCACCGCAGCCCATGTTGTTACCAATGCTCTTGGAAAAATTTATCCCGTCAGCAATACACTTAAACTTTACGTCAAATTTCTTAACCATCAAGGACTGGTGAACGAAGAGCCTGTTCTAGTCGATTTCATTCTCAATGAGGCTAATGACAGGGCAGACTTTAAAGACGGCATTCCGTTTGTTGACAGTGCAGAAATCGTATTACCAGCTGGAATACAACAGCCTGTAAGTAGTTACTTTAAGGTCCTGGCTCCCGCAGCTGGCATGGGTACATTGGGTGTCGGATATCCAATGAATGAGACAACAATTTCGACATTCCCTGGTGAAGTTTCAGGCATTTGGCCTTTAAATTGCTCAAATCATTCTCCCCAACATCTCACAACTCGCTTTGTAATAGCACATTTCAACACCGATGGTTGCTCTGGTGGACCCTATGTCGTCTCCGAGAATGACGAGCATTTTGTCATTGGAAGTCTGGTTGGAATAATGTCTGGAACCTGCCCAGATTCAAATCCACACATGTCTGTTCAGTCCGCTACTGATTTTTAGCAAAGTCAGTTCCAAAATGACGCTGGCACGATAGTTATTTTGGGTCTGCCCGATATGGCGTCTGCCCTTACTAACAGCAACAGCATTGAAACTGACAAACATGAACTCGAAAGTGCCACAATAGTAAGTCATGATTTCTTCATCACTTTTATGGTGCTCTTTTTCACCTATCACACAGCAAGTTATGAATACGAGGCCTGTAATGGACGCTACCGAAACTGAAGAGCTCGAAAAAATTCGCAAGAAGGCAATGGATGAAGTTACAAGTGCTCTTCAGGCGCTTGAAAATAAGTTCCCGGGTATTACTGAGGGCGCAGCAGCTTTGGCGGGGTCAGGCGTAGGCGCAGCGGCTTCCTTCGGTGCTCTCTATACGCTTGGTACAACGGGAGTGTCAGCAGCAGGCATAACCTCCGGGCTCGCTACAGCAGGGTCTATCGTCGGTGGCGGTATGGTTGCAGGCATTGCGGTATTGGCCGCACCTGTAGCTGTGTTAGGGATTGGCGGGTACGCGATAGTGAAACACAAAAAAAATGCGAAACTGACAGCCGCCCTTAGTCAGGCCATCCAAAAGCTCTACGAAGTTCAGGAAAGGTTGATGTCGAATGCGGAATATTTTAAGGCAGAAATTGCTGGCATCAAGGCAACAATCGACATGCTTACTAAGAAAGCTCCAAAAGGTAGCCTGGTCGCGGTGAGGTAAACACATGAGTCAGTCTCCTTATGATGATGAGTTCAGGGCCATCCGTTATATTCAGCTCCGTGGTCAGGATATCGCGAACGCTCACGAGACAATTAACAGTGATATAGAGAGCCTTAAGGCACAGTTGACCGGGCTAATCAGCGGCACTGAACTTGATGAAGCGGAGCATCTGGCGCTTAAAGAACATCATCTGCGAGAAATGACCCCTTCAGATACTGCCATGCATTCTACTGGTCTCAAGACTATATATAGCGAGGCTAACCAGCGTGTATGCGGTGATATTGGACTGGCCACAATACTCTCCACGGATGACTTGGCTGTTGTAGATGCCCGGATCCAGAATCATATTAAAGAATTTAATGATCGCTACGCACTCGACGCCTGGGATTATGCTATTGCCTGCGGATGCGGGCTCATAGCATCCATGCTGGATTTACTTTGCGTCAGAGCCCCGCCAAAACCTACGGTGAGCTTTACGGCAGAAGTGGATGGTATTTTCAATAAACAGGTGCAGAAAGCCTTCAATGCCATTTTGCCGGAGGACCTGAGTACAAAACTCTCAGATTTGTTCCCTATAGGGGCACCAGACAGTTCGATCAGCAGCGATTTAGTGGGTGCGGCCGGTGGCGTTTTGTCTCCCACAAATCACCGCTTAAGAGCTTTGTCACACGATCCCGTACTGGGCATTATTTTCGGTATAAAGGATATGCTGAACGGGACCTGTACGGTGGTTCAGAATGGACAGATCGTGGTTTATCCTTCCAGTAAAGGCGTTACAGACGAAACCAATATTTTCAGGCTCATCGCCAGAATGTTTGGACACCTGGCATCGGATGTTAATGCCCCCTCAGCAAAAGGAAACCGTGGCATGGGGTTACCGGCTCCTTTTATGGGGCTACTTCGTATGCTTGAGGGGATCCCTGTGGGGAGTTCTAACTTCGGCAAACAAATAGAGTACATGTATGTCAACGGGTATGACTTTCGTCAGTTTATCGTGACAAGTATTCCGATGAGCATAATGGAAGTTTTGATGCGGGTTTTCTATGTGGCGAAACAGGTATCGCTGGGAAAAGGAGCTTTTGGGGAGACCTTACTGGATACCATGCCGTTGCGGCTAAATCCACGCTTCCGGATGATGCTTGCCCTGGGTTATGGAACTTCCAGTGCTGTTAACGCAGGTAAAATGTATATCACCGGCAATATTCTCAATGCGAATTACGCCTCCTGGATGGGGTTGGCCTGGAATGGTTTTCACTCACTCAAGTGGTCCCTTTATCAGCGACACTTAAAGCTTTGGGCCGGTATTGAAAAGGCAGAACTGGAACGGCTTCAGAACAATATAGACAGCATCGAGGCATTGACCATCATAGCAGGAAACTTGCCAGTCAAGTAACATTCACCGGAGCACCTCCGGAACCCCATAGCCCACCAGCTGCTAAAAATGTCTGCCTTTGCTTTTAATACTCTCTCTGCCTCCTCCCCGAGGCAGAGAGTAGCTCGTAGTTATTTATACAGCTCACAACAGGGCCATAAGATACTCCGCTTCTCGTTTACCGATGATCCTGATCTGTCAGCTCTCTTACCGGATGCTGTACGAGCGTAACGGCTTATTATTGATAGTTCTCTCATATCAAACCTCATAAAGATTTATGCTGCCACTTAGTAACAGCCTAAAGGTTGTACTCTCTATTTAACAGCTTTTAGGCTGTTAATTTGATATTACAGCTTTTAGGGTGTATGTTTAGAAAACAGCGTACAAGGTGTATCAGAGGAACTACTGAGGCCAGCTTATGATCAATAATGATTACCCGTTAAACACGCTCAACCAGTTGCGTCCCTTGCTCATTGGTTTTCGCAAGGCGAATGGCCTGACGCAAAAAGACCTGTCCGAAAGGTTAGGGGTCACTCAACAGACATACTCACGTCTGGAAGCCAACCCTGCCAGTGCGAGCATTGAACGGCTATTCAAGGTGTTTTCTATCCTGGGCGTAAAAATCAGCTTCTCCTCGACAACCGCCTCTTCAGAGGGGAAGCAGACGGAAGAAATGCTTAAATCAAACTCACCTGCACGACAGGAGAAATGGTAACGATATGAGCCGGAAACAGCAGCGTCTGGCAATCTGGATGAACGGAATCAAAGTCGGATACTGGGAAAAAAGTAAAGGGGTAGACAGCTTACAATACCTTCCTGACTGGAGTGCAGACGAACAGGGAAGGCCGCTGTCATTGTCCCTTCCTTTTACTCCCGGGAACCAGGTCTGGCGTGGAAATGTGGTACGTGACTATTTTGATAATTTACTCCCGGACAGCGAAGGCATACGCAGACGTCTGGCAATGCGTTACAAGGCCGATAGCCTGGAGCCTTTTGATCTTCTGACGGAGCTGGGAAAAGACTGCGTGGGCGCGATACAGCTGCTTCATGACGGAGATGAACCCACAGATTTATATTCCGTGAAGTATCACCCGCTTACTGAATCAGAAATTGCGGCAACTTTGCGTAATACCACGGAGACATTGCTACCGGGCAGGCCAGAAGATAACGACGACTTACGTTTATCTATTGCCGGTGCTCAGGAGAAAACAGCCCTACTGTGGCATGAAGATCGGTGGTGTATGCCGGAGGGTAATACACCAACGACGCATATATTCAAGCTACCGCTCGGACTTGTGGGGAACATGAAAGCCGACATGCGCTCGTCGGTTGAAAATGAATGGCTCTGCTCGGTACTTCTCGAACAGTACGGGCTCCCCGTGGCAAGAACGCAGATTGCTCACTTTGAAGATCAGAAAGCGCTGGTGGTAGAACGTTTTGACCGAAAATGGTCAGGAAACGGACAATGGATCATTCGTTTACCCCAGGAGGATATGTGTCAGGCCCTGGGCATTTCGCCATTACGAAAATATCAGGCGGACGGCGGGCCAGGTATATCGGAAATTATGGAAGTTCTGAGTAATTCAGACCGTGCTGAGCGTGACAAAGCGCAGTTTTTTATGACGCAGATAGTTTTCTGGATGATGGCCGCAACAGATGGCCACGCTAAAAATTTCAGTATTTCTATTGGGCCACAGGGACGTTATCACCTTACACCACTCTATGATGTGTTGTCGGCATGGCCGGTGATCGGTCATGGGAACAATCAGATATCCTGGCAGAAGTGCAAACTGGCGATGGCCGTACGTGGCAGTAGCAACTATTACCAGATATATCGAATACAACGACGCCACTGGATCAGGCATGGTGAGATAACCGGCCTGAGTAAACAGCAGACAGAGGCGATGATAGAGGAAATCATCGCCAGAACCCCGGGTGTCATTGAACGTGTTAGCGGGCTTCTTCCGGACCAGTTCCCCCAGCAGCTTGCGGAAAGTATTTTTGATGGAATGAGGCAGCAATGCAGGCGCCTGGCTGAGAAATGACAGCCGCAATTTATAGTGTGCATGTTTTCAGAATAGCTGATGTAAGCGTGAGGATTCAGTATGACTGAAGAACAAAAAAGAATAGAGCGGGCTATTGAGTTGGCTTGTCGTTACGGCGGAACCGATGAAATGCATCATCTGCAATGGGTCGTGGATCAGATGGTAAGAGAACTTGCTGGAGAACGTTATGCACAGATTGTAGCAGATGCCACCAGCGGAGAAGATGGGCCTGATACTTACAAATGGAGTGTTGGGATCGCGCCTTAGCATCTGTCAGTCTGGGGATGAAAACGTACTTAACATCCAGCGAATTCCCAGACTTCACATTAAGACTAGAGTAACGGCCGCAATCACGTGAGAGAAAAAAATGGCAATTTTAGCAATCATTGCAGTTATCGCCCTGGGTGGGTACGCCTGCGGGTTTATTAAAGCCCGTGAGCTGAGCGCTTTGCGTAAAGAAATGAAACTATACGTGGATCGCATGGAAGCGGCGGAGCTGGACTTACACGCAATCAGAAGTGTAGCGGAGCACCGGTTGCACGGTGCAGGTAAACAGTTTGCCGACCTTTACAGCCGTATCGACGGTGCAACTGTGACGCTGACACCCGAAGATCAGCTGTTACTGGCAACGATGCCATTTAATATTCAGGATGTAGAAGACATCGTAAACGAGCGCGGTCCAAAGACAATTAGCGGCCGTCCATTCTGGGAAGTTGAGCCAGGCCCGCATGACTATGAATATGGCCCGCAATATCCGTATTTCCCAGACCAGCGCTAGGAAGAGATCAAGATGAGAGAGCCAAGACCCCGCCATACCTTGCAGGTCATTCGAGTGCCTTCTCTGGAGGTTCAGGATCTGGGGCTGACCAGCTTTGATAGCTGGCTTGACGAGAACGGTTATGACAAAACGAATGCCAGAAATAACCGTACCATCTGGGCGAGAGAAGGCGGATGGCATCTGAAACGTTGCAGAAATCTGGAAACTGGCACGGACGATTTCTGGTTTATCGCTTTCGATGGTAAAGGCGGAAAGATATACCCGCTGAAAACCCAAAGAGACTACCGGGCTGCATATCGTAAGCTGGAAGCAGAAGGTTATGCACCTGCGGTCATCGAGCAAATGACCACAGGCGCAGCATATAACCTGGCCTATCCACGTTCCACCCTAAAACAAGCTGAGACGGCCACCAGCGAACCAAAGCGGAAACCTGACGTAGATGGGGTCGTCTCAGAAAACGGAATCTATGGTCACTCCCGTTTTTGCAACACCGATTTTGACGACAAGTTGGCTTGCTTGAATCTATCCGGCGTCTGAATGGGATTTTATTCCCGCGCCTTGATGAGTTCCGCGCCTGATGAACCTCCAGAAAATATACGGCTTCAATGAGCCTTTCCGTTTTACAGGTTCCTCAACAGGCCGGTGGGCCGTTAGTATCATCAATATCAGTATTCGCAAAACCAGATCAGTAATTCTTTAAACCGGTGTATTTCTGCCGTTATGCTACATAAGTTTGCTGTCGTGCCGTTAGGGCCCAGGCTATTCTGGCCAGCTTGTTTGCCAGAGCACAAGTGACGACAAAGTTGCTTTTCCGGCACAGTAAATCCCTGACCCAATCGGCCAATTTGCCAGACTGGTGTTCCAGTTTTTGTATGAATACCCTGGCACATTGAACCAACAAAGTTCGGATCTTTTTATTACCTCGCTTACTAATTCCCAGCAATGTCGTCCTACCTCCCGTGCTGTACTGCCGAGGTACAAGCCCTGTTGCCGCCGCAAAGTCACGGCTGCTGGCGTACTGCTTCCCGTCGCCAATCTCAGTTGAAATAGTACTCGCTGTCAGTGTTCCGACGCAGGGAATGCTCAGCAAGCGCTGTCCAACCTCATCTTCGTCCAACTTTCGTTTCAACTGGGATTCCAAATCTTTAATCTGCTCAACAAGATAGTGATAATGCTGTTGTAATTTCAGCAATAACTGGCTGAGGTAAAGAGGCAAACTATTATCCTCAAGAATGGTACTCAGTCGGCTAATAACGGCAGCTCCTCGGGGAACGCTAATGCCAAATTCCAGCAGAAAAGCATGCATTTGATTGGTTGTTTTTACCTTATCCTGGGCTTTGTTGAATAAATAAGATTTCGTGCGAACGACCCTGTAGCTGGCTGGATTTTCAGGCAATACGCACGCTTTCTGGCATCCCGGCCTTTGTCATCCTGTTCAACGCACGCACCATGGCCATAGCTTCCGATACCTGACCATCGTAGTCACGCAGCGTCAGTGAATCTCCCAACAACTGCTTCATTCTGTACATTGCCGTTTCCGCTATCGAGCGACGGTTATATTCCGTTGTCCATTTCCACCGTGCATTGCTTCCGCTCAGCCGCTGATTAGCAACGGCACGGTTGCGGTCTGCGTACTCACCGGGCCAGTAACCTGCTCCTTTTCGGGGAGGAATAAGCGCGCTGATTTTTTTGCGGCGCAGTTCATCGTGACAGAGCCGGGTATCGTAAGCCCCGTCTGCCGCGGCTGCCCTGATTTTTCTGTGAGTCTGCCGGATAAGGCCCGGGAAGGCTTCTGAGTCCGTGACGTTATTCAGCGACAGGTCTGCACAGACAACTTCATGTGTGTTGCTGTCAACAGCAAGATGCAACTTTCGCCAGATACGACGGCGCTCTTTGCCGTGCTTTCTGACTTTCCATTCGCCTTCACCAAAGACCTTCAGCCCGGTGGAATCAATCACCAGGTGTGCGATTTCACCCCGGGTGGACGTTTTGAAACTGACATTAACCGACTTTGCCCGCTTACTGACACTGGTGTAATCCGGGCAGCGCAACGGAACGTTCATCAGGGCAAAAATGGAATCAATAAAACCCTGCGCAGCCCGCAGGGTCAGCCGGAATACGCGTTTAATCACCAGAACGGTGGTGATGGCGAGATCAGAATAGCGCTGGGGCCTTCCTCGTGATGAAGGCGTTGCCGACTCATACCAGGCCTGAATGGCCTCATCATCCAGCCAGAAAGTGAGGGAGCCACGGTTGATGAGAGCTTTGTTGTAGGTGGACCAGTTGGTGATTCTGAACTTTTGCTTTGCCACGGAATGGTCTGTGTTGTCGGGAGGATGCGTGATCTGATCCTTCAACTCAGCAAAAGTTCGATTTATTCAACAAAGCCCTTATCCTGAACCAGGGATTCACGGACACGATGCAGAGCCCGCATTGCCTGCTGAGATTCCGTTCTGGGCTGCACAAAACGCATAGACGGACGCGATGCAGCTTCACAAATAGCTTCGGCGTCGACAAAGTCGTTTTTATTGCTTTTAACGAACGGGCGGACAAATTGTGGTGATATCAGCTTTGGGGAATGCCCCAACTCTTCCAACTTGCGTGCCATAAAGTGAGAACCGCCACAGGCTTCCATTGCGATGGTTGTAGCGGGGCATGTCGCCAAAAATTCGATCAACTTTGGCCGGGTAAATTTTTTACGGTAAACAGCCTTCCCGCGACGATCCTGGCAATGAATATGGAAAGAGTTTTTACCCAGATCGATACCAATGAGCGCAATGTTTTCCATGATAGTTCTCCGAATGAAAGCCTGTCCTCAGCATAGTACCGGGAAGGAGGGAGTGACCATCTCATTAAATAAAGCACGCTAAGCCCTTACTTACCCAGATGTTTGACTGTTCGTGGCACTTTCACCATGGCAATTGCCCAACCCTTGCAAAATGCCGCACGCCTCTACAGATCGAGAGCCAGAACACTTCTCGCGCAAATCAACCAAGTGCCGTTTTAACTGCAACAGCGCGGACACACGCATTTCCACCTGTTGAATATGGGCCTCCAGCAGCGTGATGACCTCCCCACAGTCCTGCATCGGGTTGTCTCGCAGACCCAGCAATGCGCGAATCTCGCTCAACGTCATGTCGAGCGAACGGCAATGACGGATGAATTGCAAGCGCTCAATGTGCGCCTCACCGTACAACCGAAAGTTGCCACCGCTTCGCGCTGGCTTTGGCAGTAGCCCTTCCTTCTCGTAGTAGCGGATGGTCACGACCTCGCACCCAGAGCGCTTGGCGAGGTCGCCAATTCTGATTTCCATGCATCAATCTCCAATTATCACTTGACTCTATAGTGACTATAGAGATTTTAATGGAGGCTGAATAGAAGATTTTCAGGAGTTACTCATGAGCGAATGCGCTTCAAAGGGGTGTGGCTGCACGACTGAGCCGATCATCCAACCCACGGCACCGGCCCCGCTGGCAACCGGATCGGCTCAAGCGGTGTACCGCATCGAGAACATGGATTGCCCGACCGAAGAGGCGCTGATCCGAAGCAAACTGGCCGGTCTGGCGGGGGTGGCGGGTCTTGAATTCAACCTGATGCAACGTACCTTGACCGTGCGACACGAATTGCCTTCGTTGTCTCCCGTCGAGCAGGCGCTGAAGGCCATCGGCATGCAAGCTGTGCGCATGGATCAGGCGTCGGCCGAGCAGACGACCAAGCTGTCCATTGCCAAGATGGATTGCCCGACCGAAGAGACGTTGATCCGCAACAAGCTCGGCACCGTGGCCGGTGTTGCTGATCTCGATTTCAACCTGATGCAGCGCACGCTGTCGGTACGCCATGCGAACCAGGTTCTGCCAGACGTGCTCGTGGCACTGCAAGCGCTTGGATTCGAGGCGCAGGTCGTGGACACGGCAGAGGTCGCATCTCCATCCGCCGCCCCTGTGACCACGCCGACCAACTGGTGGCCGCTGGGCATCTCCTTGGTCACTGCATCGGCGGCCGAGGCGGTCTACTGGCTCCACAACGGCAATCACTGGTCGGTTGTCGTTCTGGCGCTTGTCGCGGTCTTCACGGGTGGCCTCTCCACCTACAAGAAGGGGTGGATCGCGCTCAAGAACCGTAATCTCAACATGAACGCCCTCATGTCGATTGCGGTCACGGGTGCCATGTTGATCGGCCACTGGCCCGAAGCGGCAATGGTGATGGTACTGTTCGCGCTGGCCGAGGTAATCGAAGCCAAATCGCTGGATCGCGCTCGTAACGCTATCCGTGGCCTGCTCGACCTGACCCCGGAACAGGCCACGGTACAGCAGGCTGACGGCACATGGCGCGAGGTGGGCGCCAAGCAAATCACCATCGGCGCCCGCGTCCGGGTCAAACCAGGTGAGCGCATCGCCCTTGATGGTGAGGTGCTGGAAGGCCGCTCTGCCGTCAACCAAGCCCCGATCACGGGTGAAAGCCTCCCGGTCGAAAAATCCCCCGGTGATTCGGTGTTCGCTGGCACGATCAACGAATCCGGCTCGTTCGAGTACCGCGTCACCGCCTTGGCCAACAACTCCACTTTGGCCCGGATCATTCACGCGGTAGAGGCTGCGCAAGGTAGTCGTGCGCCGACTCAGCGTTTTGTCGATCAGTTCGCCCGCTGGTACACCCCCGTTGTATTCGGCGTTGCCATCGCCGTCGCGTTGTTGCCGCCGCTGTTCATGGGTGCGGCATGGCTCGACTGGATCTACCGTGCATTGGTTCTGCTGGTGGTCGCCTGCCCGTGCGCACTGGTGATCTCTACACCGGTCAGCATCGTCAGCGGCCTGGCCGCCGCCGCCCGCCACGGCATTCTCATCAAAGGTGGCGTCTATCTGGAAGAAGGCCGCAAGCTGCGCTGGCTGGCTCTGGACAAGACCGGCACGATCACGCACGGCAAGCCCGCACAGACCGACTTTGTCACATGGGGCAATGCACTCGCCTCGGACAGCCGCAGCATCGCTGCCAGTCTGGCGGCCCGCTCGGACCATCCTGTATCCAAGGCGGTGGCACAGGCCGCGCAGACGGACGGGGTTGCCTTGCTCGACGTGGCCGAATTCAACGCGCTGCCCGGTCGGGGTGTGCAAGGCCAAATCAACGGTGCGACCTACCATCTGGGCAACCACCGGATGCTCGAAGAGCTGGGGCAGTGCACACCAGAGCTGGAGCAGCGCATCGCTGCGCTGGAAACCGCTGGCAAGACCGTCGTGATGCTGGTGGGCGCAAAAGGGGTACATGGCTTATTCGCCGTTGCGGACACCATCAAGGACAGCAGCAAGAGAGCCATCGCCGAGCTGCATGCTCTGGGCATCAACACCGTGATGTTGACCGGCGATAACCCCCACACGGCACAGGCCATCGCCGCACAAGCCGGCATTGACCGCGCGCAAGGCAACCAACTGCCCGACGACAAACTGCGCGAAGTGGAGCAATTGTCCAGAAACGGCAAGGTTGGCATGGTCGGTGATGGCATCAACGACGCACCGGCCTTGGCGCGTGCGGACATTGGCTTTGCAATGGGAGCGGCGGGCACAGATACCGCTATTGAAACCGCCGACGTGGCCCTGATGGACGATGACCTGCGCAAGATTCCGACCTTCGTGCGCCTGTCGCGTGCGACAGCACAGGTGCTGATGCAAAACATTGTGCTGGCCCTTGGCATCAAGGCGGTATTTTTGGTGCTCACCTTCACGGGTCACGCGACCATGTGGATGGCTGTGTTCGCCGATATGGGTGCCAGCTTGCTTGTTGTCGGCAACGGCTTGAGGTTGTTGCGCCGATGAGCTGGAAACTCTTTCTCTATGACTGGGGTGGCCTGAACATCGCGTTGTTTCAAGCCATCAACACAGGCACGCCCGCCACGCTGAAACCACTGGCATGGTTCTTTGGCCTCGTGGGAAGTTACTGGACAGCGCCGCTGATGCTGTTGGGTCTGTGGTGGTGGTCGAAATCGGCTACAAACCCGGCGCGTGGTACGGCCGTTCGGCATCGCCTTATTGGTTTTAGCGCGGCCTTCTTGCTGGCGTTATTGGTCGCCACCGCCTTGAAGCTATGGTTCGACTTTCCACGCCCGCCTGCCGTCCTTGGCGACCTGGCGCGCGTCATCGGGGACAAAGAGCTTCACTACAGCCTGCCCAGCGGGCATGCCACCTATGCCGCGATGGTGGTCGGTGCGCTCTGGCCTTTGATGGGCCGCCGTGGTCGTCTCAGTTTAATGCTGTACGCCACATTGGTCGGCTGGTCGCGCATCGCGGCCGGAATGCACTTTCCGGCCGATGTGTTGGCGGGGTGGACGCTGGGATGGAGCTGCACGGCACTCGCCGGGTGGTTGCTGCCGTTGGCCGCCCCTGTGTGGCAATCGGCCCGCCGCACATCGGCTTGGGTCTGGTTCACCGTGGCCGCCAGTGCTGTCATGACCGATCAGCTCACGAAGTTCGCCATCATCCGCACGTTTGCCTACGGTGAGCAAGTCGAAATCACCCCGTTTTTCAACCTCGTTCATGTCCTGAATCCGGGTGCGGCATTCAGCTTTTTGGCGAACGCTGGTGGCTGGCAACGTTACTTTTTCATCACGCTGGGTCTGGCTGTTTCTGCTTGGCTGGGGCGCATGCTGTGCCAGCAACGGCCACGTCTCGAAGCGATGGGCTACAGCCTGATCCTCGGCGGTGCGCTGGGCAATGTCGCGGATCGTGTGCTGCGTGGACAGGTTGTTGATTTCCTTGACTTCCATTGGCGACTTGCGCACTGGCCCGCCTTCAACCTCGCTGATGTGGCGATAACTATCGGAGCGCTCTGCCTGTTCTTGACGGTTGTACCGAAAAGCAGTAAAGGCACAGAGGCCGAGGTGTCCGGTTAAGCTATGCCTCAATCTGACGGCTGCGAACCGCCAGGGACAGGCGCAATGTCAGATTCTGTCGCGGCCTTGGCGCGTGCCTGGAAGCGTTCATAGCAATCCAGCCCGCAGAAATGTTCGACGTATTCCGCGCCTTCCGGGGTGAAGGCGGCATCGAGCGGAATTTCTTTGCAGCATACGCAGCAGGTGGTGCAACTGGCAGTGTTCGGGGCGTTTGCGTTCATGGTGGTACTCCTCCAGATTGGTAGCGAAGCTCAAAGCTGCCCACTCTCGGCTGGCTGGGAAGCGGTCATGATCTTCCCTTGAAGGCCCGCAGCAGCCGCGTCACAGACAGGACAAACAAGCCGGTCAGCGTGAGGGCTGCAATACCCCAGTGCTCCCCGATGAACGCGCCGGCCGTCGTGCCGGCTAGCACAATGGCGAGAATCGGCAAATGGCAGGGACAGGTGAGCACGGCCAGCGCGCCCCACAAGTAGCCGGTGATCGGTTTGTGCGTCTCAGACGGCAAGTGCTCTGGGCTGTTCATGGCAGACTCTCCGCGTGCTGTGCCGGTTCGGTTGGCATGGCGGCCAGTTGCATTTCGAGGCTGGCCAGGGCCTCGCGCCGACGCTCGACGAGTTGCCGCAACACGGCAAGCTGCGCAGACGCACCGTCACCGTCCGCAGCATCCAGCGCCCGGCACAGCCGCGCCAGTGCGTCCAGGCCGATACCCGCTTCGAAGGCAGCCCGTACAAAGCGCAGCCGTTGCAACGCGGTGTCATCGAACAAGCCGTAGCCGCCCGTGGTGTACGCGACCGGCCGTAGCAATCCGCGCAGCAGGTAGTCGCGCACGATATGCACGCTCACCCCGGCATCAAGGGCCAGCCGGGACACTGTGTAGGCGCTCATTGAACACCTCCTTTTCCTCATCCGGCGCAGCACGAAAGCTGCTTCACGTCCTTGCTGAAGGTCTGCGCCGCGAGCTTCAGCCCTTCGACCATGGTCAGGTAGGGGAACAATTGGTCGGCCAGTTCCTGCACGGTCATACGGTTGCGAATGGCGAGCACCGCCGTCTGGATCAGTTCACCCGCTTCCGGGGCCACCGCTTGCACGCCGATGAGCCGTCCGCTACCTTCCTCGATGACCAGCTTGATGAAGCCGCGTGTGTCGAAGTTGGCAAGCGCACGCGGCACGTTATCCAGTGTTAGCAGGCGACTGTCGGTCTCGATCCCGTCGTGATGTGCTTCCGCCTCGCTGTAGCCCACGGTGGCGACCTGCGGGTCGGTGAACACCACGGCCGGCATTGCGGTCAGGTCCAGGGCCGCATCGCCGCCAGTCATGTTGATCGCCGCACGAGTGCCGGCCGCTGCCGCCACATAGACGAACTGCGGCTGGTCGGTGCAGTCGCCGGCCGCGTAGATGTTCGGGCTACTGGTGCGCATGCCCTTGTCGATGACGATGGCCCCCTGCGCATTGACGGCTACCCCCGCCGCTTCCAATGCCAGGCTGCGCGTGTTCGGTGTCCGGCCGGTGGCGACCAGCAGCTTGTCGGCGCGCAATTCACCGTGCGTGGTGGTCAGCACGAATTCACCGTCCATATGGGCGACCTGGCTGGCTTGCGTGTGCTCCAGCACCTCGATGCCCTCGGCACGGAAAGCGGCTGTCACCGCCTCGCCGATGGCCGGGTCTTCACGGAAGAACAAGGTATTGCGCGCCAGGGCCGTGACCTTGCTGCCCAGCCGGGCAAAGGCTTGCGCCAGCTCCAGCGCCACCACCGACGAGCCGATTACGGCAAGGCGTTCGGGAATGGTGTCGCTCGCCAGGGCCTCGGTGGAAGTCCAGTAGGGTGACTCTTTCAAGCCCGGAATCGGCGGGACCGCCGGGCTGGCACCCGTGGCGACCAGGCAGCGGTCGAACATCACGACGCGCTCGCCACCCTCGTTCAAACTAACGATAAGGCTCTGGTCGTCCTTGAAACGCGCTTCACCGTGCAGAACGGTGATGGCTGAATTGCCGTCCAGGATGCCTTCGTACTTGGCATGACGGAGTTCTTCGACACGGGCCTGCTGCTGGGCCAGCAGCCGCTCGCGCAAGATCGTCGGCGGTGTGGGTGGCATGCCGCCGTCGAATGGGCTTTCCCGGCGCAGATGGGCGATGTGGGCGGCGCGGATCATGATCTTGGACGGCACACAACCGACGTTGACGCAGGTGCCGCCGATGGTGCCGCGCTCAATCAGCGTGACCTGCGCGCCTTGCTCGACGGCCTTCAGTGCTGCCGCCATCGCGGCTCCACCGCTACCAATGACGACGACCTGCAACGGGCTTTCGTTGCCACTGGGCTTATCAGCGGCCCCTATCCAGCCGCGCATCTTGTCGAGCAGGCCGGCGCGGTTGTCCGTCGGTGGCGCATCGGCAAGCGTTGCCTCGTAGCCCAGTCCGGCCACGGCGGTAGTCAGCGCATCCGATGACGTGCCCGCCTCAATGGCGAGTTGCGCTGTGCCCTTCGGATAGGACACCAGCGCCGATTGCACGCCGGGCACTTTCTCCAAGGCTTCCTTGACGTGAGCCGCGCACGAGTCGCAGGTCATCCCGGTGATTTTCAGGGTGGTCATGTATTTTTCCTTTTCTGTGGTGGCTACGGCTGTTGCCGTCAGCCACGTTGTTCTGGCAATTCACAGCTGTCCGGCCCGCAGCGGCGATGTGCTGGCGAGATGAAATCCCAGACCGACACCCCAACCATCAAGGCCAGGCCGACATAGAGCAGTCCACCGCTCTGCCAGCCGTAAGCCCGCATTAAAAACACCGCTGCCAGCACCAAGATCGGGCCTATCGTGCCGAGCGCCGTGCGTCGCCACTGTCGATGATTGAGCCAAGCGATAGCATTGGCGAGTAACGCGATGCCGGCGAACATCGGCAGCAGGATGCCAATGAATAGCCCCTCGTACTGGCTCAAGAAGCCCAGTCCGATGGCCGCGCCAAAGCTGGCGATGGCAGGAAAACAGGCGGCGCAGCCCATCGCGGAAACGACGCTGCCGAGCGCGCCGGTTTTGCCAGCGATGCGCGTGATGAGTCCCATGTGTCGCTCCCGAGTTCGGTTAACGGATCAGCGTTTGAGGCTGGACGGATAGCCCGCGTCCTCGGTCGCCTTGGTCAACTTCTGGACGTTGGTCTTGGCATCGTCGAAGGTGACGACGGCCTGGCGCTTGTCGAAACTTACGTCGGTCTTGCTCACGCCCTCAACCTTGGAAAGCGCGTGCTTGACAGTGATCGGGCAAGAGGCGCAGGTCATGCCAGGCACGGACAGCGTGACGGTCTGGGTGGCGGCCCACACGGGGGCAACAACGGCAGCGAGGGCGAGGGCGGCAAACAGTTTTTTCATGATGAACTCCTGTGATTAATAGAAAAATGGCATGACGTAGGGAAATCCGAGCGAGACCAGGACCAGCGCGGCCACGATCCAGAAAATGAGCTTGTAAGTAGCTCGCACTTGGGGAATCGCGCAGACCTCACCCGGTTTGCAGGCTTGCGCCGGGCGGTAGATGCGCCGCCAGGCGAAAAACAGCGCGACCAGCGCTGCGCCGATGAAGATCGGGCGATAGGGTTCCAGCACCGTCAGGTTGCCGATCCATGCCCCGCTGAACCCCAAGGCGATCAAAACCAGCGGCCCCAGGCAGCAGGCCGACGCAAGAATGGCGGCCAGCCCACCGGCGAAGAGCGCGCCGCGCCCGTTTTGTGGTTCAGACTTTTGTGGTTCAGACATACGCTTGTCCTTTCAAATTTGGTTTGGATAGCTTAAGCTTACTTCCGTAGTTATGTACGGAGTCAAGCGATATGCAAATTAATTTTGAGAATCTGACCATTGGCGTTTTTGCCAAGGCGGCCGGGGTCAATGTGGAGACCATCCGGTTCTACCAGCGCAAGGGCCTGCTGCCGGAGCCAGACAAGCCCTATGGCAGCATTCGCCGCTATGGCGAGGCGGATGTAACACGAGTGCGGTTCGTGAAATCGGCCCAGCGGCTGGGCTTTAGCCTGGACGAAATCGCCGAGCTACTGCGGCTGGAGGATGGCACCCATTGCGAGGAAGCCAGCGGCCTGGCCGAGCACAAGCTCAAGGATGTGCGCGAGAAGATGGCCGACTTGGCACGCATGGAGGCCGTGCTGTCTGAACTGGTGTGCGCCTGCCATGCGCGGAAAGGGAACGTTTCCTGCCCGCTGATTGCGTCACTGCAAGACGGAACGAAGCTCGCTGCATCGGCGCGGGGGAGTCACGGGGTGACTACGCCTTAGCGTGCTTTATTTTCCGAATTCTGAGACGACCCCTAGATATCCAGGGTGAGCACTGCGAGCGCGTAGTGACGCAACGTAGTGGCGTGGCACAGGGTAAATTTAAAGCTCTGCTCATCGAGAATTTCGCGGGCCGTTGTGCGGTAACCGGTTGGGTTAATGGCGGTGTCCTGGATGCGGCACACATTGAACATGGAACCCGGTACAATCCGTCTAATGGCATCCTGATGACTCCAACAATGCATGCTCTGTTTGATGCCGATCTTATGGGCATAGATCCGGCCACCCTGACCGTTCATTTTAAGCCAGGCATTGAGCTGGGCGAGCTGTTTGAAGGCCGTAAAATCACACCGCTGGTGTACGATCTGGACTTAGAGCGGCTGGCCGTACGCTGGGCAGGATACCAGGGCCTGGCTCATGAACAATGATGGGTTACAGCCGGGATGTGTGAAAACCCGTCAGTGAAACCTGCATGCGCCATACCTTTAAATTTAAACTCAAGAGCCAGGCTCAAGATAAAACCGAAATGAAAAGGTAAAATCCGGTGCACCAGATCTCTTAGGTTTAATACCTGAGCCGGTATACTGGCAGGCGCAGGCATGTGGGTATTATCCAGTCCATACATCTCCACACAGTGTTAACCGCAACATTTAAAGTTCAATAAGGACGGTTTCAATTTTATGTATAAAACAGCATTAGTGATGATTATCGGGATCCTCGGATGCAGTAAAGCATTTGCAGCCACTGAATTACAGCTCCAGCAAAAACGCGTTATGCAGTTCTGTGCCAACGCCAGTCTTCCATTGTTAGTTGCGGGTACAACGTACGCGAATACGTCTGACAACGGGCGACCAGAAAAAGAAAGATTGGCAATCCTGAAAAATTCAGTTGCAAGCTCGACAGCTTATAAAATGGCATCTCCCGGAGTTCAGATTGCCATGATGAGCGTGGTGGAAGATATTGCCGATCCGAAAGAATTAGCTCTACATCAAAAAGAAGTTAGACGTCTTGGGGCTAGTTATCTTTCCGACAGCGGTGTTTCATGGGCTTCAAAAACTGTTTCACCATTTACAGCCTGGTGTAACTTTAACCGTTTAGAAAGTTAAGGCTGGCAAGGCGGTTCCTGTTCAGGAAAGTTACTTTCCGTGCGGGGACCGTAAGATACAGATAAAGCTTAAGGCCTTTGAATTTCTGGAAAGCATTTGAAAATTTCATTGCGCTTGTCTGATATGAAACAGCCCCTGCATTTCTGCAAAGGCTGAAAGAGTGTGTACGGACTTTGGAAGGAGTGATGATATACGCCTGAGCCATCCCATCACCGCAGACAGGGTAATTAACCCTGACTAAAGCTTTCACCTATTCCGTCGCTCGCAAGCGGCTTTCGCACACTAACGAAGGTATGGCCTTTCGTCGGTGTTAAATTTTTCAAACTTTGCTTACTTTGTCAAGGAAGGTGACCGCAGTAGTAGGCACAACTACTTTAATCTGTATGAATAATAAGGTAGAACCGGCCAGTGAATGAATGCTTTCCCTGAAATCAGGCGGACAACCTTCAGGAATATTGATAGCAAGACTGAATCTCTCGCTGCGGCGATAAACATTTCGCCATAACCCTGAACGAGAGTGGTTCATCCATCATATACAGGAGCGTTACATGCGCAAATTTAAGTACATAATCTGTCACCAGTGCGAAGGCCACGGGACCATGGAAAACCCGGCCTTTGAAAATGGATTCACCCAATCAGAAATGGCTGAGTGGGAGCCAGAAATGCGTGAAAAGTATTTTGCCGGAGCATTTGATGTTCGCTGTGACGTTTGTGCCGGTGACGGTAAGCTCAGCGTACCAAACGTAGCGGCTATGTCTTTTTCAGAACGACGGGTTCTGGCAGCACGGCGGCGTGATGAGCGTCTTCAGGCTGCTGATGAACGGCTGTCCCGCCAGGAACGAGCAATGGGGTACTGAGGTGTTACAGCAAAGATGAAAATGACGAAGCCAAAACCGGTAAGCCGGATGAAAAGACCGTTTATTAGTGAGCTTGCAGAGCTGGGTTTATCGGGTGAAATTCTTTCAATTCGAACTGACGGCATGCAGGGGACGCTCATACCCGATCTTACCGCAGGGGTGAGTGAAGCAGGCCGTGTGAAAACCGGCAACTGGGTAATCTCTGACAAGAGAACCTTCGACCATGTCGTTCTGTGTGTTGAAAGACAAGATGAGAACCATGATGTGTACGTAGGTAAATTCATCCAGTTACATGTAGCCGCTAATAAGAGCCTTAAGATCGTCGAAATGGGCGATGTGAAACTGGTGGCCATAACCAGCTCGATTCCTACCACTTTTAATGGTGGGATAAAGAGATACAAAGGGGTTACGTATGTGTCACTTTCCCAAACAGCTCAAACCACTATCGACTTCCCGAAGCGTATCTACAAAGAGGGCCAGGAATGTACTTCTGTCACCAGTCCTGACCAAGGTCCTTTCGCCCGGGATGTTAGGTTGAATTGCTACGGGCGATGTGTTGTCACCGGCGTAAGGTCCCCCTGGCGTACTGAGGCCGCGCACTTAACGCCACGTCATGAAGAAGGCATTCCCGACGTAACGAACGGAATTTTACTTCGCCGTGATATCCATACACTGTTCGACAATGACCATTGCGCCATAAACCCTGACACTATGAAAATTTACTTCAGCCGGGAGGCCCGGGAGTTGGATGATGATCTCCTGAAATGGCATGGGAATGAGATAGAGACGACACGCATGCAGGTTCCGGTTAACATCGAAAACCTTCGGATACGATGGCAAAAATTTAAGGCTAAGGATCGTCAGCGTAAATAAAGCCATAAGCTGAACCACGGCGAGGATTAGTCTTGTTCACTAAATGACAGCGAGAGATTAAATGCAAACCCAAAAAGATATTACAGTTGGCCAGATCTGGGAAGAAGTGGATCCAAGACTGATCCGGAAAGTGCGAGTTGTTGAGGTGGCCTCGTTAGAAGGGCCCAAAGGCATCCTAATCGAAAACGTGGAGTCTGGTCGTAAGAACTGGGCGTCGTCATCCCGCTTTAATGGAAAGCGTGGAGGGTATCGTCTTATTTCCTGAAGGTTTTGCCAATATGGGAAACTGAAGAGGTTGAAACCATCCCGGTGAGGGAGCATATCTGGTAAAGAAGAGTCTTTAAAAAGGTTTTACGCGACCTGGGATAATAAACGGGAAAACGATACCCAAAAAAAGAATACAGCGATGATAACGATAAGGAATGGTAAGGGCTTCAATATTTTGAGAAATGACCTGGCTTCCTTTGCATCTGCATTTCTAATCAAACTGTCCACATAGGGATCACAGCTCTTAGGTTCTGAATTTTTCATATGTTCTGTACCTGAAATTGATTCCGTATGAGAAAAGGCCACCGAAGTGGCCTCTATCAAAACTGGTGGCAAAAGTTAGATCAGGAAATCATCAAGACTTTTACCGGCTGCAATTTGTTCTGCCAGAGCTTTGGGGGTACGGCCCTGTCCAGTCCACGTTTTTGTTTCGCCATTTTCATCAGTAAATGAGTATTTGGCCGGGCGTGGTTCACGGCTTTTCTTGGTAGCCGTAGATTTGGCCTGGAATGAGCCAAGCAGCTCTTCCGGGTTGATACCATCTTCTTCCATTAACTTACGCAGGGCGTCAAGTTTCTCCTGACGAGCTTGCAGTTCGGCAGCTTTGGATGATTCTTCCTGACGACGCTCATCAACAATGACATTAAGCTTTTCGAGGATTTCCTCAAGTACTTCTAAAGGCAGCTCGCGGCCCTGGGCGCGAAGAGTACGAATATTGTTTAACGATTTGAGTGCTTCAGACATACGACCTCACTTTCTAATTCTTTGATAAGGATTTACTTAATCATAATACACTCTATAAGGAAAAAGATGCCAGCTTTATGTCTTCAGGTACAAAGATATCTTGCTAAGAATACTCCTTATCTTCCTTGTGCAGACTGTTTCGTGCTTTCGATGTTGTTCATGAGTCTTAAAATCTGCTCACTGTTTAGGGTACTCATGCTGTAAATCATCAAGAAGGAAGCGCAGAACAACATAAGCAATCGGAAAAGGAAACCATGCCAGTGACAGGCCATATATGGCGGAGATAAACATAGGGTAATTTAACTCACTTACAAAATTCGCTTCATTGTATTGTTGAATCGAAATGGCAGAAGCAAAAATTATAATTAAAGTAAGAAAAATCCACTCTAGCCATCTCTTTTTATAACAAGCATAAGCGAAAGCTGTAGGGTAAAAAATAAAGCAAAAAATTCCAGCTGCAATTACGTTCATAAAAGTAACTTTCCTGATAGCGCAGTTATTTTTCGAATGCAGCATCATGAACAACTGCCATAACATTGATGATTGGCTTTCTTTTTCTGAAGAACCTTCCGCGCGGCAAAGTTTCTCCCGCTTTGAGACGATAAAGCCAGAAAACATAAGCCGGAGGAACATTGCTGTCAAAAATATCTGAACAAGTTTGAACTGTGATGCCTACTGTATTGTCTTTCCTCATCTCTTTAAAAGTGCCTTGCAATGCAGCGGATAACGTCATTTTTAAGAAACCTTTTTCTGTTTGAACGGATAGACTTGACTTAGCTGGCTTGACTGTAATGTTTGCCACTAAAGATCCCTCGTTCTGAGGATGCAGGCACTACAAAGTTACCGTCAGGTCTAATCATACGAGTTTGGATGAAATTTTTGCCGGATTTGGTTTTTTCAACCTGGTGCTCGATCTTCCATTCTTCTTTGACGGGACCGGATGACAAATGAACTAGAACCGGTACTTTTTTACGTGTTCTATCCAGAACAATACAATTTGATTTATCCGTATCAACGCTTCCCTGAAGAGTATTCAAAGAGCAATTATCATATCCCTCAACCGGAACTGCATTACCTTGGATATCAATTTTGAATCCTCCAGCTATTACAATTTCGGGTGCATTATCATTTAAAGTCTCGTCATAGGCAGCATCAACTACATCGCAAGCAGTAAGAGTAAGTGACGATGCCACAGCAAGACACAATAAAGAAAATCTGTTTTTGAGCATATTTGAGACCTTTTATAAAAATAAAATAACAGGAGAATTGTATCATTAACAGTCTAGTTCTAACGACTACCACTTTTAAGTATGTATTGAGCCAGTTTTATATTCAGGCACACCATATTGCACTCTAGCTCTTTCATCATCCTAGAAGAACTCTTAATTAAGTATTCTTCAAGTGGGCCAGCATATGCCCCTGATGTCACGATCGTTAGTTGCGTAAGAGGATGAGTCAAACTCTCAATGCCCTTCAGGATGTCATTCTGGACAGCAGCAATATAAACAGGCGAAGCCGCAATCAAATATTCATCATTCGGACTGGACTGCATTAACTGGCTTATAGTTGCGCAACGGTTATGCTTTCCTAGTGATTTTGTGATGGCTTTCCACCAGAGATCATGCCTGAATGGTACTTGATGAAATGTCGCCTCGTAAGAGGGCACCCGATCTCGACTATTTAAAAACCCCATCCCGGCAGAGATTATCCACAACTCCAGATTTCTGGTTGAGTTTAAAATTTCCTTTGCCGTAGACCAGTGATTACCTGAATACAAGGACAATGCCGGTACCGCCTGATTACTTCTGGCGTCGTCTACAATGTTACTCCAGGCATATGCTGCGTCGTCCGGGGTTTGTTTTGGATCTATGTCCAATGTCGGCCAGACGTGGCCCTGATGATTCTTGCCCTTTGTACAGGAAGTGATTAAGTGTACTGAGCGTTCAGAGAACATTATCTTCCTTACATACCCATAGAACAGCTTTCTAAGAACGGTGGGCTCGCCTGAAAATTACAAATCAGCCCCTTTCACGGCATCATTTTGATTCTTCGCGTCTGCCCCCAGTAAGATGACCGGTTTTCTGCATGACAGTGTTATTCCTAACAAACGCAACACAAAACCACGCCAGCCAGAGCAAATTTTTTCATTTGCTGCGTAAAGCCTATTGTTTTCTCTTTTAAGCTTCGCCCACTCGTTACAGAGGGTAACATCATCAAGCGCTGTTATATGCTTCGCCTCACCTTCGACGATAACGGTATGGATACCGTATGCTGTAAATCTCATACTATTTTCCAGAACCCAGTTGCGGTATTCGTTGAGTCCACCTTCGGAACCGGTAGCTCTGCGCCACATTTCAATTTGCTTGTGTGATGGGTCAAGTGTACTTGTCATTGAAGCCTCGTCTCAGCGATAACGCTTGAAATAGCCCGCTTTGGTCAAAATGAAATTAGCCATCTGACTGGCGATTTGATTGTATCTTACTCATAGTGCCCAACCTATAGGTTAAAAAGGGGCATTTTCGCTTTATAGCGTGTTCAACATCATCAATCATCCCAAGAAAGGCTGGCTTATTAGGGGTCTGACGCTCAGTGGAACGAAAACTCACGTTAAGGGATTTTGGTCATGAGATTATCAAAAAGGATCTTCACCTAGATCCTTTTAAATTAAAAATGAAGTTTTAAATCAATCTAAAGTATATATGAGTAAACTTGGTCTGACAGTTACCAATGCTTAATCAGTGAGGCACCTATCTCAGCGATCTGTCTATTTCGTTCATCCAT
>NZ_JBMKJK010000020.1:0-63786 GCF_049236925.1 Enterobacter cloacae complex sp. SYL003 | reverse complement strand
CCACCGCCGTATGTTCCCCTCACCCTAACCCTCTCCCCGGAGGGGCGAGGGGATTGCTCAGTGCTCGCATTAATTTGTGGGGATCCCTCAGCCCCATGGGAGAGGGTCGGGGTGAGGGCATCAGACCGCACCTCTCCCCCAAATTTGATCCCCTCACACAATTTTCATAAAAACGCTTGCCGTGAATTTGCAGTTTATTGATAATGATTATCATTGTTACATTGATTGTTATTTATAAACATTATGTCACCGACCGATAACAGCGCGGCAACGCCAGTAAAAACACACACAGCGCCGTCCCCTGCTCCCACCGATCGCCGAATCGACAGCAAAAGCCTGTTGGGTGAGGAGGGACGGGTCATTATCGAGCATGACGGCCAGCACTACCTGCTGCGCCAGACCAATGCCGGAAAACTGATCCTGACTAAATAATCCAGACAACACATTCGCCAGCCACCCAGGTGATCCCCAGGCAGCCAGCGCTTTTCAATTCTTATGGAGAGTTGCTATGCCACACCTGCAATCCGCGTCTTTACGCCCGTCTCTTCTGGCGCTGGCAATTGTCAGCACCCTGCCGGGCGTTGCGTTTGCCGCCACAGACGATATCACCGTTACCGCCACCGGCAACGCCCGCAGCGCCTTCGAAGCCCCCATGATGGTAAGCGTGATTGACGCCACCGCGCCGGAAAACCAGACCGCCAGCTCCGCCGCCGACCTGCTGCGCAAGGTGCCCGGCCTGACGCTGGACGGCACCGGGCGCACCAACGGTCAGGACGTTAACCTGCGCGGTTACGACCGACGTGGCGTGCTGGTGCTGGTGGATGGCGTACGCCAGGGCACCGATACCGGACACCTGAACAGCACGTTCCTCGATCCGGCGCTGATCAAACGTATCGAAGTGGTACGTGGCCCTTCCGCCTTGCTGTACGGCAGCGGCGCGCTGGGCGGCGTAATTTCATATGACACCGTCGACGCCAGCGATCTGCTGGACGCAGGTAAAAATAGCGGCTATCGCGTATTTGCTACCGGTGCAACAGGCGATCACAGCATCGGGATGGGCGCCAGCGCCTATGGCCGCACCGATACCCTGGACGGTGTGGTCTCCTGGTCCAGTCGCGATCGCGGCGACATTCGCCAGAGTGACGGCGCGAGGGCGCCAAACGACGAATCCATCAACAATATGCTGGCGAAAGGCAGCTGGAAAATTGATCCGGCTCAGACGCTGAGCGGCTCCCTGCGCTACTACAACAACGACGCGCAGGAGCCGAAAAATCCGCAGACCACGGATGCCAGCAGCAGTAACCCGATGACCGATCGTTCCACCATTCAGCGCGATGCCCAGCTTGGCTACCGCATTGCGCCAGCCGGAAACGACTGGCTGAACGCCGATGCGAAAATTTACTGGTCCGAAGCGCGGATCAACGCCCAGAACATCGACGCCAGCGGCGAGTTCCGTAAGCAGACCACCAAAGGCGGCAAAGTGGAAAACCGCACCCGCCTGTTCAGCGACTCCTTCGCCTCGCACCTGCTGACCTACGGCGGGGAATACTACCGTCAGGAGCAACACCCTGGCGGCGCGACCACCGGCTTCCCGGACGCTAAAATCGACTTCAGCTCCGGCTGGTTGCAGGATGAGATCACCCTGCGCGACCTGCCGGTAACGCTTCTCGGCGGGACGCGTTACGACAACTACCGCGGCAGCAGCGACGGTTACGACGACGTGGATGCGGATAAATGGTCATCACGCGCCGGGTTAACCGTGAGTCCAACCGACTGGCTGATGCTGTTCGGCTCTTACGCCCAGGCCTTCCGCGCGCCAACGATGGGCGAGATGTATAACGACTCAAAGCACTTCTCTATCGGCAGCTTCTACACTAACTACTGGGTGCCGAACCCGAACCTGCGTCCGGAGACCAACGAAACCCAGGAGTTCGGTTTTGGGCTGCGTTTTGACGATCTGCTACTCGCCAACGACGCGCTGGAGTTCAAAGCCAGCTACTTCGACACCAAAGCAAAAGATTACATCTCTACCACCGTCGATTTTGCGGCGGCCACCACCATGTCCTATAACGTACCAAATGCCAAAATCTGGGGCTGGGACATGATGGCGACCTACTCGACCAGCCTGTTCAACCTCGACGTGGCCTACAACCGCACGCGCGGGAAAGATACCGACACGGGTGAATATATCTCCAGCATCAACCCGGACACCGTCACCAGCAAGCTGAATATCCCGGTGGCGCAAAGCGGCTTCTCCGTGGGCTGGATCGGCACCTTCGTCGAACGTTCAACGCACATCAGCAGCAGCTACAGCGAGCAGCCTGGCTACGCAGTAAATGATTTCTACGTCAGCTATAAAGGCCAGCAGCAGTTCAAAGGCATCACCACCACCCTCGTGCTGGGGAACGCCTTCGACAAAGCCTACTGGTCACCGCAGGGCATCCCGCAGGATGGCCGCAACGGCAAGATCTTCGTCAGTTATCAATGGTAATTCCCTTCGGGGCAACGATTCAGAAGGATAAGATTATGGGTCACTACACACGCTGGCTTGAGCTTAAAGAAGAACATCCGGGTAAGTACGCCCGTGATATCGCCGGATTAATGCACATCAGCGAAGCAGAGCTGGCATTTGCGCGCGTTGGACACGACGCCTGGCGGCTGCGCGGTGAAATCCGCGAGATTCTGGCAGCGCTGGAGTCCGTGGGGGAAACCAAATGCATCTGCCGTAACGAATACGCCGTTCACGAACAGGTTGGAGCGTTTACTCACCAGCACCTCGGCGGTCATGCCGGGCTGGTGCTGAATCCGCGCGCGCTGGATCTGCGTTTGTTCCTCAACCAGTGGGCGAGCGCGTTCCACATTAGCGAAACGACCTCCCGCGGCGAACGTCAGAGCATTCAGTTCTTCGATCATCAGGGCGACGCTTTACTGAAGGTCTACACCACGGATCACACCGACGTTGCCGCCTGGGGCGACGTCCTGACCCGTTTTATCATTGCCGATAACCCCGCTCTGGCGCTGAAGGCTGTCGAAGCCCCCGCGCATTCCGACGGTGCAGATGCAGGCTCGGTGGAGAAAGAGTGGCGCGCCATGACCGACGTGCATCAATTCTTTAGCTTATTGAAGCGCCATAACCTGAGCCGCCAGCAGGCGTTTCGTCTGGTGAGTGACGATCTGGCCTGTAAGGTGGATAACAGCGCGCTGGCACAACTGCTTGAGACGGCGCAACAGGACGGAAACGAAATCATGATCTTCGTCGGCAACCGCGGTTGCGTGCAGATCTTCACCGGTGTGGTGGAAAAACTGACGCCCATGAAGGGCTGGCTGAACATCTTCAACCCAACCTTTACCCTGCATCTGCTGGAGGAGACTATCGCGGAGACGTGGGTTACGCGTAAGCCCACGGCAGACGGACACGTTACCAGCCTGGAGCTGTTTGCTGCGGATGGAACTCAGATCGCCCAGCTCTACGGGCAGCGTACCGAAGGCGAGCCGGAGCAGAGCCAGTGGCGCCGCCAGATTGACGCTCTGACGCCAGAAGGGCTGGCTGCATGAAAAACTGGTTTGCCCTGCTCTGCGCCCTGCCGCTGGTCGCCGTCGCCGCGCCGGAGAGAATTGTCGCCCTCGGCGGCGACGTGACGGAGATCGTCTACGCCCTCGGCGCGGAGTCTTCTCTGGTTGCGCGCGACAGTACCAGCCAGTGGCCGCAGGCGACAAACGCGCTGCCTGACGTGGGGTATCTCCGCCAGCTGAATGCGGAGGGAATTCTGTCCGTACGCCCGACGCTGGTGCTGGCAAGCGACCAGGCACAACCCTCTCTGGCGCTGAAACAGGTTGAACAGAGCCACGTCCGGGTGGTTACCGTTCCCGGCACGCCTGACCTGCGCACGATTGACGAAAAAGTGCGAGTGATAGCTCAGGCGACGCATCATGAGGTGCAAGGGGAAACCCTGCGCAACTCGCTGCGTCAGGCGCTGGCGGCTCTGCCCTCAACACCGCTCAACAAGCGGGTGCTGTTTATCCTCAGCCACGGCGGAATGACCGCAATGGCGGCTGGGCAACAGACCGGCGCGGATGCGGCAATACGCGCCGCCGGGTTGCAGAACGCCATGCAGGGCTTTACCCGCTATCAGCCGCTCTCCCAGGAGGGGGTAATGGCCAGCCAGCCGGATCTGGTGGTGATTTCGCAGGACGGCCTTAACGCGCTGGGCGGCGAACAAAATCTGTGGAAACTGCCCGGCCTGGCGCAAACGCCAGCGGGGCGAAGCAAGCAGGTGCTGGCTATTGATGACATGGCCCTGCTGGGCTTCAGCGTCCGCACGCCGAAAGCCATACAACAGCTGCGTGCCAGAGCGGAGCAACTGCCCTGATGTCCCGGCGCATCACGTTATCGTTATGGCTTCTGGCGGGGTTGCTTACCGTCATGACGTTCATGGCTACCGGTTTTGGGGCGTTACGCCTGCCGGTGAACGTGCTGTGGAGCGGCAGCGATGAGACGCTACGCCAGATCTGGCTCACCATCCGTCTGCCCCGCGTGCTGCTGGCGCTGGTGATTGGCGGGTCGCTGGCGCTCGCCGGCTGCGTCATGCAGGGGCTGTTCCGCAATCCGCTGGCCGACCCGGGCCTGCTCGGGATCAGCAGCGGTGCGGCGCTGGCCGTCGCCCTGTGGGTGGTGCTCCCGCTATCGCTGCCCGCGCTGGTGATGCTTTATGCTCCGATGCTGGCGGCATTTTTTGGGGCGCTGGCAGCCACAGGCGTGATCTTCCTGCTCAGCAAGCAGCGTGACACCTCTCTGTCACGTCTGTTGCTGGTGGGTATCGCCATCAATGCCCTGTGCGGTGCGGCAGTGGGTGTGCTTTCGTGGGTCAGCAATGACGCCCAGTTGCGTCAGCTTTCACTCTGGGGAATGGGAAGTCTCGGTCAGGCGCAGTGGTCAACGCTGCTCGCCGTGATCTCGCTGATGGTGCCTGCCGCTCTGGCGATCTGGCGTTGTTCCAGCGCGTTAAATTTACTGCAACTGGGTGAAGAGGAAGCGCATTATCTCGGCGTGGACGTTGCCCTTGTACAGCGAATATTACTGTTATGCAGCGCTCTGCTGGTCGCTGCGGCTGTCGCCGTCAGCGGCGTGATTGGCTTTGTCGGACTCGTGGTGCCGCACCTGATGCGCATGTGGCTGGGCGCCGATCACCGGGCAACCCTCCCCGGCACGGTTCTCGCGGGCGCTTTTCTGCTGCTGGTGGCGGATACGGTAGCCCGCACTCTGGTCGCCCCGGCAGAAATGCCGGTCGGGTTGCTCACCAGCATCCTTGGCGCCCCCTGGTTCTTATGGCTCATTTTTCGTCGTGGAGAACAGCATGGCTGAACGTTATACGGCTGAAAATCTGACTTTTACCCGGTCTGGCCGCACGCTGACAGATAACGTTTCGCTGTCACTGTCGCAGGGAGAGCTGGTTACATTGATCGGTCCCAACGGCGCGGGGAAATCCACGCTGCTGCGACTGCTGACCGGCTACCTGAAACCCGACAGCGGCGGCTGTTCGCTGGCGGGGAAAGCGCTGGATGAATGGCACCCGGAGACGCTGTCCCGCTATCGGGCAGTGATGCGTCAGCATACTCAGCCTGGATTTGACTGGCTGGTGGAGGAGATCGTTGGAATGGGGCGTGCGCCCTGGTCGCGTCAACCTGAACCGACGATTGTGCGTGAGGTGATGCAGCTGGCCGGTTGCCTGCCGCTGGCTGGCAGACGTTACCATTCCCTCTCGGGCGGCGAGAAGCAGCGCGTTCAGCTCGCCCGCGCGCTGGCGCAGCTGTGGCGTGAGGGAACGCCGCGCGGCTGGCTGTTTCTCGACGAACCCACTTCAGCGCTGGATCTCTACCACCAGCAGCATCTGCTGCGCCTGTTGAAATCGCTGACCCGGCTGGGTCATCTTCACGTCTGCGTGGTGCTGCACGATCTTAATCTCGCCGCGTTATGGTCGGACCGGATCCTGCTGTTACACAACGGCAGGATTGTTTCTCAGGGCATACCGGAGACGGTATTGCAGGCCGACGCGCTGGCGCGCTGGTACGGTGCGCAGGTGCACGTCGGCAGACATCCGGCGCACGCCGCGCCGCAGGTTTTTCTCGCCCCTTAGCTTGAGCAGCTCACTTCCAGTCGCTTGCCCCAGTCCGGCGGGCGGCTGACATAGTCATCCTCCCGGTCGGCAAACGGCGTGCGCAGGGCGATATGCAGCCGATGCAGCTCGGCATAATCCCCCTGCTCTGCCTGCTCAATAGCCCGCTGCGCCAGCCAGTTGCGCAACACCATCGCCGGGTTAACCGCCTTCATCCGCGCCTGGCGGGTATCGTCATCAATCTGTTCCTGCTGTAAACGCGCCCGGTAAGTGGCAAACCAGTCATCAAACGCCTGTCGATCGATGAACTCGTCACGCAGCGGTGAAGCGGCGCTCTGCTGCGCAGTCTGGCTTAGCATACGGAAGGTTCGGGTATAGTCGCTGCCTTCACGCGCCATGATGGCAAACAGCCCATTCAGCAGCGCGTTATCGCCTTTTTCCTGCGTCATCAGCCCCAGCTTGTTGCGCATTAACACACCATATTCCCGCAGCAAGACCTCCTGATAGGTGTCGAGCGCATCGTTCAGGGCATCGACGTCGATAAACGGCGACAGGCTTTGCGCAAGCCGCTGAAGGTTCCACAGCCCCACCGCAGGCTGGTTGTCGAAACGGTAACGCCCCTGATAGTCCGAATGGTTACAGATGTAACCCGGTTGATAGTCATCAAGGAAGCCGTACGGACCGTAGTCAAACGTCAGCCCTAACAGGGACATGTTGTCGGTATTCATCACCCCGTGGGCAAAGCCAACGGCCTGCCAGCGGGCAATCATTGAGGCGGTGCGCGCGACAATATCACGGAACCAGAGAACATAGCGGTCCGGTTCGTCTTGCAGGTGCGGCCAGTGACGTCGAAGGGCGTAATCGGCAAGCTGGCGGACTTTATCCGGCTCGCGGCGATAGTAGAAGTGTTCAAAATGGCCGAAACGCAGATGGCTTTCCGCCACGCGGATCAGCATCGCCCCCTGCTCTATCGTCTCGCGGGCCACCGGCGTGTCGCTGGTGACAATGGACAGCGCGCGTGAGGTGGGGATCCCCAGGGCATGCATCGCCTCGGAAGCCAGACTTTCACGAATGGTTGAACGCAGCACCGCGCGGCCATCCCCCATGCGTGAGTACGGTGTTAACCCTGCCCCTTTCAGGTGCCAGTCGAGCGTTTCGCCATTCGGCAGAACCTGTTCACCCAGCAGGATGCCGCGACCATCGCCGAGCTGTCCCGCCCAGACGCCAAACTGATGTCCGCTGTAGACCTGAGCCAGAGGCTTCATGCCCGGAAGCAGCGTTTCGCCGCCCCAGACACCGGCGCCCTTTTCTGGCTGAAAAAGTGTCGAAGGGATGCCAAGCGAATCCGCTAATGCATCGTTATGCCAGATAAGACGCGCGTTCTGTAAAGGCGTGGGCTTAAGCGCGGTGTAAAAGCCGGGTAATTCATCGTGCCAGTGAGCAGTAAAAGACAGGGTCATAAGTCCTCCTGCTTTAAGTGTAGAGGGTTTCCCTTGACGTAAACACGGGCGAAGAAAGGGGTTATTGCTGAACGAGGGTCGTTACGCGTTCTGCCGGGACGGCAGGCCACAGGGTTCCCTGCATTGCGCCAAAATTGAAGGGCAGCACGCGTTGTAAGATGCCGTGATCGTCAATTCCCGAGACCATGACCGACTGACAATGCGGCGCGATCTGCCAGAGAATGGCGCGCATAAATGGCTCGAAAGAGAGCGCCGAGACGCGCTGATGAATAAAGTTTTTATCCAGAATCACCCGTTTGAACAGACCATCATAAACCGGTTTAAGGGATGCAGCCCCTGCACCAAAGTTAGCCAGCACTAAGGGGAAATGGATCGCCATTCTTGCAAGCGTCAGATCGTCTTTCCCGTTATTTAAACCTGGATAGTTCTCATTAACAGTAAACTCAAGAAACGGATAACGATCAAGGATTGAAACAGCGTTCTCATTAGTTAATAAAAACTCAACAATTGCAGGTGTAATATTGATCCATGCAATTAACTGATGCTGAATAAAAAATAGCTTACAGGTATCGAGTAATTGCAGTTTTTCCTGAAACAGCACTAATTCATCTTCCTGAGAAAGATGAGGGATAACCAGTTCAGTCGGGATTCGTACGTCCGTACCCACGCCAGTAAAGTTAACCAAAATCTCTAAACCTTTAAGCAAACCTGCACTATCACGCGCCGGAAGGAGTAAAAGTTCAGACTGGTAAGCATTATCTAGCGTAATAATCATCGCCCTTGTCCTGCATTAAAGATGAGAGAGAACATCCTGGAGCAATTGCAGGCACAATTCCACTGTCTTGATTTTAATAAGATTAATTTCATTCTTTCCGTATTAATTTTCAGATTTTTCCCTGAATCTAAAATAATCTTATCCTAGTTATTGAATAATAGCCAGTTTTAGATAAAACAGGCACATGCTGACAAAAATAAGTGGGCAAAAATTTTACTTTAATCCACCCGCAAGAAAAGCCTGACGTCTATTTTCACCGCCAGGCCCTCCGCACTGCATCTTTATGCAGCGGTTAAATACGCCTGGCCTGCCAGAAATTTTTACGCCAGTAAACATTATCGAGAGAGGAGCGCATCACGCCGCGGCTGGTCGAGGCATGAATGAACTGATTATCGGTGTCATAAATGCCGACATGAAGGCCGCTTTCACCGGAACCTGTTTTAAAAAAGACCAGATCGCCGGGCAGGAGTTCGTCTTTATCAATTTCAGTGCCGATTTTCGCCTGCATACGCGTTTCACGCGGAAGCTGTAGGTCAAATTTATCGCGGAAAGTCATCAGAACAAATCCCGAGCAATCCACCCCGCCCCGGCTCATCCCGCCGTAGCGATAAGGGGTGCCGCGCCAGTTGCTGAGCTGATCGTTCAGGCTGGCAATGACCGTAATGGAGTCAGAAAGCCGTGGGTTAGGCGGAGGTGCACGATGGCTACTGCATCCTGCAAGAAATAGCGCCGCAACAAGGAGAAACCAGAATCGCATTTCAGACGAATCCTCTGCTTTTTTTGTTCTTTCGGTAATTTAGCGTGCATCTATGCGGCTGTGCAAGAAAGGTTATTCCTGCGCCGTGGAAATGAGCATCTTGTGGCCTTCAATATCCAGCCTCCGGAACGACATGTGGTAAGCACTCGCAAGATTGGGGGCCGTCAGCACGCTGTCGCGCGTTCCGCTGGCAATCAGTTTGCCACGCGCCAGCAACCACACCCGATGCGCGTGGCGCAACGTATGGTTTAAATCATGGCTGCTCATCACAATGGCGATGCCCTTGCGACACAGCGCGCTGAGCAGAGTATCCAGCGCTGCCTGCTGGGCAACGTCCAGTCCGCTCATCGGCTCGTCCAGCAGCAGCAACCGCCCGTGAGGATTTCCCACCGGATGAACCTGAAGGATGACGGCGGCCAGACGCACGCGCTGCCATTCGCCACCGGAAAGCTGGCTGGCCTGTCGGGTGAGCTTATCGTCTAACCCGAGCGCCGCAGCAACGTCATGGAGCAATGCTACCTGATTTTTATCAGGCAGGTGCAGCGTCAGGTAGTGCCAGACGGGCATTGCAAAGGGCGGAACCTGCTGCTGAACCAGATAGCTTCGACGGGAGGCGAGTGTAGAGGGTAGCCAGTTGACGAGCGATTGCCCGAGAAAGGTAATCTCCCCTTCCCCGCGGGTCAGCCCCGCCATGCGCGCCAGCAGCGTGCTTTTTCCGGCGCCGTTAGGCCCAACCAGGTGAAGGATTTCACCTGCGTTGACTGCGGCGGTAACAGGCTCAAGACGTCCCTTCCCGGCAACGCCTGTGAGCTGCATAAGCAGCGTCATTATTTCGCCAGCGCCAGTTTGATTGATTCCATCACGATAGGATCTTCAGGCGTCATGTCAGGCGAGAAACGCTGCACGACCTGACCGTCACGGCCAATCAGGAATTTTTCGAAGTTCCACAGAATATCGTCCGGATAGAGCGGCGCGCGACCTTTGCTCGCCATACGCTCATAGAAACCACTCTCTTCAGGCGCAACGGCGGTCGGCGCCGCAGCCACCAGTTTGGCATACAGCGGATGACGATTTTCCCCGTTCACATCAATTTTGCTGAACATCGGGAACGTCACACCATAGGTTGTGCTGCAAAAGGTCTTAATCTCCTCTTCGCTGCCCGGCTCCTGGCCCAGGAACTGGTTGCACGGGAAGCCGAGTACGGTAAAGCCGTCTTTTTCCCAGGCTTTATGAATGTTTTCCAGCTGTTCATACTGCGGTGTAAGGCCACATTTCGATGCCACGTTCACGATGAGCAGTACCTTGCCCTTGTAGCCTTCCAGCGTGGTTTTCTCGCCGTCAATGGTAGTCACTTCGGTATTCAGAATATCAGACTGCATAGCATTCCCTCAGGTTGACTTACAGGTTGTGTTTTAACGTCCAGCTTTTAATAGTAGCCAGATAAAGACCGGTGCGCCCAGCGTTGCGGTCACCACGCCTATCGGCAACTCAGCGGCCGTCAGCGCAAGCCGGGCGATGATATCGGCAATCAGCAGTGTTGCCGCCCCGGCAACCGCCGAGGCAGGAAGCAGGGTTCGGTGGTCCGTAATACCGCACAGGCGCAGCATATGCGGGATCACCAGCCCAATAAAGCCAATCGCCCCCGCCAGCGCCACGCTTACGCCCACCATCCAGCCGATAGCGATAACCAGCACGTTGCGCCAGAAGCCAATCGGCATCCCGAGCTGGCGAGCAGACGTTTCGCCCAGCGCGAGAATATTAAGCGGCTGCGCCTGGAACGCCGTCCACAGGATGACCGGGATCAGGAGCACCATCAGCCACCCCTGACGCCAGTCAACGCCACCAAATCCCCCCATCATCCAGTACATTAACTGGCGCAGATCGAAAGAGGTGGAGAAGTAGACGGCCCATGTCATCAGCGCGCTACAGATGATCCCCAACGCTACCCCGGCAAGCAGCAGCCGGCTGGTGGATAAATGGCGACGAGCAAAGCGCAGAAGGATAAGGGTTATCAACAGCGCGCCAAGGATGGCGCTGAGGCTAATCCCCCAGGCGGAGAGCTCGCCTCCCCCCAGCATCACGGCGGCGATAAGCCCGACGCCTGCGCCATTCGACACCCCGAGAAGTCCGGGTTCCGCCAGAGGGTTTTCAAATAATGCCTGCATGATCGTGCCGCACAGCGCCAGCGCAGCGCCGACTAAAAGCACAGCCAGCGTCCGTGGCAGGCGGATCTGCCAGACAAAGAGCTGTCCCTCAGGCGTAAACCAGCTTTCCGGTCCCAGCCACCGATCGCCCGCACACAGGCTGACGGTGGTGGCGACAATCATCAGCACCCCGAGCAGACACAGGCGGCGGAGATCGGAGCGGTGCTGAAGACGGGCAAGATCAAGCATAGACGATAGGTTATCCGGTTGAGATATCATTGATTTTACGGCGGGTTTAGCAAATAGCGCAAAGAAAAAAGGCCGCGTGAGCGGCCTTTTTAGTTAGTTCATATTACTCTGCTTTGGGCGTTGCGTTTTCGACACGGCTTTTTAACTTCTGTCCGGGTCTGAAGGTCACCACGCGGCGGGCTGTAATGGGAATATCTTCCCCCGTCTTCGGGTTACGGCCCGGACGTTGGTTTTTGTCTCGCAAATCAAAATTGCCAAAGCCGGAGAGTTTAACCTGCTCACCATTTTCCAGAGCACGACGGATCTCTTCGAAAAACAGCTCTACCAGCTCTTTGGCATCCCGTTTGCTAAGCCCAAGCTTATCAAACAGATATTCTGACATTTCAGCTTTTGTAAGCGCCATAGGTTCAATCCCTCAATGATGCCTGGAATCGCTCTTTTAATGCCTCTACACATTTGGCGACGGTAGCGGCAATCTCCTCTTCTTCGAGTGTACGGCTGGTATCCTGAAGGATAAGGCTAATAGCGAGGCTCTTGAAACCTTCTGCTACGCCCTTGCCGCGGTACACGTCAAATAAGTTTACGCCAACTACCTGATTTACGCCAACTTTCTTACATTCGGCCAAAATATCTGCTGCGGGCACATTTTCAGCGACCACAACCGCGATATCACGGCGGTTTGCCGGGAAGCGTGAGACGTCCTTTGCCTGAGGAATGACGCGGTCTGCAACCGGGTTCCACTCCAGCTCGAATACGATGGTACGACCATTCAGATCCAGCTTACGTTCCAGCTCCGGATGAACAACCCCAATAAAACCAACACGTTTGCCGTCTAAATAGATCGCCGCACTCTGGCCCGGATGCAGGGCTGGAATCGCTTCTGCGCGGAATTCAATTTCGGATAATTTACCGGTCAGATCGAGAATCGCTTCCAGATCGCCCTTCATATCGTAGAAATCAACCGTCCCTTTTGCCAGGTCCCAGTGCTCTTCATAGCGGTTACCGCTGATGGCGCCGGCCAGCATGAGATCCTGACGGATGCCTAAATTGGCCTGAGTATCCGGTACAAAGCGCAAACCGCTTTCGAAAATACGCACGCGGTTCTGCTGACGGTTCTGGTTATAAACGATAGTACCCAGCAGTCCCGTCCACAGGGACAGACGCATCGCTGACATCTCGCTGGAGATCGGGCTTGGCAGGATCAGCGCTTCCTGACCCGGGTGGATCAGCTGTTGCAGCTTAGGATCAACGAAGCTGTAGGTGATCACTTCCTGGTAGCCTTTGTCGTTCAGCATGGTTTTCACACGCTTCAGTGATAGATCGGCTTCGCGATGGCTGCCCATCACCAGACCCGCCTGCACCGGCTCGTCAGGGATACTGTTGTAGCCGTAAACGCGGGCCACTTCTTCCACCAGATCTTCTTCGATCTCCATGTCGAAACGCCAGGATGGCGCAACGGCTTTCCACTCGTCCTGACCTTCAGTGACTTCGCAGCCCAGACGCGTCAGAATGTCGGTCACCTGCGCATCGGCAACGTGGTGACCAATCAGGCGATCCAGCTTGCTGCGGCGCAGGGTAATGGTCGCACGCTTCGGCAGTGTCGCTTCGTTGGTCACATCAATTACCGGACCCGCTTCACCGCCGCAGATATCGATCAGCAGGCGAGTCGCACGCTCCATCGCTTTGTATTGCAGCGCAGGATCCACGCCACGCTCATAGCGGTGAGAAGCGTCAGTGTGCAGACCGTGACGGCGTGCGCGGCCGGTGATGGAGAGCGGGCTGAAGAACGCGCATTCCAGCAGGACGTTTTGCGTCTCGTCGTTAACGCCAGAGTGCTCGCCGCCGAAAATACCGCCCATCGCCAGCGCTTTGTTGTGATCGGCAATCACCAGGGTGTCGGCGTTCAGTTTCGCTTCGCTGCCGTCCAGCAGAACCAGGGTTTCGCCCTCTTTCGCCATGCGCACGACGATCCCACCTTCGATACGATCTTTATCAAAGGCGTGCATTGGCTGGCCCAGCTCCAGCAGAACATAGTTGGTGACGTCAACCACGGCGTCGATAGAACGGATACCGCAGCGACGCAGTTTCTCTTTCATCCACAGCGGGGTTGGCGCTTTAACGTTAATACCTTTCACCACACGACCGAGGTAGCGTGGGCAGGCCTCAGGCGCGTCTACCTGAATCGGCAGCACGTCACTGATGGTTGCCTCAACCGGAGCGATCTCCGGCTCGTTCAGTTCGGTCTGGTTCAGAACGGCCACGTCGCGGGCTACACCGATGATACCTAAGCAGTCGGCACGGTTTGGCGTCACGCTGATTTCGATGGTGTTGTCATCAAGCTTCAGGTATTCGCGGATATCGGTACCCACTGGTGCATCCTGCGGCAGCTCGATAATCCCGGAGTGATCGTCGGAAATGCCCAGCTCGGAGAAGGAGCACAGCATGCCTTCAGACGGCTCACCGCGCAGCTTAGCCGCTTTGATTTTGAAATCGCCCGGCAGTACCGCGCCGACGGTCGCCACGGCTACCTTCAGGCCCTGTCGGCAGTTTGGCGCACCGCAGACGATATCCAGCAGACGGTCACCGCCCACATTGACTTTTGTTACGCGCAGTTTGTCGGCGTTAGGGTGCTGGCCACACTCAACCACTTCACCTACCACGACGCCGGTAAAGGCGCCAGAAACAGGATCCACGCCATCAACTTCCAGACCCGCCATGGTGATCTGGTTAGAAAGCGCGTCGCTGTCCAGCGTGGTGTTAACCCATTCGCGTAACCACAGTTCACTGAATTTCATTGTTCTTTCCTGCCCTTATTTAAACTGTTTGAGGAAACGCAGATCGTTTTCGAAGAACGCACGTAAGTCGGTTACGCCGTAGCGCAGCATGGTAAGACGCTCCATGCCCATACCGAACGCAAAGCCGGAGTATACTTCCGGATCGATACCTACGTTGCGCAGTACGTTTGGATGCACCATGCCGCAGCCCAGCACTTCCAGCCATTTACCGTTTTTACCCATCACGTCAACTTCCGCAGAAGGTTCAGTGAACGGGAAGTAGGACGGACGGAAACGAACCTGCAAATCTTCCTCAAAGAAGTTGTTCAGGAAATCGTGCAGTGTGCCTTTCAGGTTGGTGAAGCTGATGTTTTTATCAACAATCAGACCTTCCATCTGGTGGAACATTGGGGTGTGGGTCTGATCGTAGTCGTTACGGTATACGCGACCCGGCGCGATGATGCGGATCGGTGGAGCCTGCTCCTTCATGGTACGGATCTGAACGCCAGAAGTCTGAGTACGCAGCAGACGGGTGGCGTCAAACCAGAAAGTGTCGTGGTCAGCGCGTGCCGGATGATGGCCAGGAATGTTAAGGGCATCGAAGTTGTGGTAGTCATCTTCAATTTCCGGGCCAGTCGCCACGGTAAAGCCGAGCTCACCGAAGAAACTTTCAATACGATCGATAGTACGGGTAACCGGATGCAGACCGCCGTTTTCGATACGGCGACCCGGCAGAGAAACGTCAATCGTTTCTGCCGCCAGACGCGCATTCATTACTGCGCCTTCCAGCTCGGCTTTACGTGCGTTCAGCGCCTGTTGTACCTGCTCTTTGGCTTCGTTAATCACCGCACCTGCTGCCGGGCGCTCCTCTGCTGGCAGTTCACGCAGGGTAGTCATCTGAAGGGTCAGATGCCCTTTCTTGCCCAGATATTCGACGCGGACATTGTCTAACGCGGCAACATCTGAGGCCTGGTTAATGGCGGCCGTTGCACTGGCAACCAGCTCTGCGAGATGTGACATGGTTTTCCTCATTATGTCGGTGCAGACACCGAATTGTTGGACGTAATCTCTCAAATTCAGGCACAAAAAAAGCCTCCATCGGGAGGCTTATCTGGCGCTGTTTTTCGTTTCATCTTTCACGCGCTAGCCTCCTGAAGTCAGGTGCTAAAGTAAAAGAAGAAGCGGAAAATAGCAGCATTCATGCTTGCGTTACCTTGTAGGGTAAAAACCGTTAAGACCTTATTGAAAAGCCTGGACGGGTAAATGTCAATCTTCTGATAAGGCGATATGAAAAGAGGGAGCAAAGCCCCCTCTTTCAACTGGCTTATGCCAGTGCTGCTTTCGCTTTTTCGACCAGAGCGGTGAACGCTACTTTGTCGAATACTGCGATGTCAGCCAGGATCTTACGGTCGATTTCAACAGAGGCTTTTTTCAGGCCGTTGATGAATTTGCTGTAAGAAATACCGTTCTGACGTGCTGCTGCGTTGATACGCGCAATCCACAGTTGACGGAACTGACGCTTACGCTGACGACGGTCACGGTAAGCGTACTGACCTGCTTTGATAACAGCCTGGAAGGCAACGCGGTATACGCGTGAACGCGCACCGTAGTAGCCTTTAGCTTGTTTCAAAATTTTCTTGTGACGTGCACGTGCAATTACACCACGTTTTACGCGAGCCATGTGTGCTCTCCTGTATCTATTCTAAGTTAAAAAAGTTAAACGTTAACGACTTATGCGTACGGCAGGCACGCGATGACCAGGCCCAGATCGCCTTTAGAAACCATGGCTTTTGGACGCAGGTGACGTTTACGCTTGGTAGCTTTCTTAGTCAGAATGTGACGCAGGTTAGCGTGCTTGTGCTTAAAACCACCTTTACCGGTTTTTTTGAAGCGCTTAGCAGCACCGCGTACGGTCTTAATTTTTGGCATTTTAATAACTTCCACTTCGCATTGTTAAATAAACGAAACATAGGCGAACAAAACCTATGGGGCCCGAAGGCTCCACAGATTTTGCTGCTTGAAGGCCTTACTGTTTCTTCTTAGGAGCGAGCACCATGATCATCTGGCGGCCTTCGATCTTCGTTGGGAAGGATTCGACTACTGCCAGTTCACTCAGATCTTCACGGACGCGGTTAAGCACTTCCATACCAATCTGTTGGTGGGCCATCTCACGACCGCGGAAACGCAGCGTGATCTTGGCCTTATCGCCATCTTCCAGAAAGCGAATCAGGCTGCGGAGTTTTACCTGATAATCGCCATCGTCGGTACCAGGACGGAATTTGATTTCCTTAACCTGGATAACTTTTTGCTTCTTCTTCTGTTCCTTAGAAGATTTACTCTTTTCATAAAGGAACTTGCCGTAGTCCATAATACGACAAACTGGCGGTTCGGCGTTAGGGCTGATTTCAACTAAATCTACTCCAGCTTCTTCAGCTTTTTCGATCGCTTCTCTCAGACTCACAATCCCCAGTGGTTCACCTTCAAGATCTGTTAAGCGAACTTCCTGGGCGCGAATCTCGCCATTGATACGATTCGGACGTGCCGTTTGAACTCGTTTTCCGCCTTTAATACCTTATTCCTCCAGTTGTTGAAGACTGCGGCTGCGAATCTCTTGTTGCAGCTTCTCAATCACTTCACTTACGTCCAGGCTCCCCAGGTCTTTACCACGGCGGGTGCGAACGGCAACTTTGCCTGCTTCCACCTCTTTATCACCACAGACCAACATATACGGGACACGACGTAAAGTGTGCTCGCGGATTTTAAAGCCAATCTTCTCATTTCTCAAGTCTGCTTTTACGCGAATGCCCGCATTTTGTAGTTTCTGCGTCAATTCTTTAACGTAATCCGCCTGAGAATCGGTAATGTTCATCACAACTACCTGCACTGGCGCAAGCCAGGTTGGGAAGAAGCCCGCGAACTCTTCAGTCAGGATGCCGATGAAGCGCTCCAGTGAACCGAGAATCGCACGGTGAATCATAACCGGCACCTGACGCTCGTTGTCTTCGCCAACATAAGAGGCGCTTAAACGCTGCGGCAGGGAGAAGTCCAGCTGTACCGTTCCGCACTGCCATGCGCGATCGAGGCAGTCATACAGGGTAAATTCAATTTTTGGACCGTAGAATGCGCCCTCGCCCAGCTGGTATTCGAACGGAATACCGTTCTCTTCCAGCGCCACGGCGAGATCCGCCTCTGCGCGATCCCATGTCTCATCGCTACCGATACGTTTTTCCGGACGCGTTGAGAGTTTGACCACGATCTTCTCGAAGCCAAAGGTGCTGTACATATCGTAGACCATACGAATACAGGCGTTAACTTCATCACGTACCTGATCTTCAGTACAGAAGATATGCGCATCATCCTGAGTAAAGCCACGAACACGCATCAGCCCGTGCAGCGCACCTGATGGCTCGTTACGGTGGCAGCTACCGAACTCCGCCATACGCAGCGGTAGATCGCGGTAGGATTTCAGACCCTGGTTGAAGATCTGAACGTGGCCCGGACAGTTCATTGGCTTGATGCAGTATTCACGGTTCTCAGACGAAGTGGTGAACATCGCATCTTTGTAGTTGTCCCAGTGGCCGGTTTTTTCCCACAGCACACGGTCCATCATAAACGGGCCTTTCACTTCCTGATACTGGTACTCTTTCAGCTTGGAGCGCACGAACGTTTCCAGTTCACGGAAGATTGTCCAGCCGTCGTTATGCCAGAACACCATCCCCGGCGCTTCTTCCTGCATATGATACAGGTCAAGCTGCTTACCGATTTTACGGTGGTCACGCTTAGCCGCCTCTTCCAGGCGTTGCAGGTACGCGTTCAGGGCTTTCTTATCGGCCCACGCGGTACCATAGATACGCTGCAACATTTTATTGTTGCTGTCGCCACGCCAGTAGGCGCCTGCGATTTTCATCAGTTTGAAGTGATGACAGAAGCGCATATTCGGCACGTGCGGTCCACGGCACATGTCGACATATTCTTCGTGATGGTACAAGCCAGGCTTGTCATCATGAGCGATGTTTTCATCAAGAATCGAGACTTTATAGCTCTCGCCGCGCTTCACGAAGGTTTCACGCGCTTCATGCCAGCTGACTTTCTTCTTGATGACGTCATAGTTCGTTTCGGCGAGCTCATGCATACGTTTTTCGAGCGCGTCGATATCTTCCTGTGTCAGGGTGTGGTCAAGGTCAACGTCGTAGTAGAAGCCGTTGTCGATAACCGGGCCGATCGCCATTTTGGTGTTGGGCCACAGCTGCTTAATAGCATGACCTAACAGGTGCGCACAGGAGTGACGAATGATCTCCAGACCTTCTTCGTCTTTCGCGGTGATGATCGCAAGCGTTGCATCGCTTTCAATCAGATCGGACGCGTCTACCAGTTCACCGTTTACGCGGCCTGCAATGGTTGCTTTTGCGAGTCCAGGACCGATATCCAGTGCAACATCCATTGGGCTTACAGCGTGGTCGAAATGGCGTTGGCTGCCATCAGGAAGAGTAATTACAGGCATTTTATATCCTTATTTGCAGTGATGCCCCACACATAAGAGCATATACAAAGAAAATAATCGTGATTAAACAGTAGATTACGAAACCATCTGACCAACAATCGTCAAATTGGTTCGTCATCATGCACCTGCCGATTCAGATAAATGCGGATTTACGGCAAGCAGCGTAATGGTAACACTATTAACAGGGCGAATGCACCTTCCCGCGACCGATTTGAACCGCTCATCCTTATGTCTGCGTTCATGAACTTTTGTTGACGGGGGCTCGCAATCCGAAAGTGCTGAGCTATTCTTGATCTGGTCCTTAAACATCGAAGGGGTATCACATGAATGTATCGAGCAGAACCGTTGTGATATTGAATCTACTTTCCGCTGCTGGTCTGGTATTGATACTGGCCGACAGATTCCACTGGTTTTAAGCCGAACCGCTGTTCTGGCATAACCTGTTGTCCCAGGTAAAGCGCTTTCTGGCGCAGACTTTGGTAGACTAAGGGTATCAACTGACAAGGATTGGGTTATGCCAACAAAAAGATTTGCCGTTAAGCACTGGAAAATGGTCGTGGTGTTAATCGCTATTTGCGGCGCGATGTTGCTGCTGCGCTGGGCCGCGATGATCTGGGGCTAATATTATGTCAGCGAAAACGTGCCGTGAATTTACTGAATAAATCTTAACTATCTTTACGATAATTTATGGTCCAAAACCGGTACGTCATAATCCGGTTTTCGCCAGGCTGGGACAGCGTATATATTCCATCACATGTGGCAATTGAAATATCAGGACCACTCACCCGCCACCAGCTTGTGTACATCAAATGCATCATTCATTGACTGGCCGGTAGACTGGGAGCCAGGGGCAATGTTGGAGCCTGCTTCAACATCAGAGGCTTTAGCGATCCCGACTGGGCTGTTAACGTCACTGGCAGGTTGCGTCATATTATCAGCAGCAAATACGCCAAATGAAAGTGCGGAAAGCACCATCGCTGCTGTAGCGGTTTTGATTTTTTTCATAATTCTGTTCTCATACTTAATTAATGCAGAAATGCCTGAGGCGAGTTTTTTGCCTGTGCCGTAAGTGTAGATCTGGATCACACTTTTGCCTAGTCAAATTATTTATCAAATCGTGTCAAATAAACTGAATAAGGCCTGGTCGCCTAATTATGGAGAAATTATGAAGACGAAACCATGCCTATTATTTCAAAACGCCGTTTAATATAAATAAGCACAGTTTCAAAAAATAAAAAACAGGCCGAGAATAGTCCCGGCCCGAAGAAATTACATTTTATAACCTAAAGAAATCGTGGTTCGGCGATCGGTATGTTCCGGCGCGGAATCAGGCGGTGAAGAGTTCCAGGTTACGTTGTACGCCACCTTGAGTCCAAAGTGTTCGTTGATAGCCACGTTCAACGCACTTTCAGAGTTCAGCGTTGTATCTTCAGCACCAAACACCGACACACCCTGGGTGAATTTCGCGTTGTCAGTCATTTGCCATGCGTAGGTGCCCGATGCATAACCCAGCGGCTGGGTTTCATCTTCGCCGTTGGTGTACTCGTCGTAACGGACACCCGGACCGAATTCAAAACGGAGGCTGTGCACCGGTCCATTCAGGAACTGACGACCATAACCCGCAGTCATGACATCGCGCTGGCGATAGCCGTTGTAGCGGTCAGTAAGCCAACTCGCCTGCCCAAACAGGTAGTCATAATCTGTCATGTTGTAACGGCTACGCCCACCTACCGCGTATTTCTCAGAGGAGCGTTCATCGTTAGCAGACGTGTTGCTGGCATTGCCCCACAGCGACCAGGCCGTGGTGTTGCCGTACCAGGTCAGGGTGCTGTCTGCGGTCATGGAGGAGCTTTTCGTGTTACCGGATTGCGCCAGATACCCGGCATTCACGTTACCTTCAAAGGGTTTTTTGGCAGTGGAGGGATCGTCCATGACAGTAAAAACGGTATCATCGGCGGTTGCATTCAGTGACGCAAATACGCCACCCGCCAGCATCAGTGCTGCGGGTACTGTCTTCAAAAGCTTCATTTATTTTAGGAGTCCGTACAACATAAAAAGAGACCGTCACGGTCTCGGAAACTTTCTTGCGGATCAATGACAAGGCGATCATAGAAAGGTAACAAATTATAAAAAGCCGCAAATAACATAGCAATAATTTCTTCTTTCATTTTTTGAATAAGAACGATCCCAAAACGCGATTTAATGTATATACCCGGCCAAGGTTTTTTGTCAGCATTCATTTTTAAAATCATACTGTTATTTACGTTGCCTTCCTGCCAAACGGTGCCAGGCTTAAAATAACCCATGATAAAAGGAGGTCATGATGGCTTCGATTTACACGCTGACACTCTCCCCTTCCCTCGACTCTGCGACCATGACGCCGCAAATCTATCCGGAAGGTAAGCTGCGCTGTAGCGCGCCGGTGTTTGAGCCGGGCGGCGGCGGCATTAACGTGGCGCGCGCGATTACCCATCTCGGCGGAAAAGCAACCGCCATCTTCCCCGCTGGCGGCGCCACGGGTGAGCATCTGGTTGCGCTGCTGGCAGATGAACAGGTTGCCGTAGATACCGTTGACGCCAGAGACTGGACCCGGCAAAACCTGCATGTCCATGTTGAATCCAGCGGCGAGCAATATCGTTTTGTGATGCCAGGGGCGAAGTTGAGCGATGATGAGTTTCGTCAACTGGAAGAGAAAGTGCTGACCATTGAAAGCGGCTCATTGCTGGTGATCAGCGGTAGCCTGCCGCCGGGCGTCAAAACAGAAAAGCTGACGGCACTGGTTCAGGCGGTGCTCCAGCGCGGCATCCGCTGCATTGTCGATAGCTCAGGCGATGCCCTGAAGGCGGCGTTAGAGCCCGGACAACTTGAACTTGTCAAACCTAACCAGAAAGAGCTCAGTGCGCTTGTCAATCGCGAGCTCAACCAGCCTGATGACGTGCGTACTGCCGCAGAAGAGCTGGTACGCACGGGCAAAGCGCATCGCGTTGTAGTCTCTCTCGGTCCTCAGGGTGCGCTGGCCGTCGACAAGACGGGCTGCGTGCAGGTTGTTCCACCGCCGATGAAAAGTCAGAGTACCGTGGGTGCCGGTGACAGTATGGTTGGCGCGATGGTGCTGAAGCTGGCGCAGGGCGCTTCGCTTCTGGAGATGGCACGCTATGGCGTCGCGGCAGGGAGCGCTGCCACCATCAATCAGGGAACCCGTCTGTGTTCGCTTGCGGATACCCAGAAAATTGTCGATTACCTGGCGAAAAGCTGAACGTGCTTCCCCTTCCCGTGGAGGGGGAAGTCGCCAAATATGGCTTATCGACTATGCTAAGAAAACTTTCAGGATAACAACGAGGTGAATTATGAGCAGTGGTGATATCACCCGCTACGTCGTAACCGTCAATATTCATGAAGCATCGCTGACCGAACTGAATGAACTCAACAACGCTTTCACGCGGGCGAATTTTCTGCTCACGCTGACGGACGATGAGGGCAATATTCACGATCTCGGCTCGCTGGCCTTTGGCCTGATAAGCCCGCTGAGTCAGGAGGAGGTAAAGGCGCTGGCCAGTAGCCTGGTGGAAAGCGTGACTGACAAAGCCACGGAAATTGATGTGGATAGCTGGGAAAACTGGCATAAAAAAGAACAATAAGTGCCCTGTACAAAATTAAACCGCTCAGTTGTGCGTTAGTTCCTGTTTTTTTATAGCCGTTTTGCGCTAACTTTATGATCTGGCAGACAACATGGGAGAGACATCATGTGGCAGGCTATCAGTCATCTTTTAAGTGAGCAACTGGGTGAAGGTGAAATTGAACTGCGTAACGAACTGCCAAGCGGAGAGATCCATGCCGCATGGCATTTACGTTACGCCGGGCGCGATCTCTTCGTGAAATGTGATGAGCGCGAATTGCTCCCCATTTTTACGGCCGAAGCCGATCAGCTTGAGTTGTTATCGCGCAGTAAAACAGTCAACGTTCCACAGGTTTTAGCCGTTGGCAGCGATCGTGACTACAGCTTTCTGGTGATGAACTATCTTCCGGCGCGCCCTCTGGATGCGCACAACGCCTTTATTCTCGGCCAACAGATCGCCCGTTTGCACCAGTGGAGCGATCAACCTCAGTTTGGGCTCGATTTCGATAACGACCTCTCTACCACCCCACAGCCAAACGCGTGGCAACGCCGCTGGTCGACTTTTTTCGCCGAGCAGCGCATAGGCTGGCAGCTGGAGCTGGCCGCTGAAAAGGGACTAGCGTTCGGCAACATCGACGCGATTGTTGAACACATTCAGCAGCGTCTGGCTTCGCATCAGCCTCAGGCTTCCCTTCTGCACGGTGATTTATGGTCGAACAACTGCGCGCTTGGGCCTGATGGTCCCTATATATTTGACCCGGCCTGCTACTGGGGCGACAGAGAATGTGACCTCGCGATGCTGCCGTTGCACCCTGAACAGCCGCCGCAAATTTATGATGGCTATCAGTCTGTCTCGCCGTTACCTGCGGGTTTCCTTGAACGTCAGCCGGTTTATCAGCTGTACACCTTGCTAAACCGGGCGATTTTGTTTGGCGGGAGTCATCTGGTGAATGCCCAGCGGGCGCTGGACCGTATCCTGGCGGCATAGCGGGAGGGGGCGGAAATACGCCCCCTTTGACATTACAGGAAGCCGAGCAGCGTAAAGAAGAAATACCCGGCCACAATGATAATAACCGGCAGGATGTAGAGCGGGAAAAACTGCACAAAAATGGTATGACGCGGAACGACAATGCGCGATTCGATCTGCTCGCGGCTCATCCCGTCAGGGCCTTTCGCCTTCTCAAGTATCAGCTGATCTTCCACCCCTTCGCGTAAAAAGCGGGTCTGGCGACTCATGCGCGCGCCGGAGGCTTGCAACGCCATCGCGATAAAGATCAACGCATAGATTATCCAGAACCCGACATTCAGCTGGTGGTGAAATTCCGGGGTGGGCGAGTTGAACCAGAAGACGTTCAGGAATGGGGTGTTAAACCGCATCATCTCAATCATGACGTGGGCAAAATCGAGCATGACGGCATTAATGCCCGGCTGTTTTTCGCTGTGATCGTACATAAATTTAAGTACGGAGATCAGCGTTGAAATCAGGGCGGGAATGAAAATAACCCAACCAGCAATACGTTTTAAGACTGCGATGCGTCCAGCTTGTTGATACGTCATTAGTTCCTCTTCATAAAGACGCGTTATTTGTGCCTAAGTCTACCTGCTGTCGGTCATTTTCGCCCGATCTTTGAATGCAATATGCTAAATTGCTTGTGCTTAGCACCGTTCGTCTTACCCCCAAGATAAGGAGATGTTGTAATGTCGACACCGCGCCAGATACTTGCCGCTATTTTTGACATGGATGGATTGTTGATTGATTCCGAACCCCTGTGGGATCGGGCTGAACTGGACGTGATGGCCAGCCTCGGCGTCGATATCAGTCGTCGTAATGAGCTTCCCGATACCCTGGGGCTGCGCATCGATATGGTGGTTGACCTTTGGTATGCCCACCAGCCATGGGTTGGCCCGGATCGCGACGAAGTTACGGCGCGCATTATCAACCGTGCTATCTCCCTTGTAGAAGAGAATAAGCCTCTGTTACCGGGCGTACGCGACGCTATCGCCCTGTGCAAGGCGCAAGGGCTGAAAGTGGGGCTTGCCTCTGCCTCACCTCTGCATATGCTGGAAAAAGTGCTGACGATGTTCGGGCTGCGCGACAGCTTCGACGCGCTGGCCTCGGCCGAAAAGCTTCCTTACAGCAAGCCACATCCGCAGGTGTATATGGACTGCGCCGCGAAACTGGGGCTGGATCCGCTTACCTGTGTGGCGCTGGAAGATTCGGTTAACGGCATGGTGGCGTCCAAAGCCGCACGTATGCGCTCCATCGTTGTGCCGGCTGAAGAAGGCCGACACGATCCCCGCTTTGCCCTCGCGGATGTCAGGCTGACGTCTCTTGAAGAATTGACTGCCCGCCATCTGCGCGGAGAGTAACGCTCTTTCAGGCAGCTTCGGCTGCCTGCATAACAAAATCAAAACAACGTTTTACTTTATTTGCTTTTCTCATTCCAGACTCCTATCCTTACGTGCAGAATGACAATAACCTGACTTCTGAGGCGCGTATGATACTGGATGCTTTTACTCTGGCAGGAAAAGTGGCGATGGTGACCGGGTGCGATACCGGTCTGGGGCAAGGCATGGCCGTTGCCCTCGCCCAGGCAGGATGCGATATCGTGGGGGTAAACCGCAAGGTTCCTGACGAAACGGCAGCGCGCGTCACGGCGCTGGGACGGCGCTTTATCGCAATTCGCGCCGATCTCGGCAAGCATGAGAGTATTCAGAGCGTCGTGGATACCGCCGTCACAGAGATGGGCCGCATCGATATTCTGGTTAACAATGCCGGCACCATTCGTCGGTGCGATGCGCTGGAATTTAGCGAGAAAGACTGGGACGAGGTCATCGATCTCAATCTGAAATCGGTCTTTTTCCTCTCTCAGGCAGTAGCGAAACAGTTTATCGTGCAGGGTCAGGGCGGCAAGATCATTAACATTGCGTCCATGCTCTCCTTCCAGGGCGGCATTCGGGTGCCGTCCTATACGGCTTCGAAAAGCGGCGTCCTCGGGCTCACCCGCCTGCTGGCAAACGAATGGGCGCCGCTAGGTATTAACGTGAACGCTATCGCGCCGGGTTATATGGCGACAAATAACACCCAACAACTTCGCGATGATGAGCAGCGCAGCCAGGCGATCCTCGACCGTATTCCGGCGGGCCGCTGGGGACTTCCGGGGGATTTACAGGGTCCGGTGGTGTTTCTGGCCTCGGCGGCGTCGGATTACGTTAACGGCCATACCCTTGCCGTAGACGGTGGCTGGCTGGCGCGCTAACCGCCGGTTTGTGACAAAGAGTTACACCGTCACCTCTTTCACACACTGTATAAAAACCCTATACTGTATGGATTGACAGTTTACCGGGTTTTATCATGACGGCGGAAGGCCACCTGCTTTTTTCACTTGCCTGTGCAGTGTTTGCTAAAAACGCTGAACTGACCCCTGTGCTGGCCCAGGGGGACTGGTGGCATATTGTCCCTTCTGCCGTGCTGACCTGCCTGCTGCCGGACATCGATCATCCAAAATCATTCCTTGGTCAGCGGCTGAAGTGGATTTCAAAACCCATCGCCAGAGCCTTTGGTCATCGCGGGTTTACCCACAGCCTGCTGGCCGTATTTGGCCTGCTTACACTCTTCTATTTGAAGGTTCCCGAGAGTTGGATAGTCCCGGCGGATGCCATTCAGGGCATGGTGCTCGGCTACTTAAGCCATATCCTCGCCGATATGCTGACGCCAGCGGGCGTTCCGCTGCTCTGGCCCTGCCGCTGGCGTTTCCGCCTGCCAATCCTCGTGCCGCAAAAAGGCAACCAGCTGGAGCGCGTTCTGTGCATGGCGCTGTTTGCCTATGCCGTCTGGATGCCGCAGACATTGCCCGAAAATGGTGCAGTGCGCTGGTCATCGCAGATGATCAACTCGCTGCAATTTCAGTTCAATCGTTTTATTAATCACCAGATTGAGCATTAAACCGGCAATACAATCACTTTTGTCATAAACCATTCCATATGGATATAAGCGCCACATCACACTTCTGATAACCTTGCGCCAACAGGTTCGGTAAAAACCGACCGTATAATAAATCAGGAGAACGGGGATGAATTTTCCACTCATCGCGAACATTGTTGTGTTCGTCGTATTGCTATTGCTTCTCGCCCAGGCTCGCCACAAACAGTGGAGCCTGGCGAAAAAGGTACTGGTTGGTCTGGTCATGGGCGTGGTGTTTGGCCTGGCCTTACACGCTATTTACGGCTCCGACAGCCAGGTACTGAAAGATTCCATTCAGTGGTTCAACATTGTCGGTAACGGCTATGTACAGCTGCTGCAAATGATCGTTATGCCGCTGGTATTCGCCTCAATTCTGAGCGCCGTAGCCCGCCTGCATAATGCTTCTCAACTGGGTAAAATCAGTTTCCTGACCATTGGCACCCTGCTCTTCACCACGCTGATTGCGGCGCTGGTGGGTGTGCTGGTTACCAATCTGTTTGGCCTGACTGCTGAAGGTCTGGTGCAGGGTAGCGCTGAAACCGCGCGTCTGACGGCGATTGAGACCAACTACGTGGGTAAAGTGGCCGATCTGACCGTTCCGCAGATGGTGCTCTCCTTCATTCCGAAAAACCCGTTTGCTGACCTGACCGGTGCAAGCCCAACCTCCATTATCAGCGTAGTGATCTTCGCTGCGTTCCTGGGCGTGGCTGCGCTGAAGCTGCTGAAGGACGATGCGCCGAAAGGCGAGCGGGTTCTGACTGCCATCGATACCCTGCAAAGCTGGGTAATGAAGCTGGTGCGTCTGGTCATGCAGCTGACGCCATACGGTGTCCTGGCGCTGATGACCAAAGTCGTGGCAGGTTCTAACCTGCAAGACATCATCAAGCTTGGCAGCTTTGTGATTGCCTCGTACCTCGGTCTGGGCATCATGTTTGTTGTGCACGGCATCCTGCTGGCGGTGAACGGCGTTGGCCCGCTGAAATATTTCCGCAAAGTCTGGCCGGTGCTGACCTTCGCCTTCACCAGCCGTTCCAGCGCGGCATCGATTCCGCTGAATGTGGAAGCACAGACACGTCGTCTGGGCGTACCCGAGTCTATCGCCAGCTTCTCGGCCTCCTTTGGCGCCACCATCGGGCAGAACGGCTGTGCGGGTCTCTACCCGGCGATGCTGGCCGTGATGGTTGCCCCAACCGTGGGTATTAACCCGCTGGATCCGGTCTGGATTGCGACGCTGGTCGGTATCGTGACCATTAGCTCCGCCGGTGTTGCGGGCGTGGGCGGCGGCGCGACCTTCGCTGCGCTGATCGTTCTGCCTGCGCTGGGGCTGCCGGTAACGCTGGTTGCCCTGCTTATCTCTGTTGAACCACTGATCGATATGGGTCGTACCGCGTTGAACGTGAGTGGTTCAATGACCGCCGGTACCCTGACCAGCCAGTGGCTGAAGCAGACCGACAAAACGATTCTCGACAGTGAAGATGATGCCGAACTGGCACATCGTTAATCACTGCTGAAATAAAAAAACCGCCATCGGGCGGTTTTTTTATGGCTGTTATTCTTCAACCTCTTCATCCTGGCGGGTCTGCATTGCCCATCGCTGCGCCGATTCCGGCACCGTAAACGCAGGGGAGCGACGGAAGTGCTCGCCAATCAGCACGAAGGCAACGTATTTACCCCGCAGCATCCAGACATCGCGAAAACCATCCACCTTCAGGGCATGGTCTGGCGGCGCGGGCTCAACGCGGGGTACATAGCTAATAACCTGGCGGTTTTGTTGACGAAGAGGTTTCATAAGCGACGGGTTCACTAAAGCAAATTCTTAAAGCAGGAAATTTCTATCATAGCCGATTCTCCCCCCGCCCGTCGCGCCTGACGTATCGCAGATGGCTCCTTTCGCTAATCAATATCTGAAAACGCTTAGTTCGCCTGCTAATTCTTAACATTGTTCTATCCTTAATAGGGTTTTTAGGAATGAACAAAGGAGAAGCGTGCAATGTCGAACAATGATAAACCACATCAGTCACCCATTCATGGGACTGAAGAATCTCAACCGGGAATGGACTCACTTGCCCCAGCCGACGGCTCACACAAACCATCACCGGGTCCTTCCGCACCGGGTGAACAGCCTACCGCCCCGGGCAGCATGAAAGCCCCGGAAACGGAAAACGAAAAGCTGAAATCGCTCGATCCTCACCGCAAGGGCGGTGAAGGCCATGCGCTGACCACGAACCAGGGCGTTCGCATTGCCGATGATCAGAACTCCCTGCGCGCCGGAACGCGCGGCCCGACGCTGCTGGAAGATTTCATCCTGCGCGAAAAAATCACCCATTTCGACCATGAGCGTATCCCTGAGCGTATCGTCCACGCTCGCGGCTCCGCGGCGCACGGCTATTTCCAGCCGTACAAGAGCCTGAAGGAGATCACCAAAGCAGATTTCCTTTCCGATCCGAATAAAATCACACCGGTGTTTGTGCGTTTCTCTACCGTACAGGGCGGCGCGGGTTCGGCCGACACGGTGCGTGATATCCGCGGCTTCGCCACCAAATTCTATACCGAAGAGGGCATTTTCGACCTCGTCGGGAATAACACCCCGGTTTTCTTCATACAGGACGCGCATAAGTTCCCTGACTTTGTCCATGCGGTAAAACCAGAACCACACTGGGCCATACCGCAGGGACAAAGTGCGCATGACACATTCTGGGACTACGTCTCCCTGCAACCGGAAACCCTTCACAACGTGATGTGGGCGATGTCTGACCGGGGGATCCCACGCAGCTATCGCACTATGGAAGGCTTTGGTATTCATACCTTCCGTCTGATTAATGCTGAAGGTAAAGCGACGTTTGTGCGTTTCCACTGGAAACCGGTCGCGGGGAAAGCGTCCCTGGTGTGGGATGAAGCGCAGAAGCTGACCGGACGCGATCCGGACTTCCACCGTCGCGAACTGTGGGAATCCATTGAAGCCGGTGATTTCCCGGAATACGAGCTGGGGTTACAGCTGATCCCGGAAGAAGACGAGTTCAAATTCGACTTCGACCTGCTCGACCCGACCAAGCTTATTCCTGAAGAGTTGGTGCCGGTTCAGCTGGTGGGTAAAATGGTGCTTAACCGCAACCCGGATAACTTCTTCGCGGAAAATGAGCAGGCAGCGTTCCACCCGGGCCATATTGTGCCGGGGCTGGACTTCACCAACGATCCGCTGCTGCAGGGTCGTCTGTTCTCTTACACCGATACGCAGATCAGCCGTCTTGGTGGACCTAACTTCCATGAGCTCCCAATCAACCGTCCGACCTGTCCGTACCATAACTTCCAGCGTGACGGGATGCATCGCCAGGATATCGATACCAACCCGGCGAACTACGAGCCGAACTCCATTAACGATAACTGGCCGCGTGAAACCCCGCCGGGGCCTAAACGTGGCGGATTCGAGTCGTATCAGGAGCGCGTGGACGGAACAAAAATTCGCGAGCGCAGCCCGTCATTCGGCGAATATTACGCTCAGCCTCGCCTGTTCTGGAACAGCCAGACCCCGATCGAACAGCAGCACATTATCGGCGGCTTCAGCTTCGAGCTGAGCAAAGTGGTGCGTACCTACATTCGCGAGCGCGTGGTCGACCATCTGGCGCATATTGATATCCAGCTTGCTCAGGGCGTGGCGAATAATCTCGGCATTACGCTGACTGACGAGCAATGCCATGCTGCACCGCCTAAAGACGTGAACGGGCTGAAGAAGGATCCGTCCCTGAGCCTGTACGCGGTACCTGGCGGGTCGATCAAAGGCCGCGTAGTGGCTATCCTGCTGAACGATAAACCGCGCGCCAGCGACGTGCTGGGGATCATGAGGGCGCTCAAGACTCAGGGCGTACATGCCAAACTGCTTTACTCACGCATGGGTGAAGTGACGGCCGATGATGGCTCCGTCCTGCCGATTGCTGCGACCTTCGCCGGGGCACCGTCCCTGACGGTTGATGCGGTGATTATGCCGTGCGGCGACGTTGAGAGTTTGCTCGGTAACGGTGATGCCGCCTATTATCTGCTGGAAGCCTATAAGCACCTGAAGCCAATCGCCCTCGCAGGCGATGCGCGGAAGTTTAAATCGCTGCTGAAGGTACCGGATCAAGGGGAAGAAGGCATTGTCGAAGGTGATAACATTGACGATGCGTTTATGACCCGGCTGTTTGACCTGCTCGCCGCGCACCGCGTGTGGTCGCGCAGCAGCAAGATTGACCAGATACCGGCGTAAAAAAAACCGGGTGGCGCTACGCTTACCCGGCCTATATTTCGACTGATGTTGTAGGCCCGGTAAGGCGAAGCCGTCCCCGGGCTTTATTTTGCTCACAAATCCCTGAACGTCCCCAGACGATACCCACGCTCGGCAATCGCATACTTCAACGACGCCGACGTTAGCACGTCCAGTTCCGCCAGACGCGGCCAGCAGTAGGCGCTCTTACGTACGATGTTATCGACAAACGCCGGATGCGCCATTACCTCAAGCGAGCGCTCCCCTTTTGCGGCGGAGGCATCCAGCACCTTCAGGAACAGCGCTTCGTCGATATCGTCGCCATAAAATGCGCTGCTGAACCCCTCCGTTGACGTCACCGCAACGTCCGGCAGTCCGCGCACCTCCCGATCCACGCGCATCGCCACGCCTTTACGTTTGGCAAATTCTGCCACAAGCGGGAAAATCGCCGGGATCATATGCACATGATGATGACTGTCGATATGGGTGGGCTCGCGGCCAAACACATCCACAAAGCGGTTAAACTGGCAGTCCAGCTCGCGGGCAATCTCATCAAGCGGCAAAGCGTCCTGCTCCGCCATTTCCCAAATCCATTTACCCAGCTGCCCGTCGCGCGTCAGCCCCGGCATCGGTGAAAGGGGCAACCCAAGCGTCAGCACAAAGTGCATGCCCACGCCCAGTTCGGGCAGCTCACGGCTTAACTGCGCCGCATGTTCCACCGCCTCACCGTTGATGAGCGCTGTTGTAGAGGTCACGACGCCCCGGCGACAGGCTTCGATAATGCCGTAGTTCTGCCCTTTTGACAGGCCGAAATCATCGGCATTGACGATCAGCAGGTTTTCCATCGCGCCTCCTCTTAACGGTGTGTGAGTTTCAGTTTCTCAACCGTTGCAGCAAAGTTTGGCAGCCATTTCTCATGCGCCAGGATCATCTCACTCGCGAGTTTTTCAGCGTCACGGTCAGAATGCACCAGCGGGCTCAGGTTCAGCGCCAGCAGCACGTCATTCAGCTCGCCGCTCAGGGCCGCATTGCTCGCCGCCACTTCAAAGCCTTTGATGGTGTGAATCAGGCCCATCACCTTATCGTCGAAGTGGGTAATGCGGGGATGCGGTTTTGCACCCTCGCGCCCAAGGATGCAGGTCATCTCCACGGCCCAGTCTGCCGGGATATTGTCGATGTGCCCATGATGCGGAACGTTCACATAGTGCTCGGCCTGCTTGTCATTGTAAATGGCGTTGATCACTTCACACGCGGCATCTGAATAGTATGCCCCACCGCGCTGCTCAAGCTCTTTCGGTTTGACGTTCAGGTTCGGATCTTTATACAAATCAAAAAGCTGCTTCTCTACTTTCTGTACAACCTGAGCGCGTGCGCCACCTTTGTAGTATTCGCCCATTTCAATCGCCAGCATCTCTTTCTGCTTGAAGTAGTAAAGCAGATACGAGCACGGCAGCAGATTCAGGGAGCGGATCAGCCCTTCGCTGAACGGCAGATCGAAGATGTTTTTCACCGAGGCCGCGGTCAGGCGACCAGAGGCAACGCCATCAAGCAGTTCCGCAAAGCGCGATTGCCCGTTCACAATCACATCTTTGATAAAGACCATGTGGTTCAGGCCGAACAGGTCAATGGACAATTCATCGTTATCGGTTAGCGCCAGCACATCGCGGATGAACATCTTCATGCCGATCGGAATATTGCAGACGCCGATAAAGCGTTTGAAACCGGTGTGACGATAGACTGCCTCGGTGACCATCCCGGCCGGGTTGGTAAAGTTAATCACCCACGCGTTCGGGCAGATCTCCTCCACGTCTTTAATGATGTCAAAAATGACCGGAATCGTACGCAGACCTTTAAACAGGCCACCTGCCCCGTTGGTTTCCTGGCCCAGATAACCGTGGCTCAGCGGAATACGCTCGTCCAGCTCACGCGCCTTCAGCTGGCCGACGCGCAGCTGGGTGGTCACGAAGTCAGCATCTTTCAGCGCCAGGCGGCGATCCAGCGTTTTATGCACGGTTAAAGGCACGCCTGCTTTTTCAACCATGCGTTTGCACAGTTCAAAAATAATATTTAGCTTCTCCTGACCTTCTTCAACATCCACCAGCCATAATTCGCTGACCGGTAATTCATGATAACGTTTCAGGAAACCTTCAAGTAATTCCGGGGTATAGCTGCTGCCGCCACCAATGGTTACGACTTTTAATTTCTTTTGCATAAACTCTCCCTTAGCTTATCAGGGTAATCGCCTGCAAGGTATAGCGTACTCTTCCCGCTATTTGGGCAAGCCATTACGTCAATATTCCTGGCGGATAAACCGCCGAAAGTTAATTAATTACCGTTAAATTTTTGCGGTAACTGTTCGGTGTGAATGAAGTCATTTTCTTAAAGGTTTTAATAAACAGGCTGGGGCTGCTGTAACCCGATTCGTAAGCGATATCGGTGACAGAGTAGTTAGTAATTTCCAGCTGTTTTTTGGCAAAATTGATGCGGATTTCATTAATAATTTGAACAGGCGTTTTACGGTAATAGCGCTGCGTGGCGCGCGTTAAATATTCCTGCGATTTACCCGACAGCGCCACCATGTTTTCCAGGGCGTTATCGCTGAACTGTCCTTTATCGTGCATCAGCTCCACGGTACTGCGCAGCCACTGAGGAATATCATCCACCACCTGCTGTTCTTCACGGTGATGGCGAAGACGGTTCATGACGTAGAACGTCACGGTTTCAATAAATTCATCAAATTCATTGTCGCGGAAATTCAGCGAGGCGATAACCGTTTCAATCCAGGTCATAAACTCATTTTTAACGCGATACACCTGTGACGCCACAAAGCAGAACGGAACCAGCGGCAGATAGTGCTTCTCGAAGAAACGCCTGCTCACCCCTACGTTAAGAATGCGCGTCGCACCAAACTCATAAAAGCTCTGGTGATAGGACCCCATCGGCAGGAAGACGAAATCGCCACGCTCAAGCAGGACGCGCTTACCGTTAATCTCCTGATAGTAGCGGCCGGTCAGAACAATCGTGAACTCGTAGTAGTCATGCTGGTGCAGACCGCTGGCGCTCTCCGTTTTGTTGTAAATCACCACGTGAAAATTCTTGCCATTAAACAGCTGCTGCTCATGTGCGGTTTTGATTTCCATCGTGCTGACCTCCTGGTGCCTGTTCAGACTTACTGCATCTTCTCGTGAAGCTCGATGAGCTCCGCTACCATCTCGCGCGCCAGCATGGAGGTCATCAGGTGATCCTGCGCATGTACCAGCACCAGACTCACTTTCATCTTTCCTTCGCCCTGGTCGCTTTCGATGAGTTTCGTCTGCACCAGATGCGCTTCGTTTAACGCCGTACGGGACTGCTCCATCATGGTTTTCGCGGCAACAAAATCGCCCTGCTTAGCCTGCTTAAGCGCCGCATACGCCAGGCTTCGCGCCTGCCCGGAATTGATGATGAGCCCCATCACCACCTCTTCCAGATCGTTCACTGCGGTTTCTTCGGCAACGATACTCTCTAAATCTAACATCTTTAAGCTCCTTTACGCTGGCGCGGGTTGCCCCGCGCCGTGCAATTTTAGAATTTCAGTGCGAGGGCGATATCCTCCTCGCTCTCTTCTTCATCGATAACCGTTGCAGCCTTGTTCGCAATCGCCACGAACGGCATGTAGAGCAGGGTTGCAATCCCGAGGTTGAATATCGCCAGCAGGAAGGCGGCCACGCTACCGTTGGTGTTGAAGAACGCGCCCAGACCAGCTGGCATCGTCCACGGCGCAATGTTGGTCACCGGCGGGATAATGCCCAGGTAATACGCCGTCAGCGTAATCGCGGCCAGCAGCGGCTGAACCAGGATGAATGGAATGAACATCACCGGGTTCATGATAATTGGCAGACCAAACAGGATCGGCTCGTTAATCTGGAAGATGCCTGACGGCAGGGCCAGCTTCGCAACCTGACGATGGTCGGCGCGGCGAGAGACAATAAAGACCGCGATGATCAGACCCAGCGTCGCCCCGGTACCGCCCAGGAAGATATAGGAGTCAAGCATCGGCTTCGCCCACACATGGAAGGTTTTACCGGCCGCCAGCGCCGCATCGACGGAGCCGTACTGCTGGTAAAGCGCGACGTTTTCCAGTGCCCACGGGGTCATAATACCGCTGTCCAGCGCCGCCAGTGCCAGTGAACCATGCACGCCGAAGAACCACAGCAGGGAGGTAAAGATGACATACGCCCAACCGACCACGCTACCCATCGACGCCAGCGGCGTTGAGATAGAGTCCATAATGATCTGGTGGAAGTTAGTCCCCCAGTGAGAGAGCGCCCAGGCAATAATCCCCATGATGGAGAGAATAATGAAGCCCGGTATCAACGCGGAAAATGAACGAGAAACGGAGGCCGGAACGCTATCCGGCAAGCGGATAACCCAGTTGCGGCGAATGATAAAGGTGAACATTTCGGCCACCACCAGTCCGATAATAATACCGGAAATGATGTTTGCCCCACCCAGCCAGTTGGCGCCCACGGCGTAAGCGTCGCCCACACTGTACGGCGTGACGGTCATAAACGCGGCAATGGACAGTAAGCCCGCCGCCAGCGGATCCACCTTACGCTCTTCCGCCAGCGCCATTCCAATAAAGAAAGGCGCCATTAGCGACATAATACCCAACGTACCGTTGTATACGTTGCCGCCAATGGCTTTTAAACCATTAAGGGTTTCAATAGTGGAAGCATCTAACCTAATTCCTAATGAATAAAAAAAGGAACCTTCTCCAAAGCTGAGAAAAACGTTGTTAATTAAAACGAACATTGCCCCGGCTAATGTCAACGGCATTAATTTAATAAAGCCGTTCTTAATGGCATTAACGTGAGGCTGCTTTCCTATTTTAACAGCAAAAGGAAGGAGTACCTTTTCAAGTGAAGCGATGACTTTACTCATAGGAAAATACCCTTAAATGCCGCAACGACCGTTACGGCGTATTGTGTGTGAAATAACTCTTTGACGGGAAAAATAAAAAATTAATTAGCAGCTTTTTTAATCGCCGCAACAGCAGCTTTTAATACACCTAAACCATCAATCTTGCCGTATAAAACGGAATCGATCACTTCGACCGGCTTATTAGGGAGCAAACGTTGAATTTCTGGCAGCATATAAGCGATTTGCGGCCCGAGTAAAATTACATCTGCTGTCTGGCCCTTTTCGCCCGCCAGCGTTTCCGGAAACGCCTCAATCACCACAGGGACTTCATATTTTTCGGCCTGCGCGCGCATTTTTGAAACCAGCAGCGAAGTGGACATGCCCGCAGAGCAGAACAAGTAGATATGTTTCTTTTCCATGATAATTTCCCTCTTATTGGTCTGACCGCCGTCGCGCTATCACTCGACTCGCTATCCTGGCTGACGGGCAGTGTGCTGAACATTGTTTGTCGTTGAAGTGAGTATACGCAATGGTACAGGGAGGGGATAATTCTGGATAGACTCAAATTGTCTCTCATTGACCTGGCTTGTTGACTACCTTCACATTTCAGGCAAATATTTCGCGCTAAGAAATAAGATTTACGTATGCATAAAAAAACCGGCCATCAGGCCGGTTTGTTAACACTTTCAGGCAAGCGCGGTTACTGCGCCTTAGGTGCCTGTGGATCGGTGTCGTATTCAGCGCAGGTCTGGTAGCCCGAATTGATCACGTGACCGGTATCATCCAGGGCGACAAAGTAGGTTTCTGCCTTACCATTACGTTGACCCAGAATATAGGTCTGGCAGGTGCCACGCGCGTGGATCATAGTGACTTCTGAAGAAGGTTTACCGGCAATGGCTGCAACCTGGGAACGCGTCATGCCTTTTTTGACGTCTTTTACCACTGGCTGTGTGAACTGATCTGTGGTGCGATCGTAAGCTGTACACCCAGCCAGCATAGTCAGTACCGCCGCTGCGCTTAAAATTCCTGCTACGTTCTTGTTCATATTCCGTCCTCTTGTTTATCAGCGTGTTAACTAAGCATGGGATAAAAATTACTATTGTTCAACTTTGCGAGTTACGCCAGACGAATTTCGGAAAATTCTAATAAAACAACGATAAGCTGCTAAATCGCTGTAAAACAGTACACTCAAAACTGTGATCCTTGTCGTTTCCCCGACAAAGGGTTAGTTTTAACAGATCACACTTTCTGTTTGGTTCTGCATAGGGAGGGCGTAATGGCTCTGCAACAAGAAATTATTCAGGCGCTGGGCGCGAAACCTGCGATTAATGCCAATGAAGAGATCCGTCGTAGCGTTGATTTTTTGAAAGCTTACCTGTCCGCACACCCTTTCCTGAAGACGCTGGTACTGGGTATCAGCGGCGGTCAGGACTCCACTCTGGCCGGTAAACTAAGCCAGATGGCCATCACCGAGCTTCGTGACGAGACCGGTGACACCGCACTGCAATTTATTGCCGTACGTCTGCCGTATGGCGTGCAGGCCGACGAGCAGGACTGTCAGGATGCGATCGCCTTTATTCAGCCGGACCGAGTTCTAACCGTGAATATTAAAGGTTCGGTGCTGGCAAGCGAGCAGGCCTTGCGTGAAGCCGGTATTGAACTGAGCGATTTTGTTCGTGGCAACGAGAAAGCCCGTGAGCGCATGAAAGCGCAGTACAGTATCGCAGGGATGACCAAAGGGGTCGTCGTCGGCACCGACCACGCCGCGGAAGCCATCACCGGTTTCTTCACCAAATACGGCGATGGCGGCACGGACATCAACCCCCTCTTCCGCCTGAACAAGCGTCAGGGTAAGCAACTGCTGGCGGCGTTGGGCTGCCCGGAGCACCTGTATAAGAAGGCGCCAACGGCAGACCTGGAAGACGATCGCCCTTCCCTGCCGGATGAAGCCGCGCTGGGTGTGACCTATGACAACATCGATGATTATCTGGAAGGCAAAACGCTCGACGAAGGTACCGCAAAAATTATTGAAGGCTGGTATCTGAAAACCGAGCACAAACGCCGTCCACCCATTACGGTGTTTGATGATTTCTGGAAAAAGTAAAAGCAAAACGGTAACTCAGTTTTGCAGGCCGGGTAAGGCGTAGCCGCCACCCGGCTCTTTTTTAACCACCAAACACCTGCTACACTGTATGCCTGAACAGTATATGGAGCAGTATGTGAGCAGGCGTCAATCCGCCCCGCGTCTTGAGTTTGAAGCGGCGGCTATCTACGAATATCCCGAGCATCTTCGCCCCTGGCTTGAGGCGCTGCCTAAACAGCCTGGCGTCTATTTCTTCCACGGCGACAGCGACACCATGCCGCTCTATATCGGCAAAAGCGTAAATATCCGCAGTCGGGTGATGTCGCACCTGCGTACGCCGGACGAAGCGTCGATGCTCAGACAGTCCCGGCGGATCACCTGGATCGAGACGGCAGGTGAACTGGGCGCGCTTCTGCTCGAAGCCCGGCTCATCAAGGAACAGCAGCCGCTGTTTAACAAACGCCTGCGCCGCAACCGCCAGCTGTGTTCCTTGCAGGTTAACGCGGGAAAACCGCAGGTTGTTTATGCCCGGGAAGTGGATTTTTCGCATGAACCGAATCTTTACGGTCTGTTTGCCAACAAACGTGCCGCACTGCAAACTCTGCAATCCCTTGCTGATGAATTACAGCTTTGTTACGGCCTGTTAGGACTGGAAGCGACTACCCGCGGTCGCGCCTGTTTCCGCTCCGCGTTGAAACGCTGCGCCGGGGCGTGCTGTGGAAAAGAGAGCGTTGAAGAACATCATGCCCGGTTTATGGCTGGCCTGGCCTCAATCAGCGTCAACTGCTGGCCGTGGGAAGGCGCGGTGGCGTTGAAAGAGACCCGCGATGCGATGACGCACTATCACGTCATCCGCAACTGGCTCTGGCTTGGCGCGGTTGAAAGTCTGGATGACGCTGCCGCCCTGCTGCGCACACCTGCCGGGTTCGATCAGGATGGCTACAAAATTCTCTGTAAGCCGCTGTTAACCGGTAAATATGAGATAGTCATGCTCAATGACCCGGCAGCCAGGTAATTTCACTGAACAGCAGCGACCCCTTCGTTTCCAATAGACGGAGGGTATGGCTGCCCTCTTGCCAGCTGGCGCCCTGATCGGCGGTCAGTAATTTATCGCCCAGTTGCCAGGCGCCGCTTAATACGAACGCCACGCCACCGCGTGATGCGAAGGTAGTGAACGTCCGGGTAGCAACGCGCACCTTTGCCTGGCAGTGCTCCCGTCGGGTCATGACATTGAAATCCATCGACATCTGCCCCTCCGTGAGCACGGCTTTCACCGTCAAATCGCCCGCAAAGCCGTAAGGCTGATGGTGTTTCAGGGTATGGCAAAACGCCCTCCCCGCATCCAGCGTCACCTCGCCGCCTTCCAGCAGCGTAATCACCCGGTCAACGCCCGGAAACGCGGAGAATTCGCCGTTACTGGCGATGGAGGCGATGCTGGCCCGCCAGGAAAAATCCCGCGTCGCGGGAGGGAAACAGCAAATCTCACGCGTCTCACCCGCGCCGTTACGCCAGAGACTGACGGGTATTTTACGGATATCAAAGAATTCCATGACCACTCCTGAAGGACGCACCGTGCGCCAGGGCATTTTCACAGACGTATTATCGGCAACGGTAAGGCCAGACCTTAGGCATGGGGCAAAAGAAAAACCGCCGGTCCTGTCCACAGCGTTTTCGCTTGTGTAGACAGGAGCCCGGCGGTCTTAAGAGAGTGAACCGATTATTCGGCTGGTGCAGGCATTTTACCTTCCGGCGCTGCACGTTCTGTCAGACGCTTCTCAAAATTGGCATTAAATTGCTTTTTCTGTTCCGGCGTCAGAATGTTGTAAATCTTGTTCTGGGTTTCCATGTGGGCCAGCATGCGCGCTTTATGCTGCTCGGCCATTTTGTCGATCTGCGCTTCTGCTTTTGCTTTGTCGAAGCTGTCGCTGGCAATGATGTCATGCATCGCGCGGCGCTCTTCCAGCGGAGGACGTTTCATCTGGTCACGCTGACTTTTCCTGATGTCGCGGATCTGCTGCTTCTGCGCATCGGTCAGGTTCAGATCTTTAAACATCATCATCTCATGATGCATACCCGGCTTGCCTTTATGATGCATCATCATTTTGCCTTCTGCCGGCGCGGCGGTAGTGGTCGCGGTATCGGCGGCGAACGCCATGCTGGTAGCGCCCAGAGCCAGGGTAGAGGCAACAAACAGTGCAGTTAATTTACGCATAATGTCTTTCCTTACTTTCAGTTATTCTTCGGCGCTATGCCGTGTTGACGAGATTAACTTTACGGGGTTTATCGTCAATTAGTCAGAGCAACGGTAAAACAATGAAAGTATAAAAAACACGTTTTCGCCAATTATGGAGAAATTAAGGAAAAAGCGTGGAGAGATGAAACAAAAATATTCAACAGGATGATTTTAAAGAGATTGTGGAGGAGTATAGCGAAGTACCGTTTAATAATAAAGCAATTCTCCAGGAATATTCCGCAAACACTTCCAGAGCGCTTTTAACGTTAAGAAATTAATTCTTCGTTTCCCCTCCGGTCTGCGCGAGGGGAGACGATCAGGGCATTTTTTCCAGCATCAACCCGGCTCGTAAACCAAACGCGACTGACGGGTTAGGAAATAAAACATATTCCGTGGGGTTCTGTACCGCATAGCGCGTCTCACCATCTTCCGCCAGCAGGACGCCCTGGCGAAACGGCGTGAAGTTCAGCGTATGGGGCGCCATATGAAGCTGGAAAGCTTCACTTTGACGCGTGATCTGCTGTACGACCCGATAGCGCACGACGGGTTCCCGGGTGGGTTCCGGCGCAACCCCTGCGAGCAACGCCCGAAGCGCCTGATGCGTAGGGGTAAAACGCGTCAGGTCGTTTTGCCCGAACGGCAGCGCTTTTCCCAGCTCCAGCGTGCAGGACAGCGCGCCGAAATTCTCGCAGGTGAAGTGGGTAAACGTGCCGCCCGGCGTCTGGTGGAAAACCAGCGCTTCCAGTCCCGCGTCGCCAAGCCAGGTCAGAAACGCCTCATCCCACGGCTGATGGCGCTGCGGTAACACGCCAAAACGTACGTGGTACGAGGCGCGGATGGCGGTATGCAGATCGAGGTGCCAGCGCGTCTCCCCCGCCCCGGCAAAAAACGCCGTGACCACCTTCTCCAGCCATTGCGCACGTGTCGTTTCATCACTCTGTGGAAATTGCGCCCAGCGGCCACCAAACATTCGGTTGATGTCGCTCACGAGATACCGTTTGTTTTGCGCCAGCGCAGGCGGATTTCCCAGTGCCACCAGCAGACGGCAGTGCAGCGTGATCTCTGCGCGATAAAGCGCGCGCAGCAACAGATCGACAATCTCCACGGGCGCGGTTTCATTCCCGTGAATGCCGGTAGAAAGCAGCAGCGACAGGTTATATTGCCCCGTCGGCGTCAGTTCAAGCACGCCCGGCCCCAGCCATCGCCAGTGGAACGAAGGGCCTTCCCCCTCGTGCCGCTCCGGTGTCTCTTCAGCCAGCGTCAGCGCCAGAAAGTTTTCCATATCGTCTCCTTAGCGCTGGAACGGATAAACCGCTCCCAGTTGCAGGATGGTCGATAATGCATCCAGCGCCTCGCGGCCTTCGCGCAGCAGCTGCGGATCAACCAGATCGGCCTGAACCAGACGGTCACGATAGTAGCGGTCCACCCAGTCATTGAGGGTATTGAACAGCGTGTCGTTCATCATCACCGACGGATTCACGGCCTGCATTTCCTCCGGCGTTAACACCACGCGCAGTCGCAGGCACGCCGGTCCCCCGCCGTTAGCCATACTTTCCCGCAGATCAAACACGCGCAGTTCATCAATCGGGTTATCCGCCTGCACCAGTTCGCTGAGATAGCGCCAGACACCCTGATGGTTGCGGGACTCCTGCGGCAGCACCAGCATCATGCTGCCGTCATCCCGGCTCAGCAGCTGGCTGTTGAACAGATACGTTTCGACCGCATCCTGCACGCTTACCGCCTGCGTGGGCACCTGAATCGGCATAAATCCCGGCACGCGTTCGCGCAGCGTGGCCAGCAACTTTTCCTGATGGGCAAACGCCTGCTCGTGGCAGAACAGCACCTGACGGTTGGAAACGGCAATCACGTCGTTATGAAACACGCCCTGGTCGATCACCTGCGGATTTTGCTGGGCAAAAATCACCTGAGTAGGATTAACCTGGTTCAGCCGTGCAACCGCCTGGCTTGCGGCTAAGGTTTGTCTCGCCGGATAACGAACCGGCGCGGCGTGGCCGCCCTCTTCCCGTCCATAGATAAACAGCTGCAAGCCTGGATCGCCGTAATCGCCACCCAGACGGTTGTGGTTTGCCGCCCCTTCGTCGCCAAACATCGCGACCTGCGGCAGCGCCGAATGCACCTCAAAATGCGCATCATGATTAAAAATGGCGCGCAGCACGCGCCCGGTGGTCTCCGCTTCGCTGGCGCGGTGGAATTTGTTGTTCAGGTTAGCGACAGTCAGATGCACTTTGCCGTCCAGCGTATCCGCCGACGGCGCGACGGTGGCGGCATTCGCTACCCACATTGAAGAGGCTGAACTGGCCGCGGAAAGCAGCTGTGGGGACTGCGTACCGGCTTTTTCAACCACCTGTTCATCCGTACCGCTGAAGCCCAGCTGGCGCAGCACGGCCACGTTCGGCCGCTCCTGCGGCGGGATCACCGCCTGCGGGAAACCGGCATCGGACAGCGCCTTCATTTTCAATAGCCCCTGCTTGGCCGCCAGCTTCGGGTTCGAGACCTGGAAACGGTGCTTCGTCGAAGCTTCATTGCCGAACGACAGCCCGGCATAGTGGTGCGTCAGCCCCACCAGTCCGTCAAAGTTAACCTCACGCGCTTTCATGGGCGTCACCCTCTGTAAAATCCAGCCCCGGATTCAACGTCTCCGGCAGCGTCAGCGCCGGGGTTTCCAGGCTTGCCATCGGCCACGCGCAGTAATCGGCGGCATACCAGGCGCTGGCGCGATGGTTGCCCGATGCCCCTACGCCACCAAACGGCGCGGTGCTCACCGCGCCGGTCAGCGGTTTGTTCCAGTTCACGATCCCGGCGCGCGCTTCCAGCAGCAGCTGGTCGAATTTCTCGCGATGCGGGGATATCAGGCCGCTCGACAGGCCATAGCGGGTGTTGTTGGCCATCTCGATCGCCGATGCAAAATCGTCATAGCGCCAGACGCACAGCAGCGGGCCAAAGACCTCTTCATCCGGCACGTTGCTCGTCGCACTCATCTCAATAATCCCCGGCGTCAGCAGCGATGTGCCCGGCAGAACTAGCTTCGGCTCCAGCAGGGTTTTCGCCCCGCGCGCCACGTGCTCCTGCCACGCTTTCAGCACGTTCAGCGCCGCCTGCCCGGAGATCAGCCCGCCGATAAACGGCTGCGGCTCGGTATCCCATTTCGCGGGAACCAGACGCCCGCTCACCTCCACCAGACGCTTAAGAAACGCATCCCCCTGCGCGCCGCGTTTAACCAGCAGGCGGCGGGCGCAGGTGCAGCGCTGTCCGGCGGTAATGAATGCCGACTGAATGGTCAGGTGGACCGCAGCATCGATATCATCCGGATCTTCCACAATCAGCGGGTTGTTGCCACCCATCTCCAGCGCCAGAATTTTTTCCGGCTGCCCCGCCAGCTGACGATGCAGCTGATAACCCGTTCCGGCACTGCCGGTAAACAGCAGACCGTCAATGTCGCTCAGCGCACTCAGCGCCTGACCGGTTTCACGCCCGCCCTGCACCAGATTCAGCACGCCCGGCGGCAGCCCCGCCTGCTCCCAGAGTTTTACCACCGCTTCTCCGGTTAAGGGGGTTAACTCACTCGGCTTGAAGATGACGGTATTTCCCGCCAGCAGCGCAGGCACAATATGCCCGTTCGGCAGATGCCCGGGGAAGTTGTACGGGCCAAACACCGCCAACACCCCGTGCGGACGGTGGCGCAGCGTGGCGGCGCCGTCCGGCATCCCGGTATGCTGCTCACCGGTGCGGGCGTGGTACGCCTTCACCGATATACCGATTTTATTGATCATCGCCGTCACTTCTGTTGTTGCCTCCCAGCGCGGCTTGCTGGTTTCGCAGGCAATGATGCGGGTCAGCTCTGCTTTATTGGCCTCCAGCAGCGCAGCAAATTTCTCAACCAGCGCCTGGCGCTCGGAGAATGGCCGTTTCGCCCATGCCGGAAACGCGCGGCGTGCAGCCTGGCAGGCCTGCTCAACCTGCCCGGCGCTGGCGTCGCTCCCCGACCAGAGCACCTCCTGGCCGACCGGGTTAGTTTTTGTCCGCGCATCACCTTCGCCCGTTACCCAGTCACCGTTAATCCATAGAGTCATGCTGTTTTCTCCTCAGGGCAGAGCCGCACCAGGCGAACCGTGTCGCCAGCGTTACATTTCAGGGCATCCAGGTGCGCAGCCGTCAGTACCAGACGCTCGCATGTTGGGTTGGTTCGCACCAGCATGGCGCGGAAGTTGGCGTAATTCTCGTTCGAGACCAGGCAGGCTGGCCACTCGCCCGGCGCGGGCTGGCCTTCTGAAACCTCAACCAGGCGGCTTTTTCGGATGGCGCGTACGCGGTCAATATCGCATTCCAGCGTCGGGCCGCCGTCAAAGATGTCGACGTAATTGCGGTAGCGAAAACCCTCTTTCTCCAGCACTGCACGGGCCGGGGCGGTTTGCGGGTGAACTTCGCCGATCACCGCCTGCGCTTCCGGCGTTAAGAAATGGGTATAAATAGGATGCTTCGGCATTAACTCGGCGATAAACGCCTTCTGACCGGTACCGCACAGGTAATCCGCCCGGCTAAATTCCATGGAGAAGAAGCGTTCGCCCAGGCTCTCCCAGAACGGCGAGTAGCCCGTCTCATCAATTACGCCGCGCATCTCCGCGACCACTTTTTCGTTGAAGCGGTCGCGAAAGGCGGCCATAAACATGAAGCGCGATTTGGAGAGCAGATAACCGTTACCCTCTTTGCGCCAGTCCGGATCGAGAAACAGGGTGCAGAGTTCGCTGGCGCCGGTATGGTCATTACAGAGAAAAAGCGTCGGCAGCGCGTTGTAGACGTTCAGCTCTTTCGAGGCGTGGACCATCGTGCCGACGCGGTAGTTGTACCACGGATCGTTGAGCCCGACGGCCACCTCGATGGCGCAAATCCCCGCCACGGTTCCCGTGTCGGTCTCTTCCAGCACGAACACATAGCCCTGTTCGCTTTTTGGCAACGTCCCCTGCCAGGTTTGCAGGGCGCGCTCAATGCGCGCCGACAGCGTTTTTTCATCGGCAGGCAGCGAGGTCAGCCCGCCCCCTGTCTTACCGGCAAGCTGCATAAGCCCGGCGAGATCGCCGTGCGCAACGGGACGGATGACCATCATGATGACACCCCGGACTTCACCTGTTCGCAGGCCAGCGCAAAACGATCTAACCCGGTTCTGACCTCTTCCTCACTGACGATCAGCGCAGGGGCAAACCGCACCACGTTAGCGCCGGCAATCAACACCATCACGCCCTGCTTTGCCGCTTCCTGTGAAATCAGCTTCGCTTTGCCAGCAAACTCAGGGGCAAGCTCACAACCTATCAACAGCCCCAGACCGCGGATCTCTTTGAACATGCCGGTCTGGTTATTGATGGCGGTAAGACGCTCAACAAACCACTGGTGACGCTGCTTCACGCCGCTAAGCACCTCAGGAGTGTTGATGATATCCAGCACCTGTCCGGCGACAGCGGTTGCCAGCGGGTTACCGCCGTAAGTGGTGCCATGGGTGCCCACGGTCATCACGCTGGCGAATGTATCGGTGGTCAGCATCGCCCCCACCGGGAAGCCGCCGCCGAGCGCTTTAGCTGTTGAGAGCACATCCGGGGTCACGCCATAGTGCATGTAGGCGTACAGCTCACCCGTACGGCCCACGCCGGTCTGGACTTCGTCAAAAATCAGGACCGCGTTATGCCGATCGCACAGCTCGCGCAGCCCTTGCAGGAACGCTTTCTGGGCGGGCATGACGCCGCCTTCCCCCTGCATGGGCTCGACAATCACCGCACAGGTGGTGTCGTCAATCAGCTCGCTGGCAGAGTGTAAATCGTTATACGCCGCATGACGGATATCCGGCGGCAGCGGCGCAAAATCCTGAGAATATGAGGGCTGACCGCCCGCACTGACGGTAAATAGCGTGCGGCCATGGAAGGCATTTTTAAAGGCTACGATGCCGCTCTTGTGCGGGCCGAATTTATCGTGTGCATATTTGCGCGCCAGCTTCAGCGCCGCTTCGTTCGCTTCCGCGCCGGAGTTACAGAAAAAGACTTTTTCTGCGAAAGTGGCGTCGATCAGCTTCTTCGCCAGACGTAACGCCGGTTCGTTGGTATAACCGTTGCCGGTATGCCAGAATTTCGCCGCCTGATCATTCAGCGCCTGCCGCAGCGCCGGGTTTGCATGCCCCAGCGCATTCACCGCAATCCCACCCGCAAAGTCGATATACTCTTTGCCCTGCTGATCCCACAGGCGAGAGCCTTCCCCACGTACCGGAATAAAAGCCGCCGGAGCGTATACCGGCATCATCCATTCATCAAAATTTTCACGCGTAACTGACAGAGACATAGCGACCTCATCCGGTAAATAAAAGGTTGTTTAAATGTTAAATAATTGAGTGTTTGCACTGTGAATGTAGATTGCAGCGTTCGTGCCAGCCAGCGATAAAAATGCATAAACGGATTTGGGTAACAGAATATCAATGAGTTACAATATGGAGTTATTCACTATTAATGCATAAATAGTGAATATTTTTACAGCAAGCGGCGCTTTGCCGCACGAAAACAAGAAAGAGTATGCACATGCCAAATATAATTCTGGAATTGTGATCGCTCGCGAAATTTATCGGTCCTTTACGCCCTGTTCGAGGGCAAAACGCGTCGAAATGGTGCAAATATTGCACCGTCGGCATTATCTGTCGCAGTAATTGGGCGAAGCGGATAACAGACGACGTAAATTCTGCTACCATCCTTGCACTATTCACCTTGCATTGGCAGCGACTATGAAATTTGTCTCTTTTAATATCAACGGCCTGCGTGCCCGCCCTCACCAGCTCGAAGCGATTGTTGAGCAACATCAGCCAGATGTGATCGGCTTGCAGGAGACAAAAGTTCACGACGATATGTTCCCGCTCGAAGAGGTAGCGAAGCTGGGCTATAACGTTTTTTACCACGGTCAGAAAGGCCACTACGGCGTTGCGCTGCTGACCAAAGATACGCCGGTGTCGGTGCGTCGTGGCTTCCCGGGTGACGGTGAAGAAGCACAGCGTCGTCTCATCATGGCTGAGCTGCCTTCCCCGCTGGGTAACATCACTGTGATTAATGGTTACTTCCCGCAGGGTGAAAGCCGCGACCACCCGACCAAATTCCCGGCCAAAGCCAAATTTTATCAGGATCTGCAAATCTACCTTACGACCGAACTCAACAAAGATAATCCGGTGCTGATCATGGGGGATGTGAATATCAGCCCGACTGATCTGGACATTGGCATTGGCGAAGACAGCCGCAAGCGCTGGCTGCGCACCGGGAAATGTTCCTTCCTGCCGGAAGAGCGCGAGTGGATGCAGCGCTTGCTTGACTGGGGGCTGGTGGATACCTTCCGCACCGCTAACCCGGAGACGCAGGATCGCTTCTCGTGGTTTGACTACCGCTCTAAAGGCTTCGATGACAACCGGGGCCTGCGTATTGATCTGCTGCTGGCGAGCGCCCCCCTGGCCGAACGCTGCATCGAAACCGGTATCGACTATGATATTCGCAGCATGGAAAAACCGTCCGACCATGCGCCGGTATGGGCAACGTTCAAGCTGTAATCCTCAGTGAATATTAAAAAAATCAGTCTCCTGTGCGCCCTTCTGGGCGCATTTGTTTTGATCGTTGTTTTGCTTCCTCCGGGCATGCTCTCCCTCGACACGTTAAAAATACACCAGCATACATTGCTCGATCGTGTGGAGCAGGCGCCCCTTCAGAGCGCACTGATCTATTTTGCGGTTTACGTTCTGGTCTCTGCGCTGTCGATACCCGGGGCTGCGCTTCTGACGCTGCTCGGCGGGGCGATTTTCAGCCTGTGGGAGGCGATGCTGTTGGTGTCATTGGCCTCGACGCTCGGCGCCACGCTTGCCATGCTCGTCAGCCGTTATCTGCTGCGTGACTGGGTGCAACGGCGCTTTGCCGCACAGATGAACACGATCGATGTGGGGATGGTTCGCGATGGCGCGCGCTACCTTTTTGCCCTGCGCCTGATGCCGTTGTTTCCGTTCTTTCTGGTCAATTTGCTGATGGGGCTAACCCGTATCCAGGTGCGTCACTACTGGTGGGTCAGCCAGCTTGCGATGCTACCTGCCACCGTCATTTATCTGAACGCCGGACGCGAGCTGGGAAAACTCACCACGCTGCGCGATATTGTGTCGCCGGGACTGCTGTTCGCCTTTACACTATTAGGGTTATTACCGCTGGTCACTCGCTGGCTGTTTTCCCGTTACATCCCTTCGATTAAAAAGTGAGGCATTATGCGCCGGGTGCGTTTTTGCGCGTTTCTGACGAGTCTGCTGCTGGCAACCTCTGCCTTCGCCGCAGAAAGCTGGCAATCCATTCAGCAACAGGCCACCGGGCAGACCGTCTGGTTTAACGCCTGGGGCGGTGACGAGGCCGTTAACCGCTACCTCGACTGGGTGAGCGGCGAGATGAAAACGCACTATGCCATTAACCTGAAGATCGTTCATCTGGCCGATGCCGCCGATGCGGTGAAGCGGATCCAGACGGAACAGGCCGCAGGACGTAGCAGTAACGGGTCGGTGGATCTACTCTGGGTAAACGGGGAAAACTTCCGCACGCTGAAGGAGGCAAACCTGCTGCTCACCGGCTGGGCGCAAACCCTGCCCAACTGGCGTTACGTCGATACCCGTAAACCGGTCACGGAAGATTTTGCCATCCCGACCGATGGGGCGGAATCCCCATGGGGCGGCGCGCAGTTAACCTTCATCGCCCGTAAAGCGAGTATGCCGACGCCTCCGGCAGATCCCCACGCGCTGCTGGCTTACGCTCAGCAGCACCCTGGCAAGGTGAGCTATCCGCGACCGCCGGATTTTACCGGCACGGCGTTTCTTGAACAGCTTCTGCTGGCATTGACCGCACATCCGGAGGCGTTAAAAAACGCGCCGGACGGCACCTTTGCAGAGATCACCGCGCCGCTGTGGGACTATCTTGATACGCTGCATCCCCTGCTGTGGCGCGAAGGGAACGATTTTCCTCCGTCGCCTGCGCGCATGGATACGCTGCTTGCCAGCGGCAGCCTGAACCTGTCGCTCACCTTTAACCCCGCCCATGCGATGCAAAAGGTGGCGAGCGGTGAACTGCCTGCCGACAGCTACAGTTTCGGCTTTCTCAAAGGCATGATCGGCAACGTCCATTTTGTCGCTATCCCGGCAAATGCCAGTGCGAGCGCAGGGGCGAAAGTGGTGGCAAATTTCCTGTTGTCACCGCAGGCGCAGATCCGCAAAGCCGATCCTGCCGTCTGGGGTGACCCGAGCGTGCTGGATGGTGCCAAACTACCTGCGAAAGCGGCAAAACAGCTTCATGCCTTTACCCCTTCAGGCACGCCTGATGTGCTTCCCGAACCGCACGCCGCCTGGGTTAACGCCCTGGAGCAGGAATGGCTTCGCCGCTACGGAACCCGCTAAGCGGGCTGGTCTGGGCGGCAATGGCGGTCATCTATCTGCCACTGCTTCCCGCCAGCGGCATGCTGCTGGCCCCGGCGTTTTCTCTCAGTAACTGGGCGGCGCTGTTTGCCGACCCGCAGCTGCCGCAGGCGCTGGCCGCTACGCTGGTATCAACCCTCATCGCGACGCTGGGTTCACTGTTTATCGCCCTGAGCCTGCTTGCGCTTCTCTGGCCGGGTGATGGCTGGCAGCGCCTGAGCACCCGTCTGCCGTGGCTGTTAGCCGTGCCGCACGTCGCCTTCGCCACCAGCGCGCTGCTGCTGTTTGCGGAAGGCGGTCAGTTTTACCGGATCTGTACAGTCTGTTCGCCGCAGCTTGACCGCTACGGTATCGGGCTTGGCCTGACGCTTGCGGTCAAAGAGAGCGCGTTCGTTCTGTGGGCAATCTACGCCGCGCTGCCTGAAAAGCGCCTCGCACAGCAGAAAATTGTCCTGCATACCTTCGGCTACGGACGAATGCAGGCGCTCAACTGGCTCGTCCTCCCGGCTATCGCCCCCGCGCTGGGCGCCGTGATGCTGGCGGTGCTCGCCTGGTCGCTTTCCGTGGTGGATGTGGCGATCGTGCTCGGGCCGGGCAACCCACCTACGCTGGCGGTGCTGGCCTGGCAGTGGCTCACCCAGGGCGATGCGCAGCAGCAGTCAAAAGGAACGTTGCTGTGTCTGGTGTTGCTCCTGCTGCTGGCCGCACTTGCCGCGGTGGGATACGGCCTCTGGACGGCATGGCGGCGCGCCCAGCCTGACCCCTCCGGGGTACGTCGCGCTTCGCATACCGCGATGCCCGCACGGACGCTGGGCGGGTTACTGCCGTTGTGCGGCGTGCTCTGTGCGCTGGTTCTGCTGATGCTGGCACGCCGGGGCGACATCGGCCCCGTCAGCGACAGCCTTTCACTGGGACTGCTGTCCAGCCTGACAGCGCTGGCCATCCTCATGATCTGGCTTGAGTGGGGACCCCAGCGCGGCGCGGTGTGGATCTGGCTGCCGCTTGCCCTCCCGGCGCTGCCCCTCGTGTCCGGGCAGTATGCCGTGGCGCTGTGGCTGGGCATCGACGGCCAGTACGCTGCGGTGCTCTGGAGCCATATGCTCTGGGTTCTCCCGTGGATGCTCCTGGTGCTGCAACCGGCCTGGCGCAGGCTCGATCCCCGGCTTATCCTCACCGCCAGAACGCTGGGCTGGCGACAGGCGAAAATTTTCTGGTTAGTGAAATGTCCCCTGATGGTTCGTCCGGCCCTGCTGGCCTTTGCGACCGGCTTTTCCGTGAGCATGGCCCAGTACATGCCCACCCTCTGGCTGGGAGCGGGTCGTTTTACTACCCTGACGACGGAGGCGGTCGCCCTCAGCAGCGGCGGCAGCGTTCCGATCCTCGCCAGCCGGGCGCTGGGTCTGTTGCTGTTAACCAGCAGCGTATATGCCCTTGCCGCGCTGCTCGCCCGGTTCGTGGGCCGTCACAGACAAGGATTACGTTAATGCTGAACGTGAAAAATCTCACCATTGCGCCACTCTTACGTGAGGTCAACTTCCGCGTCCCGGCAGGGGAGATTCTCACGCTGATGGGACCCTCCGGGAGCGGGAAATCGACCCTTTTCGCCTGGATGGTGGGGGCGCTATCCACTGATTTTAAGGCGCACGGCGAGCTGTGTCTGAACGATCGTCGCTGCGATCTGCTCCCCGTGGAAACGCGCGGGATCGGCATTCTGTTTCAGGATGCCCTGCTGTTTGACACCTTCAGCGTGGGGCAAAACCTGATGCTGGCGTTGCCGGCGCACATCGCCGGACGCGCGCGGCGCGACGCGGTAGAACAGGCTCTTGAATCTGCCGGGCTGGCAAACCTCTACGCCAGCGATCCGGCGACCCTTTCCGGCGGCGAGCGCGCCCGGGTCAGCCTACTGCGCGCCCTTCTCGCCCAGCCGCAGGCATTGCTGCTCGACGAACCGTTCAGCCGACTGGATAAAACGCTGCGCGCCTCATTCCGGGCGTGGGTATTCGAAACCACTCGCCAGCGCAAGATCCCGGTGGTGCTGGTCACGCATGATGAGGAAGATATCCCGCCCGGCGGAGAGGTGATTGAGATTTCTCGCTGGCAATAATGTGCTAACGCAATGTTTTTGGCTTCAGGAGAGACGACAATGCCCCCCTCTTTTAATGACGTCAGGTTTTTCGATGAAACGTGTTTCTCAACTGACCGCGCTGGCTCTGATCTGCGGCCTCGCCTCACTCTCCTCCATGGCGGCTGATATGCCCCACTCCCTCACGCTGGACCGGCTCCAGGCGCAAAACGGCGCGGTAATTGATACGCGCATCAGTGCGTTCTATAACGGCTGGCCGCAGACGCTGCGCGGAACGTCCGGGCATGAACCCGCCGCGCTTAATCTCTCTGCAGGCTGGCTTGGGGCAATGAGCGATGAACAGCTCAGCGGCTGGGCAAAGCAGCATCGGATTACGCCCGACATGCCGGTTGCGCTCTATGGCAACGATGATGACAACAAGACCGTCAAAACGCGGCTGGAAAAAGCGGGTTTTACCCACGTTTCCATCCTGAGCGATGCCCTGCAACAATCCGACCGTTTGCAACGTCTGGCACATTTTGAACAGCTGGTTTATCCGCAGTGGATCCACCTGTTGCAGCAGGGCAAACCCGTTACCGCCGCACCAGCCGGAGAGTGGAAGGTGATCGAGGCTGGCTGGGGTGCGCCGAAGCTTTATCTCCTCAGCCACATTCCCGGCGCGGACTACATCGACACCAATGAAGTGGAAAGCGAACCGCTGTGGAATAAGGTCGCTGACGAAAAGTTGAAAGCGATGCTGGCGAAGCACGGGATCCGTCACGATACCACCGTCATTCTGTACGGTCGCGACGTATATGCCGCCGCGCGCGTGGCGCAGATCATGCTCTACGCGGGCGTGAAGGATGTGCGAATTCTGGACGGCGGCTGGAAGGCATGGTCAGACGCCAGCCTGCCCGTTGAGCGCGGAACGCCTGAGAACGTGAAGCCAGCCCCTGATTTTGGCGCGCCGATCCCGGGCCAGCCCCGGCTGATGGTGGATATGGAACAGGCCCGGGGAATGCTGCACCGTCAGGACGCCTCACTGGTGAGCATTCGTTCCTGGCCAGAGTTTATCGGTGAAACCAGCGGCTACAGTTATATCAAGCCAAAAGGTGACATTGCCGGTGCGCGCTGGGGCCATGCGGGTAGCGACGCGACCCACATGGAAGATTTCCACAATCCGGATGGCACCATGCGCAGCGCCGATGACATCGCCGCCATGTGGAAGACGTGGAATATCCTGCCGGAGCAGCACGTTGCGTTCTACTGTGGTACCGGCTGGCGCGCGTCTGAAGCCTTCATATATGCCCTCGCCATGGGCTGGCAAAACGTTGCCGTCTACGACGGCGGCTGGTACGAATGGAGCAGCCATCCGCAGAACCCGGTCTCCACCGGCGCGCGCGGCCCGGAGAGTACACGCTAGCGGGGGAGTGACTTCAGCGTCACGTAACCGCTCCAGATGCGCGTTGTGGTGGTCAGCCAGCACAACGCGCCAAACGCCCAGGCAAACAGCGTGAAGTGTGCCGGAAACAGGCAGCACAGCACAAACAGCGCGATGGTCTCCGTTCCTTCCGTTAATCCTCCAATGTAATAAAGCGACTTGTGCGCGTAGCCGGGGTTGTCGATATTATGCTTCCCCGCCAGCGCGGCAAAGGCCAGGAAACTGCTGCCCGTCCCCATAAACGCGAACAGCAGCCAGGCGGCGGCGATCGCATTGTCAGCCGGAGCGGCCAGCGCGAAGCCAAACGGTACCAGCGCGTAAAACAGGAAGTCGAGGGCGATATCAAGAAATCCTCCCGCGTCCGTCAGGCCACGGCGACGCGCCAGCGCACCGTCCAGACCATCCAGCAGCCGGTTCAGCACAATGGCGACCAGCGCTGGCAGATACCAGCCCAGCGCCAGAAACGGTAACGCCAGTACGCCAATCGCAAACCCGGCGAGCGTTAACCCATCAGGCGTAATAAACGGTTTATCCAGCGCGGCGGCCAGCTGATTTAACCCGGGCTTCAGCCGTGGATGCAGATGTTTATCCAGCATGCGGTTCACCTTTAAACGTGGCACACAGGCCCTGAGCCGGGATATCCAGCGCGGAGTTAAAGCGGGCGGAAAGGTTCTGAAAGGCAATCAGAGCCGTCATTTCGGTGATAGTCTCTTCGCTAAAGTGGCGCTTCAGCTGGTTTTTGATATTTTCATCCACCTGAGGCGGCGTGGCGGTGACCGCTTCCGCATAGGCCAGCGCCGCGCGCTCCTCTTCGCTGAACAGGGTGGAATTTTGCCAGTCGTTGACGGCCTGCACTTTATCCAGCGCCCCGCTCCGCTCGGCCAGACGCAGGCTGTTGGCATCAATACAAAATGCGCAGTGGCAGATCTGCGAGACCCGCGTCATTAGTAACGAACGCAGAACCGGCGTCAAACGCGCCTTGCGCCGCTCCAGATAGCCGACAAATAGCGCTACCAGCCAGAAAAGACGCGGCATACGCCCCCACCAGCGCGTGGGGTTCAGCACCGCGCCGAAGTGTTTTTTCTGCATGGCAGCAATGGGCTTGAGGCTGACGGGAAGGGTTTCCATGGGCGCAACCCAGGCGGCTGTCTCTTTCACCTGATTCTCCTGATGACTGGACTCTTTGGCAGGGCACGATAATATGTCGTTTTTCGCTATTAATTATTGACGAACATGCTGAAAACACTCGATGTTGTTGCGGCCATCCTCGAAAAAGAGGGCAAGATCTTGCTGGCGCAGCGTCCCGAACATGCCGATCAGCCAGGAATGTGGGAATTTGCGGGCGGGAAGGTTGAAGCCGGTGAGACCCAGCAGGAAGCGCTGATCCGCGAACTACGCGAAGAGCTCGGCATTGAAGCCGTGCCCGCGCGGTATGTGGCAAGCCACCAGCGGGAAGTGTCGCAGCGGCTGATCCACCTCCACGCCTGGCACGTGCCGGAATTTAGCGGCGAGCTGAAGGCGCACTACCACTCGGCGCTGGTGTGGTGCACGCCAGAAGACGCGTTCACGTATGATTTAGCCCCGGCGGATATACCGCTCCTGGAAGCGTTTATTCTTTTACGCGACGCCAGACCAGCGGGTTTGTACTGAGGGTGCGCTCATCACGCTGGCACTGCAACAGCACGCCATCCGCCCTGACCACTGCGCCTTCGGAATAGTTTTGATCCTGATAGATACAGCACTGATTACACGGCTGCGCACGCTGGCCGCCAGCGCTAAAAACCTCTGGCGGCACGTTAACTTCGACATCCGGGCGAATGCGATCAGCCTGTGCCCCGGCGGACACCATCAAACATAACGCGGCCATTGCGAAACGGTTCATATACTTAATTTCCTTTGCATCGTTTATATCTATAACGGTAGATCCTGACGGGATCTTTAATTTATCTCGTCATCGCTTTTGGTTATGACGCGCGCCTTGTCATTAATTTCCCTTTCGGCCTAAATTTCTGCTTGCCTCTCAAAGCGGTGCGGGTGGTATAGTCAAAAAAACGACACAAAACATCTCCGCCACACGCATAAATTATTATAAGAGGTTCTTATATCTATGGATCAGACACGCTCTCTGGAAAGCTTTCTTGCCCATGTACAGCAGCGCGACCCGCACCAAAGCGAGTTTGCCCAGGCCGTTCGTGAAGTCATGACCACCCTGTGGCCCTTCCTTGAGGAAAATCCGCGCTACCGCCAGATGGCGCTGCTTGAACGTCTGGTGGAGCCGGAGCGCGTCATCCAGTTCCGCGTGGCGTGGGTGGACGATCGCAATCAGGTACAGGTCAACCGCGCGTGGCGCGTGCAGTTTAACTCCGCCATTGGGCCGTTTAAGGGCGGGATGCGCTTCCATCCCTCGGTGAACCTGTCGATTCTGAAATTCCTCGGCTTCGAGCAGACCTTTAAAAATGCGCTCACTACCCTGCCGATGGGCGGCGGTAAAGGCGGGAGTGATTTCGATCCGAAAGGCAAGAGCGAAGGCGAAGTGATGCGCTTCTGCCAGGCGCTGGTCACTGAGCTCTATCGCCACCTTGGGCCGGACACCGACGTTCCTGCCGGGGATATCGGCGTGGGTGGTCGTGAAGTGGGCTTTATGGCCGGGATGATGAAAAAGCTCTCCAACAACAGCGCCTGCGTCTTTACCGGCAAAGGTCTGTCGTTTGGCGGCAGCCTGATTCGTCCGGAAGCGACGGGTTACGGTCTGGTCTATTTCACTGAAGCGATGCTTAAGCGTCACGGGCTGAGCTTCGAGGGGATGCGCGTGGCGGTCTCCGGCTCCGGCAACGTGGCGCAGTACGCTATCGAGAAAGCGATGGCGTTTGGCGCGCGCGTAGTGACCGCCTCCGACTCCAGCGGCACCGTGGTGGATGAAGCTGGCTTCACAGCAGAAAAACTGGCGCGTCTGTGCGAAATCAAAGCCAGCCGTGACGGCCGCGTGGCGGATTATGCCCGAGAGTTTGGCCTGACCTATCTGGAAGGTAAACAGCCGTGGGGTGTGCCGGTGGATATCGCCCTGCCGTGCGCGACGCAAAACGAGCTGGACGTGGATGCCGCCCGGACGCTGATTAGCAATGGCGTGAAGGCGGTAGCGGAAGGGGCAAATATGCCCACCACCATTGAAGCGACCGATTTGTTCCTGGACGCGGGCGTACTCTTTGCGCCAGGCAAGGCGGCGAACGCGGGCGGGGTGGCAACATCCGGTCTGGAAATGGCACAAAACGCCGCGAGAATGGGCTGGAAGGCGGAGAAAGTGGATGCCCGTCTGCACCACATTATGCTTGATATTCACCATGCCTGCGTGGAGTACGGCGGTGAGGCTTCACAGACCAACTACGTGCGCGGCGCCAACATCGCCGGGTTCGTGAAGGTGGCCGATGCGATGATCGGGCAGGGTGTGATTTAGTTTCGCTGCATTCTCGCCCTTGCAGGCCCGGTAAGCGTTAGCGCCACCGGGCTTTTTTCAGGCCGCAGAGCTGCTTTTTGCCGGGTGGCGGCTTCGCCTTACCCGGCCTACGGTTTAAGCGGTGGTATTTTTGGCTGCGCTTTTTTTCTTTTTGAACGGTTTCTTCGCCCCGCCACCCGGGGCAACCATCCCCCGGAATCGCTTCACTGGCGTGCTGCGCGCCTGATCAATCAGCTGATAAAGCGTCCCCACCAGCGGCTGCATAAAGTCCTGGTAACGGCACTGCTTTTCGCTGATCTGCGTCAGCACCGACTCCCAGTGCGCGGTCATGTCCGGTCTGGCGGCCAGCTCTGGCAAGGAGTGAATCAGTGCCCGGCCCGGCTCTGTCGAATGGATATAGCGCCCTTTTTTCTCGAGAAAACCACGCTTAAACAGCAACTCGATAATCCCCGCGCGGGTTGCTTCCGTACCCAGACCGTCGGTGGCGCGGAGGATCTTCTTCAGATCTTTATCCTGCACAAAACGGGCGATCCCGGTCATGGCCGAAAGCAGCGTCGCATCGGTGAAGTGGCGCGGCGGCTGGGTCTGACGTTCAACCACTTCGCCTTTTTCGCACAACAGTTCATCGCCTTTGGCTACGACCGGCAGCGGCGTGCCGTCGTTCTCTTCGTCACGCTCTTTGTTGCCGAGCAGCGTGCGCCAGCCCGCTTCCGCGAGGAAACGCGCTTTGGCGATAAATTTGCCTTTGGCAATTTCCAGCTCAATAACGCACTTGCGGAAAACCGCGTCCGGGCAGAACTGCATCAGATACTGACGCGCGATCAGGTTATAGACCTTTGCTTCGTTGTCGTTCAGGTTGACGTTGCTGGTGCGCGCCGTCGGGATTATCGCGTGGTGGGCATCGACTTTTTTATCGTCCCAGCAGCGGTTATGGGTATCCGGGTTTACCGCCGGTTGCGGCAACAGATCCGGCGCATGGACACCAATGGCATTCATCACCGAGTGGCGTCCGGCGAAGTGTTCCTCCGGCAGATAGCGGCTGTCCGAACGCGGATAGGTGATCAGCTTGTGGGTTTCATAGAGCTTCTGGCAGATATCGAGCACGTTCTGCGCGCTCAGGCCAAACTTTTTCGCGGCCTCGATCTGCAACGCCGAAAGGGAGAACGGCAGCGGTGCGGGCTCTGATTCCCGTTTGTCGTTATAGCTGGTAACGATCGCGGGCTGGCCGGTAATGCGGTTAACCACGTGCTCTGCCAGCGAACGATGTAGCAGCCGCCCCTCTTCGTCCTGATATGACTCACAGGCATCGCTCGGCTGCCAGACGGCGGTAAAGCGTTCGTCTTTCGGCGTGACGATATGCGCTTTGACTTCGAAGAAGTCTTTGGCGACGAAATTTTCGATCTCTTCGTCGCGACGCACCACCAGCCCCAGCACCGGGGTTTGAACACGCCCAACAGAGAGTACGCCCTGATAGCCCGCATTGCGTCCCAGGATGGTGTAGGCGCGGGTCATGTTGATCCCGTACAGCCAGTCCGCGCGAGCACGCGCCAGCGCGGAGACACACAGGGGAATAAATTCGCTGTTGGCGCGCAGGCGCGAAATCGCGCGCTCCACCGCCTGCGGGTTGAGGTCGTTAATTAAACAGCGCTGCACCTGCTGGCGCTTTTCCGGTGCCAACTCCAGGTAGTCGAGCACTTCGTCGACAAGCAGTTGCCCTTCCCTGTCCGGGTCACCCGCGTGGACCACTTCCGTCGCCTCATGCAGGAAACGCTTAATGACGTTGAGCTGTTTGGTGACGGAAGGACGCGGTTGCAGACGCCACTTTTCCGGCACGATCGGCAGATCGTTGAGGTTCCAGCGGGCGTAGCGGCTGTCGTAGACATCCGGCTGCGCCTGTTCAAGCAGGTGACCGATACACCAGGTGACCACCTGCCCGTTACCGCATTCGATAAAGCCATCACCTTTGCGATGCGGCTTGGGCAGCACGTCGGCGATGGCTCGCGCCAGACTCGGCTTTTCGGCAATAAACAACCGCATCGAATTAACGGATCTCAATCATCGGGCGGCCACCGCGGGCGGTCACCAGCTCGCCAATGGCCGTCAGGGTGATGCCAAACTCGGCCGCCGTTGCCTGAACGTCAGCTTCTGCTTCCGGCGTCACCGCCAGCAGCAGGCCGCCGGAGGTTTGCGGATCGCACAGCAGATTGCGCCACGCTTCCGGCATTTCGCCCATTAAATGGCCGTAGCTGGCGAAGTTGCGCTGCGTCCCGCCCGGAACGGCGCCCTGAGCAATGTACTCTTCCACGCCCGGCAGCTTCGGCACATCCTGATACCAGACCTGCGCCTGCACGCCCGCGCCCTGACAGACTTCAGAGAGGTGTCCCAGCAGACCAAAGCCGGTCACGTCGGTCATGGCCTTCACGCCGTCGATACTGGCGAATGCCGCACCGGCAAGGTTCATCTGGCACATCACTTCCGTTGCCAGACCAATATGCTCGGGCTTCAGCAGGGACTTTTTCTCGGCGGTTGTCAGTACGCCAATGCCCAGCGGCTTGGTGAGGAACAGCTTGCAGCCCGCCTGCGCGGTGCTGTTGCGCTTCACGCGTTCGGTTGGCACCACGCCGGTGACGGCCAGGCCGAAGATCGGCTCCGGCGCATCGATAGAGTGACCACCGGCCAGGGCAATACCCGCCTGCTGGCAGGCAAAGCGTCCGCCTTCGATGACATCGCGGGCAATCTCCGGCGGGAGGGTGTTAATCGGCCAGCCCAGAATGGCGATCGCCATAATCGGCTTACCGCCCATCGCGAAGATATCGCTGATGGCGTTGGTGGCCGCAATGCGTCCGAAGTCGAACGGGTTGTCGACAATTGGCATAAAGAAGTCAGTGGTGCTGATAATGCTGGTGCCGTTACCTAAGTCATAAACCGCTGCATCGTCACGCGTTTCGTTACCGACAAGCAGGTTCGGGTCGACAAACTTCGCCTGTTCACTGTGCAGGATGGTCTCCAGCACTTTCGGGGAAATTTTACAACCGCAACCGGCTCCGTGGCTGTATTGCGTTAAACGAATGGTTTGCTCGCTCATGGACGTCTCCTGTCATCTCAATCGCGCTATGGTAGCGCTCATTCCATAAAGAGGTAAGTATGACTGTCTGAATTCTGCGGCGGATGCTCAGAATCCAGACAGTTTAGCGCGTGTAATTAAAAACGGCTGACGAAAGGCGTGGTGTCCGGCACGCTAATGGTGCTGGAGGCTTTAAGCTGCGGGGTGCCGAGATAGAGGAAGCCGACAATTTTATCGTGTTCACCGCAGGAGAAGCCTTCCCGCACGGCGGCGCTCCCGGTCAGCGGCCCGGTACGCCAGATGCCGTTAAAGCCCTGCGCGACGGCGGCCATCTGCATTGCCATTACCGCGCAACCGGCAGACATCTCCTGCTCCCAGACCGGCACTTTATGGTCGGCCTGGCATTTAGCGACTACCGCGATGATCATCGGCGCACGGAACGGCGCGTTGCGGGCTTTATCAATCCCCTTCTCATCCTGGCCTGCGGCAACCGCCCCCTGCTCCAGCAGCTGGCTGAAGCGGTCGCGCCCTTCGCCTTCAATAATAAAGAAGTGCCACGGCTGCAATGTGCCATGGTCCGGCGCACGCATTCCGGCACGCAGAATGTTTTCCAGCTGTTCGCCGACGGGGGCCGGGTCGGCCAGGCGGGAAGCGCTACGACGGTTAACAAGCAGTTCAAGTGCGTCCATTGGTTAACTCCTTTCGTGAAATTTACTCACAAAATTAACACGACAGCAGAATTTGTTACAGCGTGGCAGGCGATTCCTGCTGACAAGTGGCGGTTGGGTCATTACGATAACCGCACATTACCGTCCCGTGGCGACGGAAACAGTCCTTTTCTGGTTAGGGAGAATACATGCGAACCCTTTGGCGAATCTTTGCCGGTTTCTTTAAATGGACGTGGCGACTGCTCAACTTCGTCCGCAACCTGGTGATGAATATCTTCTTCATCTTCCTGGTCCTGGTATGCGCAGGTATCTGGATGCATCTCAGCAGCGCCAGCCAGGCGCAGAATTCGACGCGCGGCGCACTGCTCCTCGATATCACCGGTGTGATTGTTGATAAGCCATCGACCAGCAATCGTCTGGGCGTGATTGGCCGCCAGCTGTTCGGCGCGACTTCAGACCGCCTGCAGGAAAACTCCCTGTTTGATATCGTCGACACGATCCGTCAGGCCAAAGACGATCGCAACATTACCGGTATCGTGCTGGATCTGAAAGATTTTGCCGGAGCCGATCAGCCTTCGATGCAGTACATCGGGAAAGCGCTGCGGGAATTCCGCGACAGCGGTAAACCGGTCATTGCCGTCGGCGACAGCTACACCCAGGGGCAATATTATCTGGCGAGCTTTGCTAACAAAATCTGGCTCTCTCCGCAGGGCACGGTCGATCTGCATGGCTTCGCCACAAATGGTCTGTACTACAAATCGCTGCTCGACAAGCTGAAGGTCACTACCCACGTCTTCCGCGTCGGGACCTATAAATCTGCCGTGGAGCCGTTTATCCGTGATGATATGTCCCCTGCCGCCCGTGAAGCGGACAGCCGCTGGATTGGCGAGCTGTGGCAGAACTATCTCGGCACCATTGCCGCTAACCGTCAAATGACCGCTGAGCAGGTCTTCCCGGGCGCGCGCGGTGTGCTGGAGGGCCTGCGCAAAGTGGACGGCGATACAGCGAAATACGCGCTTGATAACAAACTGGTCGATCGGCTGGGTTCCAGCGCTGAAATCGAAAAAGCGCTGACCAAACAGTTCGGCTGGAGTAAAGAGGACAAGAACTACAGCGCCATCAGCATGTATGACTACGCCGCGAAAAAGCCGGATGACAGCGGTGACAGCATCGCCGTGGTGTTTGCTAACGGGGCCATTATGGACGGTGAAGAAACGCCGGGGAACGTCGGCGGGGACACCACCGCGTCGCAGATCCGCGATGCGCGTCTGGATCCGAAAGTGAAGGCGATTGTCCTGCGGGTGAACAGCCCTGGCGGCAGCGTCAGCGCCTCCGAGGTGATCCGTGCTGAGCTGGCCGCCGCGCGTGCCGCGGGCAAGCCGGTCGTGGTCTCGATGGGGGGCATGGCGGCTTCAGGGGGGTACTGGATCTCGACGCCAGCCAACTACATTGTGGCTAACCCAAGCACGCTGACCGGCTCGATTGGCATCTTCGGCGTGATCAACACCGTAGAGAACAGCCTGGATTATCTCGGCGTTCATACCGACGGCGTTTCCACCTCGCCGCTGGCGGATGTGTCCGTGACTAAATCTCTGCCGCCTGAGGTGTCCGAGATGATGCAGCTCAGCATTGAGAGTGGCTATAAGCGCTTCATCACGCTGGTGGCGGATTCCCGTAAAAAGACGCCAGACCAGATTGACCAGATCGCGCAGGGCCACGTCTGGACCGGCCAGGATGCGAAGAGCAACGGTCTGGTAGACAGCCTGGGTGACTTCGACGATGCCGTGAAGAAAGCGGCGGAACTGGCGAAGCTCAAGCAGTGGCACGTTGACTATTATCAGGACGAACCGACGTTCTTCGATATGGTCATGGACAGCATGTCCGGCTCCGTCCGCGCCATGCTGCCGGAAGCGCTTCAGGCGTATCTGCCGGCGCCGGTGGCGACGGCGGCTAAAGCCATGAAAGCGGAGAGCGATAAGCTCGCGACTTTCAACGATCCGCAAAGCCGTTACGCGTTTTGCCTGACCTGTGCGAACGTGCGTTAAAAACCGTCCCCTCTTCCCGTGAAGAGGGGATTTTTTCTTTTGAAGAACAAGAACTCATTACCATGCAGAAGAAATCAATTTATGTCGCCTATACCGGCGGTACCATCGGTATGCAGCGCTCAGAAAATGGCTATATCCCGGTTTCTGGCCACTTGCAGCGCCAGCTGGCGCTGATGCCTGAATTCCACCGTCCGGAAATGCCGGACTTTACCATCCACGAATATGAGCCGCTGATGGACTCCTCCGACATGACGCCGGAAGACTGGCAGCATATTGCGGACGATATTAAAGCCCATTACGACCAGTACGACGGCTTCGTGATCCTGCACGGCACCGACACCATGGCGTTCACCGCCTCGGCGCTCTCCTTCATGCTGGAGAACCTGGGCAAGCCCGTCATCGTGACCGGTTCGCAGATCCCGCTGGCGGAACTGCGTTCAGACGGGCAGATCAACCTGCTTAACTCCCTGTACGTGGCCGCTAATTACCCGATCAACGAGGTAACGCTGTTCTTCAACAACCGACTGTACCGCGGGAACCGTACCACTAAAGCGCACGCTGACGGCTTTGACGCGTTTGCCTCACCTAACCTGCAACCGCTGCTGGAAGCGGGGATCCATATCCGTCGTCTGGGCACGCCGCCCGCGCCAAATACTGCAGGCGAGCTGATCGTTCACCCGATCACCCCGCAGCCGATTGGCGTGGTGACGATTTATCCGGGTATTTCCGCCGACGTGGTGCGCAACTTCCTGCGCCAACCGGTGAAGGCGCTGATCCTGCGCTCCTATGGCGTGGGTAACGCCCCGCAGAACGGTGAGTTCCTGAAAGAGCTTCAGGAGGCGAGCGAGCGCGGGATTGTGGTGGTCAACCTCACCCAGTGTATGTCCGGAAAGGTCAATATGGGCGGCTACGCCACCGGCAACGCCCTGGCGCACGCTGGCGTGATCAGTGGTTTCGATATGACCGTTGAGGCAACGCTGACTAAACTTCACTATTTACTGAGTCAGGATCTGGATATTGATTCCATTCGCCGCGCCATGATGCAAAACCTGCGCGGTGAACTGACGCCGGACGAATAAGGAGTTCCCATGAAGCAACGCGCCCTGTTACTGGTCGATTTGCAAAATGATTTCTGTGCGGGCGGTGCGCTGGCCGTCGCGGAAGGCGACAGCACCGTAGACGTCGCGAATTCGCTGATTGAGTGGTGTAAGGCTCGTGATGAAGCGGTGGTGGCGAGTCAGGACTGGCATCCGGCAAACCACGGCAGCTTTGCCAGCCAGCACAACGTTGAGCCTTACAGCCAGGGCGAACTGGACGGACTGGCGCAAACCTTCTGGCCCGATCACTGCGTGCAGCAGACGGAAGGCGCTGAGCTGCATCCGCTGCTGAACCAGAAAGCCATCGACGCGGTGTTCCACAAAGGTGAAAATCCAACCATCGACAGCTACAGCGCATTCTTCGAAAACGGTCACCGCCAGAAGACGGCGCTGGACGCATGGTTACGCCATCATGAGATCACCGAGCTGATTGTGCTGGGCCTGGCGACGGATTACTGCGTGAAGTTCACCGTGCTGGATGCGCTCCAGCTGGGCTATACCGTGAATGTCATTACCGATGGCTGTCGCGGGGTGAATATTCAGCCGCATGACAGCGCCCAGGCGTTTATGGATATGGCCGCAGAAGGCGCAACACTGTATACGCTGGCTGACTGGATGGAGACGCAGGCGTAAGCTTTTTTAGCCGGGAGGCGGCTTCGCCTTACCCGGCCTACTTTCTCTGGTTTT
>NZ_JBMKJK010000019.1:0-74472 GCF_049236925.1 Enterobacter cloacae complex sp. SYL003 | reverse complement strand
AGCGGTAGTTCAGTCGGTTAGAATACCTGCCTGTCACGCAGGGGGTCGCGGGTTCGAGTCCCGTCCGTTCCGCCACTTATTAAGACATTAAGCCTGCCCAAAGGGCAGGCTTAATGGCAAAAAAATTTAGGGGCGTAGCTCAGTTGGTAGAGCACCGGTCTCCAAAACCGGGTGTCGCGAGTTCGAGTCTCTCCGCCCCTGCCATATAGAATCCTTTGCTTCGGCAAAGGATTTTTTTTTGCCTGTAAAACGGCTCAACACCTTCCTGAAGAATAAGCAGCCTGCGTTTCCGAAGGCTTTTGCGTTAATCCAGTATGCTGGTTTTTAACAGATCTTTTATCTGCGACTGCTTATCGCTGTTTTGCAGCCAAATGGCATACAGCGGCCTGGAGAGCGTTGTTGAATCGGTGACAACATGGAGTGCAGGTTTATTATCCGCCCAGCGAACAGGTAACCATGTACAGCCTTTCAGTGTGGGAAGATGCTGGCATGCGATCTCCGCAGAGCTTGTCGTGAGTTGCGGGATATCATCGCTGGCAATTAACCCCGCCTCGTGCTGCTGAAAATCAGGCCCCCATTCCAGGCGTAAATAATTCAGGTCGGCCTTCATCATTGCAGGCTCGGATGCATAGAGCGCCAGGCTAAACTGTCCAACAATCTGGCTGCTAAATTCATCCATCTTGGGGGCTTCTGTGGTGATCAGCAGATCAAGCTGCCGCTCGTGGAGTTGCTTAACCAGCGACTGGCGTTGCGCAATCCTCGCCTCAAATTGCAGATGGTTGTGTGTGCGATATAGCCGCATAAGCCACTGGCTGAGCATGCATTCCCATAGTGAAGCGCTGGCACCGATCGAGAATTCATTATGCCGGGAGGTGTGCGCAACCTCCTTTCGCGCTGCCTGCCAGGTATTCATCAGGGTTTCTGCATAAGGCAATAGCTTTTCACCGGCCGGGGTTAGACGAATATTGTTGCGATGGCGGGTAAAAAGGTTCACACCCAGTTGATTTTCCAGCTGTCGAATACGAAAACTGACTGCTGACTGCGTCAGGTAGAGGGCTTCAGCTGCTCGCCCAAAGTGTCGCGTTCTGCTCACTTCGAGGAAAGTTTTTAGCAATTCCGTATCCACATCTTTCTCCACAAAATTATTTGTCGTTATGATTTAAATGTTTTGTTTTACACTCTGTCAAGCGTAACTAATACTCCGCGCCATAAATAGCTCGGCCAAAGAATTAGGAGCGTGTAGGATGGCGGAAAGCTTTACGACGACTAATCGTTTTTTCGATAATAAACATTATCCGCGCGGGTTCTCTCGTCACGGCGATTTCACTATCAAAGAAGCTCAACTTCTTGAGCGCCATGGTTATGCCTTTAACGAGCTGGATCTGGGTAAGCGCGAACCGGCAACCGAAGATGAAAAACAGTTTGTCTCTGTTTGTCGTGGTGAGCGTGAGCCGCAGTCTGATGCAGAACGTGTATGGATCAAGTATATGGCTCGCATTAAGCGTCCTAAGCGTTTCCATACGCTGTCTGGCGGCAAGCCGCAGATGGAAGGTGCAGAAGACTACACCGAGTCTGACGATTAAGAAGAGAAGGGGCTACGGCCCCTTTTTTATGCCAGCATTTTTTGCAGATGCAACAGCAGCCGATCGATCGCACGGTAGCTTAATGCCTCCTGCAAATGTCGCCTCTCTATTCCGGGGCAGCCCTCCACGTCAGCGACCGTGCGCGCAACTTTCAACAAACGCTGCCACGCGCGAATGGATAGCCCAAACCGCGTCAGTGTCTCTTCCAGCCAGCCTGCATCTTCGGCGTTGAGAGAGCAAAACTGTCGGATCCCGCTGTTATCCAGCCGGGCATTCAGCCTGTTCTGACGAGCATACTGCCGCGCCTGAGCCGCAATAACCCGTTCTCGCACCGCTGCTGAGCTTTCGCCTTTGATACCGGTTTGCCTCAGCAGACCGGGCGGTGGCAGGGGGATCTCGAGAGATAAATCAAAACGGTCGAGGAAGGGGCCGGACAGCTTACTCAGATAGCGCAGCGTCTGCTCCGGCGTACAGCGGTTATGGTTGCCCTGATAATGGCCCGTTGGGCTAGGGTTCATCGCGGCGACCAGCTGAAACTGCGCAGGGTAGCTTATTTTGGCGCGTGTACGAGACAGATGGATTTCGCCGGATTCAATCGGCTCCCGCAACGCATCCAGCACGCGGCGTTCAAACTCTGGCAATTCATCCAGGAACAGAATGCCGTTGTGTGCCAGTGAGATTTCACCCGGTCCGGGAATTGAGCCCCCGCCCACCATCGCGGTAAGAGACGCACTGTGGTGTGGCGAGCGGAAAGGACGGCGGCGCCACTGTTTATGCAGCGATATTGAACTGACCAGGCTAAATATCGCGGCGCTTTCCAGCGCTTCGTGATTATTGAGGGGGGGCAGCAGGCCGCTCAACCTGCTCGCCAGCATCGTTTTCCCCGTGCCTGGCGGACCTATCAGTAGCAGGTTATGCCCACCCGCGGCCGTTATTTCTAACGCCCGCTTACCCTGTTCCTGACCCATAATATCGCTGAGGTCATCGGGTGAATCTGCCACTACCTCCTCATTCTCCTGCGGCTCGGCAAGCTCATGTCGGCCTTCCAGCCAGGCGCAAACCTCCTGCAAATGTCCCGCGACAAGACACCCCTTTTCGGCGATAAGGCTGACTTCAGAGGCATTTTCATTGGCCACAATGATTTGCCTTCCCGCGCGTATGGCTTCAAGCGCACCCGAGATTGCTCCGGGAACGCCTCTTAACGCGCCTGTAAGCGCTAATTCACCCACGAACTCGCACGAGCTTAACCCTGGCGTATTGAGCTGTTCAGAAGCCGCGAGAAGCGCTATAGCAATAGGTAAATCATATCGCCCTCCCTCCTTTGGCAAATCGGCGGGCGCAAGGTTGATGGTGATCTTCTTCGCCGGAAAAGCATAACCGCTATTAATAATTGCGCTGCGCACGCGATCCCTGGCCTCCTTAACGGTCGTTTCGGGTAAGCCGACCAGCGTCAGTCCGGGCAGTCCATTACTTAAATGAACCTCTACAGAAATAAGCGGTGCCTTCACGCCGATGGCCGCGCGTGTATAAACAACTGACAGTGACATAAGCCCCTCCTTGGCGGTGACTATGCCAGCATCATTTTTTCCTGTTTAGCGCTAATTTACTGAATTACGGCGCTCGTTCCAGCCTTTTAGCGCCTAAATGTAATCATTACATGTCGGTGGAATCGGCCTCGCAGAAAAGAAATCATGCGCGCCTTGCCTGATGAAACGGGCCAAAAAATGAAAAATCTTCATTTCTATTTTTTCCCTATATAAAACAACGATTTTGAAAGAAATAGTTCGCCTGCTACAGAAATGAGTCATAAAAAAATCTTGTGTCAGATGAAATATCTGTGGTAACTCTTTAGGTATTCCTTCGAACAAGATGCAAAAAGAACTGAAAATGACAGCCCTTCTACGAGTGATTAGCCTGGTCGTGATTAGCGTGGTGGTGATTATTATCCCACCGTGCGGGGCTGCACTTGGACGAGGAAAGGCTTAGAAATCAAGCCTTAACGAACTAAGACCCCCGCACCGAAAGGTCCGGGGGTTTTTTTATGACTAAAAAACTTAAATGAGGAGCAGAGAATGACGACTAGCACAAAATTCTGTTTCTCCAGATTTATGACGGGGAACTAACTATGAATGGGGCACAATGGGTAGTACATGCGTTGCGCGCGCAGGGAGTCGAAACCGTATTCGGTTATCCGGGTGGCGCAATTATGCCGATTTACGATGCACTGTATGACGGCGGCGTGGAACACCTCTTGTGCCGACACGAGCAGGGCGCAGCGATGGCCGCCATCGGTTATGCCCGTGCGACCGGTAAAACCGGCGTCTGTATGGCCACCTCCGGTCCGGGCGCAACGAACCTGATCACCGGCCTGGCTGACGCGCTGCTCGATTCCGTACCCGTGGTGGCGATCACCGGCCAGGTGGCCTCTCCGTTCATCGGCACCGATGCTTTCCAGGAAGTGGATGTGCTCGGTTTATCGCTTGCCTGCACCAAACACAGCTTCCTCGTTCAGTCTCTCGAAGAGCTGCCGCGCGTGATGGCCGAAGCGTTCGAGGTTGCCAGCTCTGGCCGTCCTGGCCCGGTTCTGGTAGATATCCCGAAAGATATTCAGGTTGCACTCGGCGATCTGGAACCGCACTTCTCCACCGTTGAAAGCGACGACGTGTTTCCCCATGCGGAGGTTGAAGAGGCTCGCCAGATGCTGGCGCAGGCGAAACAGCCGATGCTGTATGTAGGCGGCGGCGTGGGCATGGCGCAGGCTGTTCCTGCCCTGCGCGAATTTATCGCAGTAACGCAAATGCCCGCCACCTGCACGCTGAAAGGATTGGGCGCGGTCGACGCGGACTATCCATACTATTTGGGCATGTTAGGGATGCACGGCACCAAAGCGGCAAACCTGGCGGTGCAGGAGTGTGACCTGCTCATCGCCGTCGGCGCCCGTTTTGACGACCGCGTCACCGGCAAGCTGAACACCTTTGCGCCGAACGCCAAAGTGATCCATATGGACATCGACCCGGCGGAGATGAACAAACTGCGTCAGGCGCATGTCGCGTTGCAGGGCGATCTCAACGCGCTGTTACCGGCGCTGGAGCAGCCGCTGGATATCAACCCATGGCGTCAGCACACCGCAGATATGCGCGCTGAACACGCCTGGCGTTACGATCACCCCGGCGAGGCCATCTATGCGCCACTGTTGTTGAAACAGTTGTCCGACCGCAAACCCGCAGACAGCGTGGTGACGACGGATGTCGGCCAGCATCAGATGTGGTCAGCCCAGCACATGACCTACACCCGCCCGGAGAACTTCATCACCTCGAGCGGCTTAGGCACGATGGGCTTCGGCCTGCCCGCTGCCGTGGGCGCACAGGTTGCCCGCCCGAACGATACTGTTATCTGTATCTCCGGTGACGGCTCCTTCATGATGAACGTCCAGGAGCTCGGCACCGTGAAGCGTAAGCAGTTACCGCTGAAGATCGTTTTGCTCGATAACCAGCGTTTAGGCATGGTTCGCCAGTGGCAGCAGCTGTTCTTCCAGGAGCGTTACAGCGAAACGACCCTGACCGACAACCCCGATTTCCTCACCCTGGCCAGCGCCTTCGGCATTCCTGGCCAGCACATCACCCGTAAAGACCAGGTTGAAGCGGCACTCGACACCATGCTGTCAAGCGAAGGGCCATACCTGCTTCATGTCTCAATCGACGAGCTTGAGAACGTCTGGCCGTTGGTACCGCCCGGTGCCAGTAACTCACAAATGCTGGAGAAATTATCATGATGCAACATCAGGTCGCCGTGCAGGCTCGCTTCAACCCGGAAACGTTAGAACGCGTATTGCGTGTGGTCCGTCACCGTGGTTTTCAGGTTTGCTCTATGAATATGGAAACGGCCACGGATGCACAAAATATCAGTATCGAATTAACCGTTGCCAGCCCGCGGCCGGTCGACTTACTGTTTAGTCAGTTATCAAAACTGGTAGACGTTGCCCATGTTGCCATCTGCCAGAGCACAACCACATCACAACAAATCCGCGCTTAAGCGTGACAGGACGAAAAAATGACGACAAAAAAAGCTGATTACATTTGGTTCAATGGTGAGATGGTTCGCTGGGAAGACGCGAAAGTTCACGTGATGTCCCACGCGCTGCACTACGGCACCTCCGTGTTTGAAGGCATCCGTTGCTACGATTCTCACAAAGGACCAGTGGTGTTCCGCCATCGCGAACACATGCAGCGTCTGCATGACTCAGCCAAAATTTATCGTTTCCCGGTCTCCCAAAGCGTTGATGAGCTGATGGAAGCCTGCCGCGAGGTGATCCGCCAGAACAAACTGACCAGTGCCTATATTCGTCCGCTGGTCTTCGTGGGTGATGTCGGCATGGGTGTCAATCCGCCCGCTGGCTATAACACCGATGTGATCATTGCTGCGTTCCCGTGGGGCGCCTACCTGGGCGCGGAAGCACTGGATCAGGGGATCGACGCAATGGTTTCTTCCTGGAACCGCGTGGCACCAAACACTATCCCGACCGCGGCTAAAGCGGGCGGTAACTACCTTTCCTCACTGCTGGTCGGCAGCGAAGCGCGCCGTCACGGTTACCAGGAAGGTATCGCGCTCGATGTAAATGGCTACATCTCCGAAGGTGCGGGCGAAAACCTGTTTGAAGTGAAAGACGGCATTCTGTTCACCCCGCCGTTCACCTCGTCCGCGCTGCCGGGCATCACCCGCGACGCCATCATCAAGCTGGCAAAAGATCTGGGTATCGAAGTACGCGAGCAGGTGCTGTCCCGCGAATCCCTGTACCTGGCTGACGAAGTGTTCATGTCCGGTACCGCGGCTGAAATTACACCGGTGCGTAGCGTCGACGGCATTCAGGTGGGCGAAGGCCGCTGTGGTCCGGTCACCAAACGCATTCAGCAAGCCTTCTTCGGCCTGTTCACCGGCGAAACAGAAGACAAATACGGCTGGTTGGATCAGGTTAATCACTAAATATAAATTTGGGACGGCACGCACCGTCCCATTTAATAGTCAGACGGGAGTAAATAAAGCATGCCTAAGTATCGTTCAGCCACCACCACCCACGGCCGTAATATGGCGGGTGCCCGCGCACTGTGGCGCGCCACCGGAATGACCGACGCCGATTTCGGCAAGCCAATTATCGCCGTGGTGAACTCCTTCACCCAGTTTGTGCCGGGCCACGTGCACCTGCGCGATCTCGGTAAGCTGGTTGCCGAGCAAATCGAAGCCTCCGGCGGCGTGGCGAAAGAGTTCAACACCATTGCGGTGGATGACGGTATCGCAATGGGCCACGGGGGGATGCTCTATTCACTGCCGTCGCGCGAGCTGATCGCCGACTCGGTGGAGTACATGGTTAACGCCCACTGCGCCGATGCGATGGTCTGTATCTCCAACTGCGACAAAATCACCCCGGGGATGCTGATGGCCTCCCTGCGCCTGAACATTCCGGTGATCTTCGTTTCCGGCGGCCCGATGGAAGCGGGTAAAACCAAGCTTTCCGACAAAATCATCAAGCTCGACCTGGTCGATGCCATGATCCAGGGCGCGGACCCGAAAGTCTCTGACGAGCAGAGCGACCAGGTGGAACGCTCCGCGTGTCCGACCTGCGGCTCCTGTTCCGGGATGTTCACCGCCAACTCCATGAACTGCCTGACCGAAGCGCTGGGCCTTTCTCAGCCGGGTAACGGCTCGCTGCTGGCGACCCACGCCGACCGTAAGCAGCTGTTCCTTAACGCGGGCAAGCGCATCGTTGAGCTGACCAAACGCTACTACGAGCAGGACGACGCCAGCGCGCTGCCGCGCAACATCGCCAGTAAAGCGGCGTTCGAAAACGCCATGACGCTGGATATCGCCATGGGCGGTTCCACCAACACCGTTCTGCACCTGCTGGCCGCCGCGCAGGAAGCCGAAATCGACTTCACCATGAGCGACATCGACAAGCTCTCCCGCAAAGTGCCGCAGCTGTGTAAAGTCGCGCCGAGTACCCAGAAGTACCATATGGAAGACGTGCATCGTGCTGGTGGTGTCATCGGTATTCTCGGCGAGCTGGATCGCGCAGGGCTGCTGAACCGCAACGTGAAAAATGTGCTCGGCCTGACGCTGCCGGAGTCGCTGGACCAGTACGACGTGATGCTGACCAAAGACGACGCGGTGAAAAAGATGTTCCGCGCCGGTCCGGCAGGTATTCGCACCACGCAGGCGTTCTCGCAGGATTGCCGCTGGGACACGCTGGATGACGATCGCGCCGGAGGCTGCATCCGCTCGCTGGAACATGCCTACAGCAAAGACGGCGGTCTGGCCGTGCTGTACGGTAACTTTGCGGAAAACGGCTGTATCGTGAAAACCGCAGGCGTGGACGACAGCATTCTCAAATTCACCGGTCCGGCAAAAGTGTATGAAAGCCAGGACGAGGCGGTAGACGCTATCCTCGGTGGCAAAGTGGTGGAAGGCGACGTGGTGGTCATTCGCTACGAAGGGCCGAAAGGCGGTCCGGGCATGCAGGAGATGCTCTACCCGACTACCTTCCTGAAATCGATGGGCCTCGGCAAAGCCTGCGCGCTGATCACCGACGGTCGTTTCTCTGGCGGCACGTCAGGCCTCTCCATTGGCCACGTCTCCCCGGAAGCGGCAAGCGGCGGCAATATCGCGATCATCGAAGATGGCGACCTGATCGAAATCGACATTCCGAACCGCGGCATTCAGCTGAAGCTGAGTGACCAGGAGATTGCGGCCCGTCGTGAAGCGCAGGAAGCCCGCGGCGACAAAGCCTGGACGCCGAAAGACCGCCAGCGCGAAGTCTCCTTCGCCCTGCGCGCCTACGCAAGCCTTGCCACCAGTGCAGATAAAGGCGCGGTGCGCGATAAATCTAAACTTGGGGGCTAATGATGGCCGAGTCACAACCCTTATCCGCCGCCCCCGAGGGGGCGGAATACCTGAGAGCGGTGCTGCGCGCGCCGGTCTATGAAGCCGTGCAGGTCACGCCCCTGCAAAAAATGGACAAACTCTCCTCGCGCCTCGACAACGTCATTCTGGTGAAGCGCGAAGACAGGCAGCCGGTGCACAGCTTCAAGCTGCGCGGCGCCTACGCGATGATGGCCGGGCTGACGGATGAGCAGAAAGCGCGCGGCGTCATTACCGCGTCGGCGGGCAACCACGCGCAGGGCGTAGCGTTCTCCGCGGCCCGTTTAGGGCTGAAAGCGCTGATCGTGATGCCGGTTGCCACGGCGGATATCAAAGTCGACGCGGTGCGCGGTTTTGGCGGGGAAGTGCTGCTCCACGGCGCGAATTTTGACGAAGCGAAAGCCAAAGCGATTGAGCTGGCGCAGCAGCAGGGCTTCACCTGGGTCCCGCCGTTCGATCACCCGATGGTGATTGCCGGGCAGGGTACGCTGGCGCTGGAACTGTTGCAGCAGGATGCCCATCTCGACCGCGTTTTCGTTCCGGTGGGCGGCGGTGGCTTAGCCGCTGGTGTGGCGGTGCTGATCAAACAGCTAATGCCGCAGATCAAAGTGATTGCGGTTGAAGCGGAAGACTCCGCTTGCCTGAAGGCGGCGCTGGACGCCGGACATCCGGTGGATCTGCCGCGCGTCGGGCTGTTCGCCGAGGGCGTGGCGGTGAAGCGCATTGGCGATGAAACGTTCCGTCTGTGCCAGGAGTATCTCGACGATATCGTCACCGTCGACAGCGACGCTATCTGCGCGGCGATGAAAGATCTCTTCGAGGATGTGCGTGCGGTGGCGGAGCCGTCCGGCGCGCTGGCGCTGGCAGGGATGAAGAAATACATCGCCCAGCACAACATTCGCGGCGAGCGTCTGGCGCACGTGCTTTCCGGCGCCAATGTGAACTTCCACGGCCTGCGCTACGTGTCCGAACGCTGTGAGCTGGGCGAGCAGCGTGAAGCCCTGCTGGCGGTGACCATTCCGGAAGAGAAGGGCAGCTTCCTGAAGTTTTGCCAGCTGCTGGGCGGCCGTTCGGTAACGGAGTTCAACTACCGCTTTGCCGATGCCAAAGATGCGTGCATTTTTGTCGGCGTGCGTCTGAGCCGTGGCGTGGAGGAGCGCAAAGAGATCCTCAGCCTGCTGCATGACGGCGGCTACAGCGTGGTCGATCTCTCCGACGACGAAATGGCGAAGCTGCACGTGCGTTACATGGTCGGCGGCCGTCCATCCAAGCCGCTCAAGGAACGCCTGTTCAGCTTCGAGTTCCCGGAATCGCCGGGCGCGTTGCTCAAGTTCCTGCACACGCTGGGCACCCACTGGAACATTTCTCTGTTCCACTACCGCAGCCACGGCACCGACTACGGCCGCGTGCTGGCGGCGTTCGAGCTGGGCGAGCACGAGCCGGATTTCGAAACGCGCCTGAACGAGCTGGGCTATGAGTGCCATGACGAAACCCACAACCCGGCGTTCCGCTTCTTCCTCGCGGGCTAAGGGTTGAGCTGCGTGTAGGACGGGTAAGCGCAGCGCCACCCGGCTTTAGTGGTTCGGCAATATCGTCCAGAACGCATCAATAAGCGGCTCATGCAGCCGCTTTTTTTGTGCGCACACGCCTAGCTCGAACGGTGTTTTCTCGTCGCTGCGTTCTAAAATCATCACGCGATTGCGCACTGGCTCCGGGCTGTTTTCCAGCACCACTTCTGGCAGCAGCGCCACGCCGCAGCCGAGCGCCACCATCGACACCATCGCCTCATGGCCGCCGACCGTGGCGTAAATCGACGGGTTGCTGATTTTCTGGCGGCGGAACCACAGCTCAATGCGGCGGCGCACCGGCCCCTGATCGGCCATGATAAACGGCACCGTCGACCAGTCCGGTTTCTCCACCGAGACCTGGTTGCGCACAGGGCAGGGCAGCGCCGGGGCAATCAGTACTACCGCCAGATTCTCCAGCATTGAGAACGCTACCGCGCCCGGCAGGGTTTCCGGCTTCCCGGCAATCGCGAGATCCGCTTCGCCCGTGACCACTTTTTCCATCGCGTCGGCGGCATCGCCGGTGGTGAGCTTAATTTCAACCGACGGATGTTCCGCGCGGAAGCGGTCGAGAATGGGGGGAAGATGGCTGTAGGCGGCGGTCACGGAGCAGAAAATATGCAGCTCGCCGGAAAGCGACGGCCCCTGCTGGTCGATGGTGTGCCGCAGCTGCTGGTACTGCAACAAGGTTTGCTGGGCAAAGATGCGCAGCTCTTCACCGGCTTCCGTGAGGGTGACGGTGCGGTTATCGCGCACGAACAGCGGCTGGCCGAGGTCTTCCTCAAGGCGCTGGATCTGGCGCGACAGCGTGGAAGGGCTGACGTGCATCGCCCGGGCGCTGCGGCCAAAGTGACGGCTTTCCGCCAGATGCAGGAACATTTTCAGATCGCGTAAATCCACCGATTCCACTCCCTCTTTTTACATTGCATAAATTGCAATGTGACGTTGTGAATATATCAATTTCCGCAATAAATTTCCTGTTGTAATGTGGGTACATTCTCGCTGAAACGCGAACCGAACAATAAGACACACAACATCACGAGGTATCACCCATGGCTAACTACTTTAATACACTGAACTTGCGCCAGCAGCTGGCGCAGCTGGGCAAATGCCGCTTCATGGCGCGCGATGAATTTGCCGATGGCGCGAGCTACCTTCAGGGTAAAAAAGTGGTCATTGTTGGCTGTGGCGCACAGGGTCTGAACCAGGGTCTGAACATGCGTGACTCCGGGCTGGATATCTCCTACGCCCTGCGCAAAGAAGCGATTGCCGAGAAGCGCGCTTCCTGGCGTAAAGCGACCGAAAACGGCTTCAAAGTAGGTACCTACGAAGAGCTGATCCCGCAGGCGGACCTGGTGGTTAACCTGACGCCAGACAAGCAGCACTCAGACGTTGTGCGTTCCGTACAGCCGCTGATGAAAGACGGCGCCGCGCTGGGTTACTCCCACGGCTTCAACATCGTTGAAGTGGGCGAGCAGATCCGTAAAGACATCACCGTAGTGATGGTGGCACCGAAGTGCCCGGGCACCGAAGTGCGCGAAGAGTACAAACGTGGTTTCGGCGTACCGACGCTGATCGCCGTTCACCCGGAAAACGATCCGAAAGGCGAAGGCATGGCGATTGCCAAAGCCTGGGCAGCGGCCACCGGCGGCCATCGTGCGGGCGTACTGGAATCTTCCTTCGTTGCGGAAGTGAAATCTGACCTGATGGGCGAGCAGACCATTCTGTGCGGCATGCTCCAGGCTGGCTCCCTGCTGTGCTTCGACAAGCTGGTGGAAGAGGGCACCGACCCGGCATACGCGGAAAAACTGATTCAGTTCGGCTGGGAAACCATCACCGAAGCGCTGAAGCAGGGCGGTATTACGCTGATGATGGACCGTCTGTCCAATCCGGCAAAACTGCGCGCGTTCGCACTCTCTGAACAGCTGAAAACCATCATGGCACCGCTGTTCCAGAAACACATGGACGACATCATCTCCGGCGAGTTCTCTTCCGGCATGATGGCGGACTGGGCGAATGACGATAAGAAACTGCTGACCTGGCGCGAAGAGACCGGTAAAACCGCGTTCGAAACGGCACCACAGTTCGAGGGTAAAATCAGCGAGCAGGAGTACTTCGATAAAGGCGTACTGATGATCGCGATGGTGAAAGCGGGCGTTGAGCTGGCGTTCGAAACCATGGTGGATTCCGGCATCATTGAAGAATCTGCGTACTATGAATCGCTGCACGAGCTGCCGCTGATCGCAAACACCATCGCCCGTAAGCGTCTGTATGAGATGAACGTGGTGATCTCCGATACCGCCGAGTACGGTAACTATCTGTTCTCTTACGCCTGCGTACCGCTGCTGAAAGAGTTCATGACTACCCTGCAAGCAGGCGATCTGGGTAAAGCGATTGCGGAAGGTGCGGTTGATAACGCGCAGCTGCGTGACGTAAACGAAGCGATTCGCAGTCACGAAATCGAGAAAGTGGGCCAGAAACTGCGTGGCTACATGACCGATATGAAACGTATCGCAGTAGCAGACTAAAAAGACAATCGGGTGGCGCAAGCCACCCGAACTGTTTTAGCTACGCAGTATCGCGCCGGGATAACCCAGCTGGCGCCACGCCTCATACACCACCACCGACACCGCATTCGACAGGTTCATGCTGCGGCTGTCCGGCATCATCGGAATACGAATTTTTTGCTCAGCGGGCAGGGCATCCAGAATGGTGGCCGGCAGGCCGCGGGTTTCCGGACCAAACATCAGATAATCCCCGTCCTGATAGCTTACGGCACTGTGCGCTGGCGTGCCTTTGGTGGTCAGGGCGAACATGCGCTGCGGCTTCTCTGCGTCCAGAAACGCGGCGTAATCGTGATGACGAACGACGGCAGTAAACTCATGGTAGTCCAGCCCCGCGCGGCGCAGACGTTTGTCGTCCCACGTAAAGCCCATCGGCTCAATGATGTGCAGACGAAAACCGGTGTTGGCGCACAGGCGGATGATATTGCCGGTATTGGGTGGGATTTCTGGTTCGAATAAGACGATGTTAAGCATGCTGCCCCCTTAATTGCGGGGGGCAGAATAGCAGAAAAGAGAGGGACTAGGCGACGCCCGGCTCCTGCGAGCGGCTATACAGCATTTTGTAGACGGTTGCCGCCGCGGCCACGAGAGCAGGCACGCTGAGGATCATCAAAATACTATCCGCCTGCCACTGCATGGAAAGAAGCTGGGCGCTGGTCATGGTGCCCGCCACGCCGCCGAAGCGGCCGATCCCCTGCATCCAGGCGATACCCGTCGCGCGGCACTCGGTAGGGTAAAAGGTGGCGGCCAGGGTCTGCATCCCCGACTGCGCGCCGTTCATCGCGATCCCCATCAGGAAGATTAACCCGCCAAACAGGGCGATATGATTATGCTCAATGCCGAGTAAAAGAATCAGGCCCATCGTCAGCACGAAACCACACGCGACCACCTTGTGCGCTTCCCAGCGGTCCATCATCCAGCCCGCGAGCAGAATGCCAGCGGTGCCGCCGAAGGTGAACAGCGAGGTGAGCCAGGCGGATTCCGCCAGCGCATACCCCATCCCCTGCATCAGCGTTGGCATCCAGCTCAGCAGGACGTAATAAATCACCAGTCCCATAAAGTAGGTGACCCACAGCATCAGGGTGCCGGGCAGCCAGGGCATGGAAAACAGCTGCGACACGCTGCCTTTTTTCGACGCGACCTTCTCCTCCGCCAGGAAAAAGCCCGTGACGCTATCCAGCGTGCTGCGGGCGAACCGGCTGGCGATGCGGCGAACCTGCGCGACGTCTTTTCCGCGCTGCACCAGAAACTTCACCGACTCCGGCAACAGCAGCGCCAGCAGCACCGTTAAAATCAGCGGCGCAATCGCGCCGGTCAGCAGCACGCTTCGCCAGCCATGGTGAGGGATAAGCCAGGACGAGATCGCCCCGCCGCCCGCCGCACCCAGCGGAAAGCCGCAGTACATGGTGTTAATTGCCATGGCGCGGCAGCGCTGGGGGGCAAACTCTGAGATCAGCGTGATGGCGTTAGGCATCGCGGCGCCCAGCCCGAGACCGGTCAGAAATCGCCACAGCGTCAGGGTATTCAGACTTTGCGCCCAGGCCGTGCCCAGGCTCGCCAGGCCGAAGAACAGGCATGAAAAGACCAGTACGCGCTTGCGTCCCATACGGTCCGATACCGGACCTGCAATAAGAGCTCCCAGCGACAGCCCCAGTAGCGCCGCACTCAACACCGGCCCCAGATCCTGTTTATGTATTCCCCACTCCGCCGACAGCGTAGGCGCAATGTAACCCATCGCGGCGGTATCGAAACCATCGATCGCCAGCACCAGAAAGCCCAGCACAATAAGAAGCCAGTGAAACCCTGAAAAAGGACTCTCATCGATCACCTGCTGAATATCCACCCGACCTGAATACGTCATACGTTCCCCTCCGATGTGATGTTGTTTTTGTGATCTTGTATTTGCTTGTCTATACAATTGCGGAGGGGCGGGGCATGTCAAATTTTCTTATCCAGAATGTTACGCAGGTGTTATTTTCGACAAAAAAAAGCGCCCGAGGGGGAAGTCGGGCGCGGAAGAAGGGGAGGCTAACCGGGGGAGATCAGGCCGCGTTTCCCTGAGAAAGGGGGGCCAGCGCCGCAGGCAGCTTACTGAGCTCCTGCACCAGAGAGTCTTTGCTGATTTCACCGATTGTTTTCGCACCGGTCAGGGTCATCGCCACCTTCATCTCTTTCTCGATCAGGTTCAGCAGATTCGCCACGCCCGCCTGGCCGCAGGTGGCCAGCGCGTACAGGTAAGCACGGCCCAGCAGCACACTGTCTGCGCCCAGGGCAATCATGCGCACCACGTCCAGCCCGTTACGGATGCCGCTGTCGGCCAGAATCGCAATATCGCCTTTCACCGCATCGGCAATGGCTGGCAGGGCGCGGGCGGAGGAGAGCACCCCGTCAAGCTGGCGGCCACCATGGTTAGAGACCACGATCCCATCGGCGCCAAAACGCACCGCGTCGCGCGCATCTTCCGGATCGAGGATCCCTTTGATCACCATCGGGCCGTCCCAGAATTCGCGGATCCACTCCAGGTCTTTCCAGGAGATGGATGGATCGAAGTTGTTCGCCAGCCAGCCGATGTAATCTTCCAGCCCGGTCGGTTTACCCAGGTAGGCCGAAATATTGCCCAGATCGTGCGGACGGCCATTCACGCCGACATCCCACGCCCACTGCGGGTGCGTCACCGCCTGCCAGTAGCGGCGCATCGCGGCGTTCGGACCGCTCATGCCGGAGTGCGCATCACGGTAGCGGGCGCCGGGCGTGGGCATATCGACGGTAAAGACCAGCGTTGAGCAGCCTGCCGCTTTGGCGCGCTCCAGCGCGTTACGCATAAAGCCGCGATCGCGCAGGACGTACAGCTGGAACCACATCGGGCGCTTGATGGTCGGGGCGACCTCTTCAATCGGGCAGACGGACACGGTGGAAAGGGTAAACGGAATGCCTTTGGCATCTGCGGCGGCGGCGGCCTGCACTTCGCCCCGGCGGGCATACATGCCGCATAAGCCGACGGGCGCAAGCGCCACCGGCATGGAGAGCGTCTCGTTAAACAGCTTCGTCTCAAGGCTCAGGTCAGACATATTCTTCAGCACGCGCTGGCGCAGGGCCACTTCCGACAGGTCCTCCACGTTGCGGCGCAGGGTATATTCGGCGTACGCCCCGCCGTCAATGTAGTGGAACAGGAATGGCGGCAAAATGCGCTGTGCCGCGGCGCGATAGTCACTGGCTGCGGAAATAATCATGCTTTGTTCTCCCTGGAAATATCACTCTCGCCAGGCAGACGGGTAATACGCGCCTGTCGGGCCTGATCTTCATCGAATCGTTTAATGGTGGTATGCACGAAGCCGAGATGCGCCATCATCGCCTTGCGCGCGGCCTCGGCATCACCGGCCAGAATGGCGTTGAGCACCGCCTCGTGCTGTTTGGTCAGTTGGGCAAATACCGGCGGCACCAGATACATGCGCTGGCGGCTCTGCTTCACGGAGGATTGCAGCAGGTCGAAGAACCCGCGCATGGTTTGCAGCAGAACCACGTTGTGCGAGGCCTCGGCAATCGCGAGGTGAAAACGCACGTCCGCCTGGGAGGCGATGTCCGGGTCGCTGCTTTGCGTGGCCTCAAAGCAGGCTTTGAGCTTCTCTTTGTCGGCCTCGGTTGCCCGCATCGCCGCATGCCACGCGGTGCTGGTTTCGATGGCGTGACGCGCTTCGAGGATGTCAAAGCTGTAGTCCGGGTCGTTTTCCATCAGCGTCTTCAGCGGCTGCACGATGTTTTGTTCGGACCAGTCGTCATGCTGCCAGCGCACGAAGGTGCCGCCGCCTCGACGGCTCAGCAGCACCCCTTCGCTGATCAGCGTCGCCAGCGCCTCGCGCAGTGAATTGCGCGACACGCCAAGCTGGGCGGCAAGCTGACGCTCGGCGGGCAATCTCATGCCCGCTTCCAGCTGTTGTTCTTCTATCAGCGCCCGTACGCGAGTGGCAATCTCGTCGGACAGGCGTCTGGGCATCACTATCATGGAATCATCCAGGTTAAGACATAGGCCTGCAATGTGGTGATCACGCCCACCATGCAGGTAAATATCAGGCTGTGTTTAACGGTAAAGCGGAACAGATCCGACTCTTTGCCAACCAGACCCACCGCGGCACAGGCAATGGCGATGGACTGCGGTGAGATCATCTTCCCGGTCACGCCGCCGGTGGTGTTCGCGGCGACCAGCAGCACGTCCGAGACGCCAATCTGCTGCGCGGCTGTGGCCTGTAGGGCGGCAAACAGGGCGTTAGATGACGTATCTGAACCGGTCAGGAACACCCCCAGCCAGCCGAGGAACGGCGAGAAGAAGGTAAACGCGTGGCCGGTATGCGCCAGCGCTAACGCCAGCGTCGACGACAGGCCGGAGTAGTTCGAAATAAACGCGAACGCCAGCACCATGCCGATGGAGTAAATCGGCAGCATCAGCTCTTTAATCGTCGCCGCAAAGGTCTGCACCGCGGCGGCAGGCTTCATGCGCAGCCACACTACGGAAAGGATAGCGGCAAACAGGATCGCCGTGCCGGTGGCTGAGAACCAGTCGAACTTAAACACTGCCGCATACGGCGTGGCGTCGTGTACCACCGGCGGCATACGAGCGACCATCTTGTCGAGGAACGGCACGGAGATATTAATCACCATGTCGTACAGCGCGCCGCCCGGGGCGAACAGGGCCTTAAACGGCGGAATGCTCCACAGCGTCACGGTGGCGGTCAGGAACAGGAACGGTGACCATGCGCGTACAATCTGTCCGGCGGTATAGCCGGTGCGCGCCAGCGTCTGATCCACGTGTGATGCGCCCATGTCAGCAAAGCGGAAGATACGTACCGGCTGCCAGCGTTTCAGGAACAGCGTCAGACAGACCAGCGACACCAGGGAAGAGATGATGTCCGGCAGTTCCGGGCCGAGGAAGTTGGAGCTGAGATACTGGGCAATGGCGAACGAACCGCCCGCTACCATCACCGCAGGCCAGGTCTCCTTCACGCCGCGCCAGCCGTCCATAATCGCCATGATCCAGAACAGCACGATAATGGTCAGGAACGGCAGCTGGCGGCCCACCATCTGGCCGATCTCGAAGCTGTCCAGCCCGGTCACCTGGCCCGCCACCAGAATAGGAATGCCCATCGCGCCAAACGCCACCGGGGCGGTATTCACAATCAGGCACAGGCCAGCGGCATACAGCGGGTTAAAGCCCAGACCGACCAGCAGGGCGGCGGTGATGGCCACCGGTGCGCCGAATCCTGCCGCCCCTTCCAGAAATGCTCCGAAGGAGAAGCCGACGATCAGCATCTGCAAACGCTGGTCCGGCGTGATGGAGAGAATCGACGAGCGAATAATGTCGAACTGCCCGGTTTTGACCGAGATTTTGTAGACAAAGACGGCGGCGATGATGATCCACGCAATCGGCCACAGTCCGTAGAAGAAGCCATAGACGACGGAGGCCAGCGCGCGATCGACCGGCATTTTGTAGAAGAACAACGCCACCATCAGGGCGATGGCAACGGTATACGTCGCGGCGAGGTAGCCCTTCAGCTTGAGCTTAATCAGCGCAAAGAAGAAAAACAGGATCGGTAGCGATGCGATCAGGCTCGACAGCCAGATATTTCCGGCCGAATCGTAGTTTTGTTGCCAGAGGCTCATGCAGGTCTCCTGAGGACCACACAGTGTTCGTCGGGTGAGTCTCTGCTCATCTCTGCGTCACACTTAGTGTAAAAGTGGTCCTTCCAATATTGTGATGTAGGGTTAATGACAACAAATGGTTAACCAAGTGTTGCTATTCAGCAATTGTTTTGTGAAGTGGAGCATCGAAATTGTGAACGATGGATAGCTTTGTACGTGATTGGTAGGACCAAACCCGCAAAATCAAATCACCGTGTGCATTGGGAGCGGTGGTCAGGTGGAGAGCCTTACATTCGCCTTTTAAGCAGATACGGCGCGTAAAAGAGGTTATATAAAAAGGAGAGGTGATAATATTGCGTGAATTGAATGAGGTTTGTTTGTTTTATTTGTGTTTTTGAGAAGCTGTATATGTGTGAGCATAGTGATATATTTCCTATAAATAAAAATTTTTTTTGGTTAAAAATGCGAAATCTAAGCTGTAGCAAAAAATTTTAATTAAGGTAAATTTCACATATAGATTTTAACAGTGTATTACAAACGATCAATTGATGATCGATAAGGAAATATCCTGTTCAATTGCGGTTTTTCAGGATAAAGGGTAAGAATTTTGCGCTGAACAGACATTTTTTGGCTAATAATATTCTGAAATAAATTGATCAAACAATGATCAGTTGACTCTCTTGTAATTTAGTTGCGGTATTAAAAGCAGATTAATAATTATTAGGGCAATCGAAAGGGGTTAAATTTGTTAGTTGAGTGTTAATTTCTGAGTGTTTACAGACGCGGCATATTGCTTTTCAATGCATAGACGTTAAAAGGCATTTGATTTACTATTTATTCAGAAGCAACGTAACAGAAGATTTTAAATTTATTACTAACCACAACGTATTCAGTGTTATTTTCGGCCAGAAGTCATTCCTCAGTTGAAGGATATCTGTGTATGGCCTTCTGAAAATATACGGATTATCACCATGGGATGGACCCTGCTTTATTCTATAAGGTCGCGTCACCCATTCTGCTAAAAACCTTTCGGTGGCGTTTTTAAATCCTTATAGCGGTTATTGTACCTGGTACAACAAGTCTATATCTGTTTAATTTACAGAGGGGAAAGTGTTCCAAATGAAAATCAAAAATGTGGCGCTGGCGATTGCCGCGGCGGGGCTGCTGTTATCTTCTCAATCAGTACTGGCAAGCAGTGATTCTGGCGTTAATGCTTCTCTGGATACCGGTGCGGGTTCGCAAAGTACGGGCGGGGTGATCAATTTTACCGGGAAGATTACCCTTATTTCCTGTGATATTACTCCGGCCTCTAAAAACAAAACGGTAGACCTTGGGGCGTGGGCAAAAAGCTACTTTGACGATCACAACGAAACGACGCCGCGCGAGTTCAAAATCAACGTGGAAAACTGCCCGGAGACGGTTGAATCGGTTGCGGTACTGTTTGACGGAACCAAAGATACGGTGAATGACACACTGCTTCAGGTTACGCCGGGTGAAGGTATGGCGACGGGTGTCGGCGTGAAGCTTTATAACAGCGATCGCAGCACCGCGATTAAACCGGGTACGGTATCTGAAACAACCGCACCGGATGATCAAGGCAATGCTGAATTAACTTTCTATGCCGCACTTGACAAAGATGGCACGGAAATCAACGCTGGCGATGTTAACGCCGTATCCAACTTCCTGATGGTTTATAACTGATTTCACTGTCAGCCACCTCCAGAGATAATAATGATGAAACGTTTATCGTATATTATGCTCACTGCATTAATGGTTAGTTCTGCGTCAGTTTCCGCTGGCGTTGTAATGGGGGGAACACGGATCGTATACCCGCAAAACAGCAAGGAGGTGGCATTTTCTGTTTCTAATATGGAAAGTGCGGTTCCCTATCTTATTCAGTCGTGGGTTGAAGGCGATGGGCCGGATAAAAATAACGCTGCGCCATTTATTGTCACACCACCTCTGTTCAGACTTGATCCGGAGCAGACCAACACGCTGCGTATTCAATATACCGGCGCTCCGCTGCCCACAGATCGTGAATCTGTATTCTGGCTCGATATTAAAGCGATAGCGCCAAAGCCAAAAGAGAGCAGCAACGAATTACAGGTAAACGTCAAATCGAAATTTAAAATCTTCTACCGCCCGGACAACCTGAAAGGGGACGCCGCCACGGCCTGGCAGAAAATAACGTTTTCGCGAACGGGAAAAGGGCTTAAGGCCGCTAACCCGACGCCATACTACGTCTCTTTTTATCGTCTGACCGTTGGCGGGCATAAAATTGAGCAGCCGGGCATGATCGGTCCAGGGGAAACCCGGGAATGGCCTGTGTCCGCCTCCGGGGGCGTAAGCTGGTCGGCTATTAATGATTTTGGTGCCATCACCGCCACCCACACCCAGCCTCTTTAAGACCATGCCTTTTCGCCTGTTTCGTTACGCGCCGCTTTCGGTGTTGCTGCTTAGCTTCAGCCGCACGGGGATGGCCGAGGATTACTTTGATCCCGCCGCGCTGGAGCTTTCCTCTACTGAACAGAAAACGGCGGATCTGCACTATTTCTCTGAAAAGGGCGGGCAGATGCCAGGCACCTGGCTCGTGACGCTGGAGATTAACGGACGCGAGGAGCGGCATCAGGAGATCACCTTCGTCAATGAGAAAGGCAGCCTGCAACCCGTTTTTAGCGTATCGCTGCTGGAAGCGCTTGGCGTAAATGTAGGGGCCATTCCTGCATTCTCCCGGTTGCAGGAGGGAGAAACGTTCACGCACCTCGAGGATTTTATTCCGGCAGCGCGAACTTCTTATGATTTCAACCAGCAGCGTCTCTTTCTCAGCCTGCCGCAGGCGGCAATGAAACACCGCAGCCGTGGCTACGTGCCGCAGTCGCAGTGGGACGATGGTATCCCGGCGGCATTTACTGATTACAGTCTGTCGGGCGGTCAGGCCCGTCATCAGAGCGGGGTCACGACATCCAGCTATCTGAGCCTGCGTAACGGCATCAATCTGGGGGCGTGGCGGCTGCGTAACACCTCGGCCTGGAGCTACAGCGACGCGGGCGGCGACCATTTTCAGTCGCAAAGTAGCTGGCTGACCCGGGATATTCGCCGTCTTAACAGCCAGCTACGGATCGGCGATGCCTGGACCGCAGGCGACGTCTTCGATAGCGTGGCGTTTCGCGGGGTACAGCTCTCATCAAGCGAAAGCATGTTGCCCGACAGCCAGCGCGGCTTCGCACCAACCATCCGCGGCGTCGCACACAGCTTCGCTAAAGTCTCCGTTTCGCAAAATGGCTATGTGATCTATGAAACCTGGGTGGCCGCCGGGCCATTTATCATTAACGATCTGTTCCCGGGCGCACAAAGTGGCGATCTACAGGTTACGGTCACGGAAAGTGACGGCTCAACGCGCGTCTTTACCCAGCCCTATTCTGCGGTGCCGTTTATGCGACGCCAGGGCAGCCTGAAATACAGTCTCAATGCAGGACGATTTCACTCCGGCTCCGGTGATGCGCGTTCGCCCGAATTTGTTGAAGGCGCTTTCTTCTACGGTCTGCTCTCCAGGATGACGGTGTATGGCGGCTTTCGTACGGCGAGCAACTATCAGGCCGGTGCAATTGGCGTAGGCAGAGGGTTTGGCGCATTTGGCTCGCTGGGTATTGATGATACGCTGGCAAAAAGCCGTTTACCCGACGGCAAAAGCGCGATGGGGCAGGCGTGGCGCATTCAGTACCAGAAAGATTTCAGCGCTACCGGCACCGCCTTCAACCTGGCGAGCTATCGCTATGCCTCGCGCAATTACTACGAATTTAGTGAACTGAATCAGTCTGACAGCCAACAGCTGCAACTCAATAATCGCCGTAGCCGCTCGCAGGTCACTTTTTCACAGACGCTGGGTCAGTTCGGCAGCCTCAGCGTCTCGGCATGGATGCAGGATTACTGGCATACGTCCGGGCAGGATAAAACCATCCACATTGGCTGGTACACCAGCTGGCGGGGTATTTCCTGGGGCGCGGGGTATGACTACACCGACTCAGCGCTTGAGCAGCATCCCGATCGCACCGTGTCGTTTAACGTCAATGTTCCGCTTGGCAACTGGCTGCCGGGCAGTTCGGTCAGTTACTACGCCAACCACAACAATCGTGGGATGACCACGCAGCAGGTGTCACTCAACGGCAGCGCGCTGGCGAACCGCAACCTGAATTACAGCGTTCAGCAGAGTAAGACCAGTGAGGGAGAGGCCGACAGCACCAGCCTGGCGCTGCAATACAACGGTGGCTACGGCAACGTCAGCCTCGGTTATGACCACAGCCGAAACGGTAGCAACGCGAGTCTTGGACTCGCCGGAGGCGTTATCGCCACGCAGTATGGCGTCACGCTTAGCCAGCCGCTGGGCGATACCGTCGCCCTGCTGCGCGTGCCCGGCGCGGCGAACGTTGAGCCGGAGGGCTACAACGGGATCCATACCGACAGCCGCGGCTATGCGGTCATGCCAACGCTCTCGGCGTATCGCAAAAATACCGTCAGCCTTGATACGGCGACGCTGGGTGAGAACGTCGACATTGAGCAAAGCGGTCTGACGCTCATTCCCACCAGCGGCGCGGTGGTGCTGGCCAATTACACAACCCACATTGGTTATCGCGTTCTGTTTTCCCTGCGCTACCACGGCGAACCGTTGCCGTTTGGCGCGCAGGCTGAAGTGGTGGAGCAGAACCGCCATTCTGCAAACCGAAGCATGGTCGCTGACGGCGGTCAGGCCTACCTGAGCGGAGTACCCGAGCGCGGCACCCTGCGCGTCACCTGGTATGAAAACGGGGAGCAGCAGCAATGCCAGACACCTTTCAGACTGGGGAAAGCTCATATGGCCCCCGGCATCGCTACGCTGTCTCTTGAGTGCCACTAGAGGAATATCATGCGTCACTTTATTCACTGGTTTTTCTATCTGAGCCTTCTTTCGCTTTTTGGCATGCTGAGTTTTCATGCGCACGCTCAGGCCTCGCCCTGCCGCACCACGCGCGATCAGTGGGTTGTCCAGGTACCCTACGCCATTGGATATGCTCCCGGCACGGCTGACTGGACGCCGATATCTGCGCCGATACAGTCTACCGGGGCAGATTTCTACAGCTGTGATGGCGGGAATGATGCCTGGCGTAGTATCGGCTTTGTCGACGTGGATAACCCCGTCGGCACCGTGGTGGGTGAAGACGGTGCGTCGCGGCACGTCTACAAAACCCAGATTGACGGCATCGGCTACGCGCTCGGGTTTCGCGAGCAGCAGTACTGCGGCGCCGATGCGATACGCTATATTGACGGCACAAGTCAGGTGAATGGCAATGAGTCCCGGCGCATTTGCGACGCATCGCAAAACCCCGCCTTTGCCAGCGCCTCAACGTACAAAATGCAGTTCTGGGTGGTGTTTTACAAAATCCCGACGACCAGCGCCATGCCTGACGATAACGCCAATTCCCAGGAGCAAAATGTCGGCTCGCTGATATTGCAGGCGGGAGAAAATCAAGCCAGCGCCACCAACGTGGCGACACCGGTACAGATCCATCTCGCCAGCTTCACCGTCAGGCGTACCAGCTGTTCAGTGGGCTCTCGCAGCATTCTTGTTCCCATGGGGAGCGTGAGCCAGCGTGAATTTCACGGCATCGGCTCCCGCGCCGGAGGCGGACGCTTCAGCATTCCGGTGACCTGTGAAAATAACACGGCGGTTAAGATGGGTTTCTTTGGCGATACCACGCCGGGCAACGATCGGGCGCTGGCGTTGACGAAGCAGGAGGATAGCGCCAGCGGTGTCGGGATCGAACTGCTTTACGGTGACAATACCGGTTCGGTTCAGGGGCAGGTGGTATCGTGGAACACCCCTCAGGTGTCAGCGCTTGGCCAGGTGGGGGATAACCAGACGCAGACCTTCTGGTTTGATGCGCATTACATTCAGACGGAAGAGAACGTAACGGCGGGAAAAGCGGATGCGATGGCCACGTTTAACCTGATTTACAACTGAGTTTCCCCTGCCGCTCCGGCAGGGGAAGCGGGATCAGAACGCGGTCTTACTAAAACCCGTCATCTCTTTCAGGCCCATTTCGCGGCCAAGCTCAGTCATCGGGTGCACCACCACCAGGCCACGGACGCTTTTCTTCAGCTTGCCCATGTCGGCCTGCTCTTTTTTTGTGATCGCGCGGCGATGCGGCATGTTCATCAGCTTCTGCGCCTCTTTACTCAGCTTCTGGCCTTTCACATCGCGCAGGCGCTCAATTTCCGCCTCCAGCTTCACGGACTCTTTTTCCAGCTCGGCATATTTCTCGGCGGAATCAACAAGGGAGAGGCCAGCCATCTGATGGCGGATCAGATCCAGACGGTCGCTCAGGCGTTTAATTTCGTTCTTTTCGACTTCTTTCATGACAAATAACTCTGAAAACGGGGAATTTACAGGGAAGGATACACCAATGTGTGCGGGCTTACTTCTGAAACGCTTTTTTTAAGCTGATTTTAGAAATCAGCTCAGTCAGGGAAAGCACCATGGTGGAGCGGACAACTTGTTGATAACGCAGCTTTTGCATCATGTACAGCTCAGGGTCGCTGTCATCAAACTGAGGTGCGGGAGGGAGCGCGGCTACGCAGTGCAGTTCGCCGAAGGGCCCCAGGATCTCATCATCGGTGAAGGTGTACTCATTGCCGTCATGATTGAGCTCTTCGCGCAGCGCCATTAACAGCTCGGCGTCTTCATACTCCTGACGGTTGAGCACGCCAAGACCGTAGATCAGCTTCAGCCGTACCGATAAATCGCCCAGCGGTCCGTCTCCGTCCAGTAACGGTTCTACAGCATACTTTACCGCGTAGTCGTCTTTGCGAAACACCTGAAGCACCAGAATGTTCACCGCCTCGGTTAACAGCTCGACGGCGGCGATCAGGAAACTTCGTACGGTTTTGCCAGCATTCAGACGCTCAAGCACACGATTTTCAAAGGCCTGGGTTTGTTCCATTATTGCCTGCATATCTGACAATCTGTTATTCGGGCGCAGGCTAACCTGCGCCGGACTCTGCATCATTTGGTTGCGTTGTATGCGCTGACCGCCTCCGCAACCACGTCACTGTTGGCATCCAGACCGGAAATCTGCGCCAGCGCAGCCTGTGCGCCTTTGTCATCAATCAGCTGAGCCAGCTCAATCGCCTGCGGGTCCTGCTCGCTGCGGTAGTGCATCGCGGCAGCTATCCCTTTCACCAGGTTAGCGTGCGGCAGACCGTATTCCAGCGTGCCCAGCAGCGGTTTAATCAGGCGGTCGCCCGCGCTCAGTTTACGCAGCGGCTGACGACCCACGCGCTCAACGTCATCTTTCAGATACGGGTTTTCAAAACGACCGAGGATTTTCTGGATGTATGCTGCGTGTTTATCAGCATCAAAACCGTAGCGTTTGATCAGCACCGCGCCGCTCTCTTCCATTGCCCCTTTGACCACCGCACGGATGTTCTCATCGAGGATCGCGTCACGAATCGTCTGATGACCGGCCAATTTCCCGAGGTACGCGGTTATAGCATGCCCGGTGTTCAGCGTGAAGAGTTTACGTTCGACAAATGCCATCAGGTTATCGGTTAATTCCATTCCCGGAATGGTCGGCAGCGCGCCCTTAAACTGAGTTTTATCAACGATCCACTCGCTGAAGGTTTCCACGGTTACTTCCAGCGGGTCGTTGGTGGCGGATTCTGATGGCGGAACGATGCGGTCAACGGCGGAATCCACAAAACCAACGTGCGCTTCAACCCAGGCTTTATCTTCCTCAGCCACAGCGGCCAGAACGTGGCCTTTCAGCTGCGTGGTGCCGCGCACCATATTTTCACAGGCGATGATGTTCAGCGGCGTTTCAACGCCTTGTGCTTTACGCTTCGCCAGGCCTTTCGCGACCGCCGGGGCGATACACTCAAGCACCACCGGACCCACGGCTGTGGTGACCAGATCAACGCTCGCGATGAGGTCAATCACGTCGTCGCCAATGCTGCTTACCGCGTTGACGCCAGAGACCGTTTCAACCTGTTCGTTTTCACCCACCACGTGAACCTGATAGCTATGACGGGCATTCAGGGCATCCAGAACCACCTGATTCACATCGGCGAATGTCAGGGTAATGCCCGCGTCTGCCAGCAGTTTACCGATAAAGCCACGTCCGATATTACCTGCGCCAAAATGTAATGCTTTCATAGTGTTAACCTTCATCAATGTTTTTACCCGAGAGGGCTGGGGTGAGGAACGTTTCCCCCTCACCCTAGCCCTCTCCCCGGGGGGAGAGGGAAGAGGCGCTGTTACTTGTTAAGCAGAGCCAGAACTTCTTCAACGCTGGTGGTGTTGGCCAGACGCTCAATAACCGTTTCGTCATCCAGCGCGTTGGTCAGGCTGGTAATCACCTGGATATGCTCGTTATTGCGAGCGGCGATACCAATCACCAGACGGGCGATGTCGTCCTCTTCTTCACCGAAGCGCACGCCATCAGGATACTGACAGAACACCACGCCGGTTTTCAGCACGCGGTCTTTCGCTTCAACCGTACCGTGCGGAACCGCGATGGATTCACCCAGGTAGGTTGGGGTCAGCTTTTCACGCTCCAGCATCGCCTCAACGTACTCAGGCTGAACGTAGCCGCCTTTCACCAGCTGCTCACCGGCGAAGCGAATGGCCTCTTCTTTATTGGTCGCCGTGCGGCCAAGGAAGATGTTTTCTGCGCCCAGTTTGAACAGATGCGCGTTGCTCTCGTCGAAGCTGTCTTGCAGGCTGGTGCGCACCTTCACTTCGTTATCTTCATGGCGCTGGGCCGCAACCAGACGTTCTGTCAGGCTGGTGTACAAGCCGCTGTCGAGGAAGTTGGTCAGGGAAATGTGCTGCGCCTGCGGCACCTGACGCATGGCGCGCTCGGTCAGATCGCGGTGCGTGATCACCAGGTCAACGTCCGGCGGCAGGTTGTTAATCGCGCTGTTGGTCACGGAGATGTTGGTCAGACCCGCATCCTGCACTTTCTTACGCAGCACGCCCGCACCCATTGCGCTGGAACCCATACCGGCATCACAGGCCACGATAATTTTACGCACGTGGCTCAGGTCGTTAGAGACATCACCCGCCGCCAGCGGCGTTGCGCCTTTGGATTCGGCTTTCATGTCATGCATACGACGGGTTGCCGCTTCGATATCGTCATCTTCTTTCACCTTGCTGGTTTTCAGCAGGATAGCGGAGACCACGAAGGAGACGGCCATGGCCGCACAGATCGCCGCGATGTTCGCGAAGTAGGCGCCTTTCGGGGTCATCGCCAGCACCGCCAGAATAGAGCCTGGAGAAGCAGGAGACACCAGACCACCGCCCAGTACGCTCAGGGTGAACACGCCGGTCATACCGCCAAGGATAACGGCCAGGATCAGACGTGGGTTCATCAGCACATACGGGAAGTAAATTTCGTGAATACCGCCCAGGAAGTGAATGATAGCCGCGCCGCCAGCAGACTGTTTCGCGCTGCCGCGACCAAAGAACATGTACGCCAGCAGAACGCCCATACCCGGACCCGGGTTCGCTTCAATCAGGAAGAAGATGGACTTGCCGAGATCGTGTGACTGCTGGATACCCAGCGGTGAGAAGATACCGTGGTTGATGGCGTTGTTCAGGAACAGGATTTTCGCCGGTTCAACGAAGATAGACGCCAGCGGCAGCATGTCGTGCGCCACCATGAAGTTAACGCCCGCCGCCAGCAGCTTGGAGAGCACTTCAACCGCAGGGCCAATGCCGAGGAACGCCAGAATCGCGAGGATCATCCCGATGATGCCCGCGGAGAAGTTGTTCACCAGCATTTCGAAGCCGGATTTGATCTTGCCATCAACCCAGACGTCAAATTTCTTAATAGCCCAGCCGCCCAGAGGACCGGCAATCATCGCACCGAGGAACATCGGCATATCCGCACCGACAATCACCCCCATGGTTGTGATGGCACCCACGACACCACCACGGTCACCGCCCACCAGACGACCACCGGTATAACCGATGAGCAGCGGCAGCAGGTACGTAATCATTGGGCCAACAAGTTTCGCCAGCGTTTCGTTAGGCAACCACCCTGTCGGAATAAATAATGCGGTGATAATACCCCACGCGATAAACGCGCCGATATTTGGCATCACCATGTTGCTGAGGAAACGACCAAAGCTTTGCACTTTGATCTTGAAATCGGATGACATAAAACACCCCTTCTTATGTTTACGCTTAGGCTTGTGGCCCGAGGTTTATCGTTAATGTGCGGCGGCAGAGGTAGCCGGGCCCTGTTCTGATGCTGTGAAATCTGGCACTGAATCGTTCAACTGTCCAGACAGCGGAATTTTGTGTGATCTGAATCACATGAATGTAGGGGGTGAGGATATTAATGAAGTGATCGCGATCACATAATGGGTGTGTAAAAAAAATACATTGCTCAGAATTACGCCAAAATGAGGGCTATTTTGTGATTAATATCACAATGTTAAGTTGGCTGTTTGTTTCCAGATTGTGATTTGATTCACAAAATATTTTTATGCAGATTTCTCCCGTATCCCCTCACGGCAGGAATGCGATACGTACACCTGCCTTTTTTCACGGCTTGATCCATACTGACCTCTTTATGGGCATTAAGGATAAGCAATGAAACTCATCGGCAGTTATACCAGTCCTTTCGTGCGTAAGATTTCGATTCTCCTGCTGGAGAAAGGGATTGAATTTGAATTCGTAAATGAACAACCGTACAACGCAGAGAACGGCGTTGCGCAGTACAACCCGCTGGGGAAAGTCCCGGCGCTGGTAACGGACGAGGGCGACTACTGGTTTGATTCCCCGATCATTGCGGAGTACATCGAGCTGCTTGGCGTTGCGCCAGCCATGCTGCCGGCGGATCCAAAAGCAGCGCTGGCGATGAAGCAAATTGAAGCCCTGGCGGATGGCATTATGGATGCGGCATTAACGTCCGTACGCGAGCAGGCAAGGCCCGCCGCCCAGCAGTCAGAAAATGAGCTGCTGCGCCAGCGCGAAAAAATCAGCCGCAGCCTGGATATGTGCGAACAGCTGATCCGCGACGGGAAAATTCAGAGCGATAGCCTGAATCTGGCGACGATCGCCATCGCCTGCGCCATTGGCTACCTTAATTTCCGCCGCGTCTCGCCGGGCTGGTGCGTGGATCGTCCGCTGCTGGTCAAACTGGCGGAGACGCTCTTCCAGCGCGAAAGTTTCGCCCGGACTGAACCACCAAAGGCTTGATGCGGGTTATAACACTTCCTGGCGGGAGGCGGTACAATCCCCCCACATGTTAACTCCCTCTCCCGTCGGGAGGGGGGAAGATATTTACTCGCCAGGCGCATTCATGACTACTCATCATTCCCTCTACAGCCAGATCCCCGCTACCGATCGTCTGCTTCGTGATCCGCGCATCACTGCGGTGCTGGAGCAGTCTGGCCATACTGCAACGGTCGACATGCTACGCCAGCTTCAGGACGATGCGCGTCGCCATATCCAGGCTGAAAACGCGCTACCCGGCTGGTGCGAGGCATGGGCGCAGGAAGTTGAACGCAGGCTGAGCAAGCACGCGCAAAGCGCGTTGCGCCCGGTTATTAACCTGACGGGCACGGTTCTGCACACCAATCTGGGCCGGGCACAGCAGGCAGAAGAAGCGATAGAGGCCGTCACCCGGGCCATGCGCTCGCCGGTGACGCTGGAGTACGATCTGGACGGCGCCGGGCGCGGGCATCGCGATCGCGCGCTGGCGGATCTTCTCTGCCAGATCACCGGCGCGGAAGATGCCTGCATTGTGAATAATAACGCGGCGGCGGTGCTGTTAATGCTGGCGGCCACCGCGAGCGGAAAAGAGGTTGTCGTCTCTCGCGGCGAGCTGGTGGAGATCGGCGGGGCGTTTCGTATTCCGGACGTCATGCGCCAGGCGGGCTGCACGCTGCATGAAGTGGGCACAACCAACCGTACCCATGCAAAAGATTATCGCGCTGCGGTAAATGAAAACACCGCCCTGCTGATGAAAGTGCATACCAGTAATTACCACATTGAGGGGTTCACCAAAACGGTGGAAGAGGCCGAACTGGCCGCCATCGGGCGCGAGCTAAACGTGCCGGTGATTGCCGATCTCGGCAGCGGGTCGCTGGTGGATATGCGCCAGTACGGTCTGCCGAAAGAGCCAATGGTGCAGGAAATGGTTGCTGCGGGCGTAAGCCTGGTCAGTTTCTCCGGCGACAAACTGCTGGGCGGGCCGCAGGCGGGGATTATCGTCGGCAAGCGCGAGCTGATTGCGCAGCTACAGCAGCACCCACTGAAGCGTGCCCTGCGTGCCGATAAAATGACGCTGGCCGCGCTGGAAGCCACGCTGCGGCTCTATCTCCACCCGGAGAAACTGGCTGACCGCCTGCCCACGTTGCGTTTGCTGAGCCGTGATGAAGCCTCTGTTCGCGCGCGGGCGGAAGCACTACTGCCGCAGGTTGCTCCCCATTACCCTGAGTTTGAAGTTCGTATCGAGCCTTGCCTGTCGCAAATTGGCAGCGGCTCGCTGCCCGTGGACAGGTTACCGAGCGAAGCGCTGACGTTCACCCCGCGCGACGGACGCGGAAGCCAGCTTGAGGCGCTGTCGGCGCGCTGGCGTGCATTACCGACGCCAGTGATTGGCCGGATCGGTGATGGTCGTATGTGGCTGGATTTACGCTGCCTGGAAGATGAAGGGCGGTTTCTGGAGATGATGTTGAAATGATTATTGCCACCGCCGGTCACGTTGACCACGGCAAAACCACGTTATTGCAGGCCATTACGGGCGTGAATGCCGATCGCCTGCCGGAAGAGAAAAAGCGCGGCATGACCATTGACCTGGGTTACGCCTACTGGCCACAGCCCGACGGTCGCGTGCTGGGCTTTATCGATGTGCCCGGCCACGAGAAGTTTCTTTCCAATATGCTCGCGGGCGTGGGCGGGATCGATCACGCTCTGCTGGTTGTCGCGTGCGATGACGGGGTGATGGCGCAAACGCGCGAGCATCTGGCGATCCTGCAACTGACGGGAAACCCGCAGTTGACCGTCGCCCTTACCAAAGCGGACCGTGTGGATGAGGCGCGTATCAACGAGGTGCGTGAAGAGGTACTGGCGGCGCTGAGTGAATACGGTTTTAAGGATGCCGCTCTGTTTGTCACCGTGGCGACAGAAGGCCGCGGTATCGACGCCCTTCGCGACCATTTGCAGCAGATCCCGTCTCGTGAACATGCCAGCCATCACCGCTTCCGTCTGGCGATCGACAGGGCGTTTACCGTGAAAGGGGCTGGGCTGGTGGTGACCGGTACCGCGTTGAGCGGCGAAGTTAACGTGGGCGATACCCTGTGGCTGACGGGCGTGAACAAACCCATGCGCGTGCGCGGGCTTCACGCGCAAAACCAGCCGGTGGAACAGGCCCTCGCCGGGCAGCGTATCGCCCTGAATATTGCTGGTGATGCCGAAAAAGACCAGCTTAACCGCGGCGACTGGCTGCTGGCCGACGCGCCGCCGGAGCCTTCTGAACGGATTATCGTTTCTCTCCAGACCCACACGCCGCTGACCCAGTGGCAGCCGCTGCATATCCATCACGCGGCCAGCCACATCACCGGACGCGTGTCGCTGCTGGAAAACGATCTCGCCGAACTGGTGTTCGACTCCCCGCTCTGGCTGGCGGATAACGACCGCCTGGTTCTGCGCGACATCTCCGCGCGCGAAACCCTGGCGGGCGCCCGCGTGGTGATGCTGAATCCGCCCCGTCGCGGCAAGCGTAAGCCCGAGTATTTAGCGTGGCTGGCCTCGCTGGCCCAGGCCCGTGACGACAAGTCTGCGTTAGATATCCACCTTGAGCGTGGTGCGGTGGATCTGGCTGCGTTCGCCTGGGCGCGCCAGCTCAGCGGTGAAGGATTGCGTCTTCTGACGCAGGAGCCGGGTTTTATTCAGGCTGGCAACAGCCTGCTGAACGCGCCGGTGGCGGCGCGCTGGCAGCGTAAAGTGTTGAGCACGCTGGCGACCTACCATGAACAGCATCAGGATGAGCCAGGCCCGGGCCGTGAACGTCTGCGGCGCATGGCGTTGCCCATGGAAGACGACGCGCTGGTGCTGTTGCTGATTGAAAACATGCGTGAAAGCGGCGTGATTGCAAGTCATCACGGCTGGCTGCACCTGCCGGAACACAAGGCCGGTTTTACCGCTGAGCAGGACGCGGTCTGGCAAAAAGTGGCGGCGCTGTTTGGCGATGAACCCTGGTGGGTGCGCGATCTGGCGCGTGAAACCAATACCGATGAGCAGCTGATGCGTCAGGTACTGCGGCATGCGGCGCAGCAGGGTATGATTGTGGCGATCGTGAAAGATCGTTATTACCGCAACGATCGGATCGTGGCGTTTGCGAACCTGATCCGGGAGCTGGATCAGGCGCGCGGATCAACCTGCGCTGCAGACTTCCGCGATCGGCTGAACGTAGGACGCAAACTGGCGATTCAGATCCTGGAGTATTTCAACCGCATCGGGTTTACGCGTCGTCGTGGCAATGACCATGTGCTACGCGACGCGCAGTTATTTCCGTAAGCGTTAAGCGCTGCGCGCCTGCTTCTGCTTAGCCAGCCAGACCGCGCCCAGCCTTCCCGCCTGGTTACCCAGCTCGCAGGGAAGGATGGGCACCCGGAGCGCTTCCCACTCCTCGAATCGCTGTAAATATTTATCCAGCAGGAGATAGATTTTCTCCTGCTCACTAATGCCGCCGCCAATCAGCACCGCCTGCGGATCAAACATAGAGATCACGCTGTAAATACCGCGCGACAGACAATGCGCCCACGCTTCAATGGCTTCGCGCAGATGCACGTCGCTGTCCATGCGTTTAAACAGCTCCTCACCATCAGGCATCTCATCTTCCGACACGGCCAGCGCGCGGCGGCAGGCTTTCATCAGGCCACTGGCGGACGCCACTTCATGCATCGGCTCGCCCTCATTGCCTACGGGCAGCACGCCAAACTCACCCGCCCGGTAGTGCGACCCGCGGTAGAGATCGCCCTCCATGACGATACCGCCGCCGATGCCGGTGCCGATGGTGATGCAGACGAAATGCTCATAGTCCTTGCCCGCGCCCTGCCAGCGCTCGCCCAGCGCCGCGCAATTGGCATCGTTTTCGATTGTCACGGGGAGATCGGTCAGCTGTGCGAACAGTTCGCACAGGTTTTCGCCGTCAAGATAGTCCAGCGCTCCGGCTTTGGCCGCTTCGCCGGTATGGTGATTGATATGTCCTGGAAAACTCACGCCAATACTGGCGATCTCGTGCTCCTGGCAGTACTTATCCACTACCGCTTTCCACTTCTCTTTGAAGGTGCTTTCATCGTCCGGCGTATCATATTCATCGGATGTCAGTTCTTCGCCGTTTTCATTAATTACGCCGTGTTTGATGTGGGTTCCACCCACGTCAAAGCCGATAAATAGCTGCATTGCATCATTCCTCATGAGCCCTTGAGCTATTAAGTATGGCTGCGGCGGCAGAAACGAAACGTAAAGTACGGTAATCCGTGATGCGGCTCGTAAACCCGCTACCCGCTGGCGAGAAAATCACCAGCCGGAACTACCCTTGTTGTACAACAACAGCAAGGAGACGGTCATGACAAACAATCCTCCCTCATCGCGTATCCAGCCTGGCGAGTATGGTTTTCCCCTTAAGCTGAAGCCCCGCTATGACAACTTTATCGGCGGCGACTGGGTGGCGCCCGTCGACGGTGAATACTATTCCAACCTGACGCCCGTTACCGGCCAGCCGCTGTGTGAAATTGCCAGTTCGGGCAAGCGGGATATCGATTTAGCGCTGGATGCGGCGCATAAGGCGAAAGATAAGTGGGGGCAAATGTCCGTTCAGGACAGAGCGGCCATTTTGTTCAAAATCGCCGATCGGATGGAGCAGAATCTGGAGCTGCTGGCGACCGCAGAAACGTGGGACAACGGCAAGCCGATCCGCGAAACCATGGCGGCGGACGTGCCGCTGGCGATCGACCATTTCCGCTATTTTGCGTCCTGCATCCGTGCCCAGGAGGGGGGAATAAGTGAAGTTGACAAAGATACCGTGGCGTATCACTTCCACGAGCCGCTCGGCGTGGTGGGGCAAATTATTCCGTGGAACTTCCCGCTGCTGATGGCGAGCTGGAAAATGGCGCCCGCGCTGGCGGCGGGTAACTGCGTTGTGCTGAAACCTGCACGCTTAACGCCGCTTTCGGTACTGCTGCTGATGGAGGTAATTGGCGACCTGTTGCCGCCGGGGGTCATTAACGTGGTCAACGGGGCCGGGGGAGAGATCGGCGAATATCTGGCTACTTCAAAGCGTATCGCCAAAGTGGCGTTTACCGGCTCAACGGAAGTGGGTCAGCAGATTATGCAGTACGCGACCCAGAACATCATTCCGGTCACCCTGGAGCTGGGCGGGAAATCGCCGAACATCTTCTTTGCCGACGTGATGGATGAAGAGGACGCCTTCTTCGACAAAGCGCTGGAAGGGTTTGCGCTGTTCGCGTTTAACCAGGGCGAAGTCTGCACCTGTCCGAGCCGCGCGCTGGTGCAGGAATCCATTTATGAGCGCTTTATGGAGCGGGCGATCCGGCGCGTGGAGTCGATTCGCAGCGGTAATCCGCTGGATAACGTTACCCAGATGGGGGCGCAGGTATCGCATGGCCAGCTGGAAACCATCCTCAACTATATTGATATCGGTAAAAAAGAGGGGGCCGATGTGTTGACCGGCGGTCGTCGTAAGGTGCTGGGAGGCGATTTGCAGGAGGGCTACTACCTTGAGCCGACTATCCTGTTCGGTAAGAACAACATGCGCGTTTTTCAGGAGGAAATTTTTGGACCGGTGCTGGCCGTCACCACGTTTAAAACCATGGACGAGGCGCTGGAGCTCGCGAACGACACGCAGTATGGCCTGGGGGCGGGCGTCTGGAGCCGTAACGGTAATCTGGCCTATAAAATGGGCCGCGGCATTCAGGCCGGACGCGTATGGACAAACTGCTATCACGCCTATCCGGCTCATGCGGCGTTTGGCGGCTACAAACAGTCGGGCATCGGGCGCGAAACCCATAAAATGATGCTGGAGCACTACCAGCAAACGAAATGTCTGTTAGTCAGCTACTCCGATAAACCGCTGGGGCTGTTTTAATCTCCCGGCTCAGGCCGTCCTGGGCGGCCTGAGCCGGGTTAAAGCCGGGTGGCGGCTTCGCCTTACCCGGCCTACTTTTTACTCCCTCTCCCGTGGGAGAGGGCTGGGGTGAGGGCAACAGGCCGCAGTTATTCAGCCTTCATCCACCCATATCCGCATTTCCCCTTCTCCCCGGTTTGCCCAGCTGAACCACGGAATAAAGGTCAGCGTCTGGGGCTGACGTTCTACCGGCGAGTGGTCGTACTGCCACAGGGCATCAGTGTCCTTCGCCTGACACCCAATCCCTTCCGCCTGTATCAGCATCTTGTGCGCGAAAATGCCTTTGCCTTCAAATACCCGAAACGCGCTGTCTTGCGGCAAAGAAAGGTTATGCAGATTTGCGCCGTTATCGGCTTCTTCCAGGCAGTAAACCAGCGGCCCACGCTGCAATGCTACTTTCCCCGCCTGCTGGCGCACCTGCGGGTTGCCGTACACGCGGCGGACCGGCATCGGTAACGTCAGCGTCAGCGTGTCGCCTTCCTGCCAGCTGCGGTTGAGGTATAAGTATCCACGGGAGACCTCGCCTGTAATGGCTTGACCATTGAGCGAAACAGCCGGTTCCGCACACCAGTCCGGCAGCCTCAGGGCCAGCGTGTGAGTCACCGGAACTGGTGAGGTTATCTCGATTTTCACCTGCTCATGCCACGGATAGTTTCCGCTAATACGCAGCTGGAAGGTGTGTTCCCCCACCGGAATGGCGACATCGTTTCCCACGTACAGGTTGATCAACAGCGCGTCCGGGCGAACGGTATAAATATAGTGCCCCAGCGAGGTCAGCACGCGCGCAATATTCGGCGGGCAACAGGCGCAGCCGAACCAGCGCTGGCGCACCGGTTTCACGTGGTCATAGATATGGTTAAAGGCCAGTGTTTTCGGGTGCACTTCCAGCGGATTCACATAAAAGAAATGCTTACCGTCCAGCGCCATGCCACCCAGCACCGTGTTGTATAGTGCGCGCTCCATCACGTCGGCGTAGTGGCCGTCCGCCTCCATCTCCAGCATCCGGCGGGCAAACATCATCAGGCCGATGGAGGCGCAGCTTTCGGCATAGACCGTATCGTTGGGCAGATCGTAATCGCTGCTGAATGCCTCGCCGCTGCTTTGTGAGCCAATCCCGCCGGTGATGTACAGCTGGCGCTGTGCCATGTTGTTCCACAGCCGCAGGCAATCCTGACGTTTCCCTTCGTCGTTGCTCAGGCGCGCCAGATGCGCCATGCCCGCCATCAGGTAGACGAAACGCACGGCATGGCCGATGGCCGTTTGTTGTTCGGCAAGGGGCTGATGCGCCTGACTGTAGGCTTTGTCCTTGACCATCCACGCCGGGCCATAGGTGTTCCAGTATGACGTTCTGCCGCGCTTCTCATATTCGATATCGTAGAAGTGAGGCTGTGTGCCGCGTTCCTCAATAAAGTATTTCACCAGATTGAGATAGCGTGGCTCCTGCGTGACGTCGTACAGCCGCATCAGCGCCAGCTCGATTTCCGGGTGGCCCGGATAGCCGTGCAGCTGGTTTTCGCCCGGGCCAAACACGCTGTCGATATGATCCGCCAGCCTGCACACCACGTCCAGCAGGCGGCGCTTTCCGGTTCCCTGGAAATACGCCACACCCGCTTCAATCATATGCCCGGCGCAGTACAGTTCGTGGCACTCGGCCAGATTGGTCCAGCGCTCGGCCGGTGCTTTCACCGTGAAATAGGTATTGAGATAGCCATCTTCACACTGCGCCGCTGCGACCAGCTCGATCACCTCGTCGGCGGTTTTTTCCAGTTCGGCATCCGGCTTCTGGCACAGCGACCACGCCACGGCTTCGAGCCATTTCGCCACGTCGCTGTCCTGAAAGACCATCCCGTAAAACGCCCCCTGTTCCAGACCGGCCGCGATGCGGAAGTTGGCGATGGCGTGGCTGGGTTCAGCCTCCGCCACGCGATCGTTAAGCGCATCCCACTGGTAGGGGATTACCACATCGCGGACCAGCCGTTGGTACTGACCAAGAAACGGGTCGTTGATTTTCAGCTGATGCAGGTCGGCTTCCATTATGGTCATATCGTTCTCCTCAGGACTGTACATGACGCTGGCGCAAATCGGTGGCAATGCGCGACATCACGGGATTGTTAAGCCTGCACCAGCGGATAGCGACCGCCAGCAGCAGGTGGAAAAGGGCAGGGAGCAGCGTCTCCATGGCGGTGATGCCCTGCAATGAGGCGGGTGTCTGGTTGCCCGCGCCTGGCTGATAGGCCACGGCAATAAACACCAGGCTGATGATCCCGGCGCTGGATGCCCACGCGAGCTTGATGAAAAATAGATTGAAGGCGAAATTCATCCCCGAGGAGCGCACGCCGGTTTTCCATTCGCCGTAGTCATCGGCAAAGGCCATTAGCGAGAAGTGAAGCGGCAGGGTGAAGCCCAGGATCACGCCGTTACTTAAAATCACGATAAGCCAGAGCGTCTGGTGCGCCGGGCCACCTGGCAGGAACCACATTCCCATAGCAAGCGCAGCGAGTACCAGGTTGGTGTAGTAGTAGAGTTTGACGGTATCAATCCGCCGCGACAGCGGGTTGACGATCACCGCGCCCAGAATGGCGGCAAAGGTCACCATGGTGAAAAACAACGAGGTGTACGCCGTGCTGCCCTGAAGCACGTAGGTGATGAAGTACATGTACCCGCCGCCGCGAATGTTGAAGACGTTGATCAGCAGAAACGACATCACCAGCATCAGCAGCAGCTGATCGTTTTTACGCAGGCCCGCCAGGTGCTCGCGCAGGGTGAATTTCCCCATCAGCGCAAGCGGGACGCGCTCGCGCACCCAGAAGAAGCAGCACAAGAACATCACCACAGCGATGGCGCACAGTACGCCGACGCCCAGCTGATAACCCCGGGCGGTATTGCCCTGTCCCAGCTCTGACACCAGCCACGGCAGGCCAACGGAGACCAGAAAGCCCGCCACGCCGCACAGTACGAAGCGCCAGGACTGGCAGGATATTACCTCGTTGTGGCGGGTGGTCATGGTGTTGATCAGCGCGCAATACGGCACGTTGATGGCGGTATAGCCTACGGACAACAGCAAATAGGTGCCGAACGCCCAGGCGATTTTCACGCCCATGCTGGCGTCCGGGACGGTGAAGGTCAGCACGCCGACGATCCCGATAGGAAGCGCGACCCACAGCTGCCACGGACGAAAACGCCCCCAGCGGCTCTGCGTGCGGTCGGCAATCACGCCCATCACCGGATCGGAAATCGCGTCAAATACCCGAAGAGCAATAAACAGCGTGCCCACCAGCGCGGGCGTCAGGCCAAATACATCGGTATAAAAAAAGGTCAGGAAGTTCATGATCAGGCAGGTAATTACCGTGCCGCCCGCGTCGCCCAGGCCGTAGCCAATTTTCTCGCGGACTGACAGTCGGTCATCGGCTGCCTGTTTTGCAACTTCTGCGTCTGTAATCGGTGTGGAAGTCATGAGGTAACTCCTCGATAAACGATTTATTATCGTATTTGTGCAAGGTACCCCATTTATTCTGCATTCAACGGGCAGACCAACAAGGGAAGGGAAAAGTATAAAAAGGTGACGATTCCGACCTGATGGTAAAACTGTGAGTTTGATCGAGCTGTTCTGCTGATATTTATTAATAATCAAACAATAAACGCAATATTAGCCACCATAAAAGCGGGAAATTGAATATCCATGCTTGAATTATCCATAGCACTTCCGATTAAGGTTCAAAATGGCGGGTTATTTATCTCCCGGGGCGTGGGTCGTCATCCCGCACGAAAATTATCTTCGTGGGAGATAATCTTTGTCGAAAAAGGGACATTAACGATCCAGGAGGAAAATACGCTGTTTGAGGTAAACGCCGGCGAGAGTTTATTACTTTGGCCGAAGCGGCGGCATGTCGGTGTGGAAGATTTTCCGGGCGATCTCAAATTTTACTGGCTGCATTTTGAGGTGGATGAAGGCTTGCCTGTGTTGCCAGGTGCGACGCCACTGTCGATTGAGCAACACTGTAGCGTGCGGGATCCGCAATATGTTATTGCGTTATTCCGTCAGTTTTTAAGCGAGCAGGAAAAATTACAGCGTAGCCAGGCGCTGGAGATAATTTTGCTGTTAATTTTGCAGCAGATATCGCTCTCGCCGGGATATGAAGATAAAGCGGATGATGCGGGCGCAGCAATGGCGTGGAAGGCCAAACAGCTTATCCGCACTCACTTTCATTTGCCCATATCCACTTCACAGCTGGCGAAAGAGCTGCACTGCAACGCAGATTACCTGGGGCGAGTATTTCGCCGGACGTTTCATTTAACCCTGACGGAGGCAATACACCGCCAGCGCGTCAGGGCCGCTGAAAAATTGTTGCTGAACGATGCGGCCTCATTAACTGAAGTGGCCACCCGGTGCGGTTTTAATGACGTGGGTTATTTCCGGCAGATATTCTCGAAATATACCGGGTTAACGCCCGCCGTCTGGAAACGGCGGTACTGTAAAGAGCATATTAATTCCGGATGATTACTGGCCGTAATAGGCATTTGCGCCATGCTTGCGCAGGTAATGCTTATCCAGCAATTCCTGCTGCATAACCGGAAGCTGTGGTGTAAGCTGGCGCGAGAAAAGCCCCATATAGGCGCACTCTTCCAGCACCACGGCATTGTGTACCGCATCGGCAGCGTCTTTGCCCCAGGCAAACGGGCCGTGAGAGTGTACCAGCACCGCCGGGACCTGCATCGGGCTTATGTCGCGCTCCTCGAAGGTTTTGATAATGACTTCCCCCGTCTGGTATTCATATTCACCCGCGATTTCAGCCGTGGTCATCAGCCGCGTGCAGGGGATCGCACCGTAGAAATAGTCCGCGTGCGTCGTGCCCCATGCGGGTAAATCCTGCCCCGCCTGCGACCAGATGGTGGCGTGGCGGGAATGGGTATGCACGATGCCACCAATTTCCGGGTAACGACGATACAGCGCGAGATGGGTCGGGGTGTCGGAGGAGGGTTTTTTACTCCCCTCGACCACTTTACCCGTGGCGATATTTACCACCACCATATCTTCTGCGGTCATCACGTCGTACTCCACGCCGGATGGTTTGATCACCATCATGCCGCTGTCACGGTCAACCGCGCTGACGTTGCCCCAGGTGAACGTCACCAGCTGGTGGGCGGGCAGGGCGAGATTTGCCGCCAGCACCTCGGCTTTGAGTTGTTCTAACATGTCATGCCTCCTTCCTGCATTCGGGCTTCAATCCAGCGGCGCGCCTGGATGATCTCCAGTACCGGCTCTTTGGCTTTCTCGGTCCACATTTCAATCAGAAATGCGCCGCGATAGTTAAGTTGATTTAGCGTGTTAAACACGCCAACGAAATCGACGCAGCCCTCGCCAAACGGCACATCGCGGAACTGGCCGGGGCTTTTTTCGGTTACGGGCCGGGTATCTTTCAGATGGATAGCGGCGATGCGGTCAATGCCCAGCGTCAGCTCGGCGGTGACGTCGTTGCCCCACGCGCTCAGGTTGCCGACGTCCGGGTAAACGCTGAACCACGGCGAGGCGAGCATGTCGTCCCACTTTTTCCACTTGCTGATGGAGTTCATAAACGCGGTGTCCATGATCTCTACCGCCAGCATTACCTGCGCGGCAGTGGCCTGCTCTACGGCCCACGCCAGCCCTTCGGCAAAGCGCTGTTGCGTGCCCTCGTCATGCTCCTCGTAGTACACGTCATAACCCGCAAGCTGGATGGTGCGAATACCCAAATCACGGGCCAGCCGGATGGCTTTGGTCATGATCTCGCGGGCGCGTTCGCGCACGGTGTCATCGCGGCTGCCAAACGGGAAGCGACGATGGGCAGACAAGCACATCGACGGGATGGCCACGCCGGTCTCCAGCATCGCTTCCACCAGAGAGGCGCGCTGCGTGGTACTCCATTCAAGGCGCGATAAACGCTCGTCGGTCTCATCCACCGACATCTCCACAAAATCGAAGCCGCAGCTTTTTGCCAGAACCAGGCGCTCCGGCCAGGAGAGATCTTTTGGCAGCGCTTTTTCGTAAATGCCTAACGGATGCTGACGCATGGTTACTCTCCCCAGATGTCGCGAATTTGCGAATGGAATGCTTGTGCCACCTGCGGCGGATTTGCGGCGCCTGCCAGCGCGCGCCCGGCAATGAAGGCTTTGACGTTGATCTGCTTAAACAGCGGCAGGTCAGCGGGGGTGATACCGCCAGTGATGGAAAGCTGTAGCCCGATATCGGACAACGCCTTCATTTTGCTGAGATCCGCCTCGCCCCACTGCTGGCCGCTGGCCTGTGCGTCGCGTCCACGGTGGTATATCGCCTGCTTCACCCCGATGCGGTGCCACGCGCGCGCGTCGTCCAGCGTCCAGTTGCCAAACAGCTCCATCTGGATCTCGCCGCCGCCGCGCAGTGCGACCTCGTGGCCACGTTCAACGGTGGCCAGCGGGGCGGCACAGATGATGGTCATCCAGTTTGCGCCTGCGCCAAACGCCTGCTCAGCCAGCGTTTCTCCGGCATCGACGACTTTCCAGTCCGCCACGATAATTTTATCCGGACACTGCGCGCGCAGGGCGCGAACGGCGTTTAGCCCTTCGGTCAGGCACAGAATGGTGCCGGCTTCGACGATGTCGACGTGATCGGAAAGCGTCGCGACATCCCGCTGCGCGGCCTGAAGTGAGGTGTGGTCGAGCGCCAGCTGCAATAATGGTCGGCTCATAGGTCGTACTCCTTAACACGGGCGTGATAGCCCTGTAATGCTGAAATCAGTAGCTGGTAACGGTGATATTTGCGCTGGTAGGCGGCATGGGCACGCATGCCAGGTTCAATTATCCGGATGTCATGCCTGAGGGCGCGCTGAGCGGCGTAAAAATCGGGATAGAGACCTGTACCGACGAGCGCGGCCAGCGCCGCACCGGAACAGCCGGTCTCCTCCACCTGCGGGAGTTCAATCGCCAGGCCGCTGACGTCCGCGAGCATCTGCATCCACACGTCCGAATGGGTGGGGCCGCCCGTCACGCGCAGGGTCTGCACGTGGGGAAAGCGTTCGAGCATACGGTTGAGGTGGGTCATGTGGCTGAATACCACCCCTTCATAAACCGCCTGGAGGAGGTGCGCGCGGGTATGCAGCGCCTGCAAACCATAGAAGCCGCTGGTCATCTCCAGTCCGGCGTTGCTGCCGTAGAGGAAAGGCAGGAAGAACACATCGCTTTCAGCTTTTGGCAGGCTGGCCACGGCGTGGTTAATCTCATCGAATGACATTTCGCCCCATTGGGCCGTCAGCCATTCCAGGTTGCCGGACGAGGTGGGGCTGGCTTCGTGAACGATGAACTGCTGCGGATGGACATAGCGGCCATAGACGTAGGGGAACGGCTCGTTGTCGCGGATGCCGTGGGCAATCCCACTGGTCACGGCCCAGGTCCCCATTACGGCATTCAGCGTATTTTCGTCATGCAGCCCGGCGCAGATCGCGGTGGAAACCACATCAAACAGTCCACCAACGACGGGAGTACCCGCCGTGAGACCGGTCAGTGCGGCTGCCTGAGCAGTGATTTCCCCGCAAATTTCTGCTGAACCGATAATAGGCGGCAGGGCACCGTCAATGTCGCTGATGCCGAGCCAGCGCGTGAGCTGCGGATCGTACTGCCCGATATTCATGTTGTAGAGATTGGATTCCGAGATGTTGCTCTCTTCGCAGCCTTTGACCCCGGTCAGACACCAGCGCAGGTAATCGTGCGCCATCATCACGCTGCCGATTTGCTGATACCGCTGCGGCTCGTTCTCTTTAACCCAGCGCAGGAGTGAGGCCGGATGCCCCGTCCACAGCGTCTGGCGAGTATGCGGATAGAGCTTTTCGGGTATACCGTCCTGCTGCCAGCGTTGCACGATCTCCAGCGCACGGCGATCGGAGGAGAGTATGGCGTTACCCAGGGGGCGATCCTGTTTATCGAGCAAAAATAGCCCCTTGCCCTGGGCTGAAATGCCAACGCCTTTAATCTGACCGCCGTCAGCGCCTGAATTTTTAAGCAGCAGCGCGACGGTTTTGTGGCAGTGCTGCCAGAGCTGGTGCATATCCCGCTCGGCGTAGCCAGCGCGTGGGCTGAGCGTGGCCACTGAGCGGCGTTCAATACAGACTTCTTTGCCCTGGCTGTTGTATAAACCGGCTTTCAGATAAGTACCGCCACAATCGATACCCAGCCAGAAGGGCTCTTTTTCACTCATCTTCTTCTCGCTTAATTGCCGGGTGGCGCTTCGCTTACCCGGCCTACGGTTTGGTTTAGTGAATCAGGTGAGGGCCTCAGGCCGCACGCTTATGCGAGTTCACCGTGGGGTTGGGCTCTGCTCCGGCATCGCATTTCGCCGGTAACATCAGGGCCAGCAGCGATGCCAGCGCCAGCGAAACCGCCAGGCAGTAAACGCCTGCGTCTTTGCTGTACAGGGTGATCAGTACGCCTACCGCATAAGGACCGCAGAACCCGCCGAGGTTGCCCAGGGCATTAATCACGCCGCGAGCGCCACCCGCCATCTCAGCGCTGAACAGACGCGCCGGGATGGTCCAGAACACGCCCGCTGCGGATTGCAGGAAGAAGCCACAGCCCACCAGAGCGGCATAGGCCAGCCAGGTGTGCTCTTTCAGCGCCACGGAGAGGAACATGCAGAGCGCAAAGCCAATCAATGGCAGGGAAACAAACAGCTTGCGCTTGCCGGTGCGGTCAGAGAGCGTAGAGAACAGGAACATGCCGGCAATGGCGCCGATGTAAGGCAGAATGGCGAGCATTCCCACCTGGCCGATGCTGGTGTGCGTCAGTTCTTTCAGAATGGTGGGCAGCCAGAGGGTGTAACCGTAAATGCCGGTCTGGTAGAAGAAGTTGAGGGCGATCAGCTGCCACATGGTTTTGTCAGACAGCACTGCGCTGAGCGAGGCGTTTTTCACCTCTTTACCCGCAATGGCCTGCTGCTCTGCCGCCAGTGTTTGTACCAGGTAGTTTTTCTCGGCCTCAGAGATCCAGCGCGCTTCCTGCGGCCGGTCGTAGACGGTGAACGCCCACAGCACCAGCACAACAACGGACATCAGACCTTCAATAATGAACAGCCAGCGCCAGTCGAGAGCGGTGATAATCCAGCCCGACAGTGGGGCGGTGATGATCCCGGCGATGGGCACGAACATGATCACAATCGCGTTGGCGCGGCCGCGCTCGGCATCCGGAAACCAGTTACTGATCATCGTGAGCACAACGGGCAGCATCCCGCCTTCCGCCACGCCGAGTAAGAAGCGCAGCACCAGCAGCTGATACTGGTTGGTTACAAGCCCGGTCAGAACCGAGATCACCGCCCAGGCAACCAGCGACCAGCCGATAAACTTCTTACCGCTGCCGTGCACGGCAATTTTGCCGCCGGGAACTTGCAGGAACAAATAGCCAATAAAAAAGATCCCCCCCGCCAGGCCCGCCATCGTGGCGGAAATGCCCAGCTCTTCGTCCATACCGCCGGGCATCGCAAAAGCTATATTTACGCGGTCCATATAGGAAATAATGCAGGCGATAAGAATAGGGGGAATGATCCTTAGCCAGCGCTGGCGCGGAATGTCCGCGTGTAGAGCATTAGAAGAAATATTCATAGTTAATATCTCAGTGAAGGTAACCGGAAAATGTATTCTTTATTTTTATTGTGATGCTTTATTCATAGCGCTAATGCCGTCGCGCAAAATAGCGATGCGATGGCTGACGTCAGCATTAGCATTTATTTCCAGTAATTTAATACCGGAGAATTTCAATGTTGCGGCGCTCGCCGCAGTAAACAGCGTTTTTACATGTTCAGTGGACATGAGACTGTCGGCGCAGAACGAAGAAAACGGCGCGTGCAGATCCTGCCATTCTCCGTACTCACCGCGAGGGGTCGTGCCCGAAAACATCAGCGCCCCCAGTTTCCCGGCAGCGAGTGCCGCCTGAACATGTTCCAGCGGAAGGGCGGTGTTGCGACCTTCGATGGCCGAACGTGCCCAGTTGATACAGACGCTGATATCGGTCTCTCTCACTACCTCCAGCACCTGCTCTAAGGGCAAGAACCCTTTACGCGGCGCCGGGCTATTCATCGCATCACAGTGTTCCAGCACCAGATCGCAGCCCCAGTCCCAGCTCGCGATTTCCCTTACCGAGCGGGAGAATGCTTCTGTCGCTTGCTCGACAGAATCATTACCCGCCTGTGGTGCGGCCTGCATTTCCAGAGCGACCACTTTCCCGGGAAAGCGGGTGTTAACGGCATCAATCTTTTGATGCAGATGGCGGTAATATTCAATGCACGCTTTACGTTGTTCTTCGTCCGCGGACGCCAGGCCAAACGCGCCGTTGCTGCCGCGGCGGCGCATGGTTTCCATAACGGCTGTGACAACGATCTGCCAGTTGCCCGGCGTATGACGAAACAGCCATTCATCACCAAACGGATGGAGATTTTCAAGGCAAGGTTGTTCCAGCCCGCGAATATTTGGCGTGTCGGAAATTTCCCGCCAGAAGGCGTGTTCTTCCTGCTCCCCTTTCTGGTGAAACGAGGGTGCGCAGGGGTACGCACCAATAATAAAACCGGTGTTGGTCATTTCGCATTCCTGTATTTATCAGAAAATTAATCTAATTCACTGATGGCCACTTTCACCACAATTTTACGAATTGCGGATCCCTTGTTTTTAATACAGGCAGGACGGTGAACATCCTGCGGGAAAAATATGGCGTAACTGCCAGGTATCATTTCGATAAACGACTCGTGTTCGCTGTCGTGATAAAAAATAATATCCCGTTGCTCCAGCAATGATTCGCTGATTTTGTTATTCCCGGTATCAATAGCAATACCGATTTTTTCTTCGCCCCAGGCCAAAAACTGGATATCCAGATAGCGGCGATGGACTTCAGGGCGGTTCTCGTGCTGTTCCTTTGTGGTGAGGTCGAGAACCTGGGCAAAAATGTTGCGGCCTTCAATTTCGATCACGCCCGGCGCCAGGGTGGTGAAATCCGTGGTACGCAGAAAATTAAGCGCCTTTTCAATCGCCAGCGGCAGGCGACATGGATTTGGCTGTGTAATATGTCCGAATATCATGACCCACTCCTTACAGAGACTGGATTTTAGCCCACACGCTGTCGTCAATCGTGATGCCGTTGCGGCGGTTCTCCTCCAGCAGGCGTGTGAACTCATGGCCTGGCAGACGGACGGCGACGTTTTCATCAGCGCGTTCTGCGGTGGTGATGAAGTCCATGATGCGCTGTAGTTTGGCATCGCGGGTTGGGCCGTCGATCAGGCGATTCACTTCGATGGCGATAAAGATCTGCGATACGCCGTATTCGTCGCTGTTGTCCTGGGTCACTTCCGCAACGGATGCGCCGTCAGAGAGCAAGGTGGCGATCATGTCGAGCACAATCGATAAGCCAGAACCTTTCCAGTAGCCCATGGGCAGTATGCGGCGGTTTTTCTCAATCACGCCCGGCTCTCTGGTTAGATTGCCCTCATCGTCAAAGCCGCCGTCGACCGGTAATTCGCGTCCGGCCAGGCGATTCACCTCCAGCATGCCGTAGGAGAACATCGACATCGACATATCGACCATGGTGATTGGATTCGACGGAATGGCAACGATCAGCGGGTTTGTGCCGATGCAGCATTCTTTTGATCCCCACGCGGGCATCACGGCAATAGAGTTGGTCCAGCAGATGCCGATATAGCCTTTCTCCGCCGCCTGCCAGCCGTAGCTGCCGCCGCGCATCCAGTGGTTAGCATTACGCAGCGCCACCAGGCCGATCCCGTGATCGGACGCCAGCTCGGTAGCACGGTCCATCATCTTCTTCGCCGTCAGGTTGCCGATGGAACGCTGCGCATCCCACTGTTCGATGGCGCCTAATGTCGTTACGCGTTTCGGCTGGGCGTCAGGGAGGATGTCGCCTGCGTCAAGCTGCTGAATAAATCGCGGGAAGCGGTTGACGCCGTGTGAATAAACACCGGACTCCGTGGTGCGGGCGAACATCTCGGCGCAGGCGTCTGCGGTATCCGCTTTTACACCGCGATCGAGCAGAACCCGATTGAACGCCGCTTTCAACTCTTCGAAGGTCACTTTCATCCCTGTTCTCCTGTTTTTTTAGGGGCAAGTGCGAGTGCTTTTTTATCGCTAAATTTCACTATGCGAAATCAGATTTCAAATATAGCGATCAAATTTTGTCAGATCAACGACATTCACGTTTTTCAAAACCGATTAAAATCAAATGGTTGTGTTTTTTCTGTTGAGATCGTGAACTAAACCACACTTTGCGCTACCATCAGGGCGCGATAAACAGGAGCCATTTGATGAGCATAAAAGAGAGCGAAATGACGCAAGAAAAAGAGAGGCCAGCAGGTAGCCAGAGCTTGTTTCGCGGCCTGATGCTGATTGAAATCCTCAGTAACTATCCAAACGGGTGTCCGCTTGCGCATTTATCAGAACTGGCGGGGCTGAATAAAAGCACCGTGCACCGGTTATTGCAGGGGTTGCAGTCGTGCGGGTACGTGACGCCGGCGCCGGCGGCAGGGAGCTATCGTCTGACCACCAAATTTATCGCCGTCGGGCAAAAGGCGCTTTCATCGCTCAATATTATTCACGTGGCGGCGCCGCACCTCGAGGCGCTGAACATTGCCACCGGCGAAACGGTCAACTTCTCCAGCCGTGAAGATGATCACGCGATCCTGATTTATAAGCTTGAGCCAACAACCGGTATGCTGCGCACGCGCGCATATATCGGCCAGCACATGCCGCTCTATTGTTCTGCGATGGGCAAAATCTATATGGCGTTTGGTCATCAGGATTACGTGGCGAGCTACTGGGAAAGCCACCAGGAACAGATCCAACCTTTGACCCGCAACACCATCACCGAACTGAGCGCGATGTATGATGAGCTGGCGGAAATTCGCGATCACAGTATGGCGATGGATAAAGAAGAGAACGAGCTGGGTGTGTCATGTATCGCCGTGCCGGTCTTTGATATTCACGGGCGCGTGCCCTATGCCATCTCCATTTCGCTGTCGACGTCGCGCATGAAGCAGGTGGGCGAGAAAAACTTGTTAAAACCGCTGCGTGACACGGCGGAAGCTATCTCGAAAGAACTGGGGTTTAACGTGCGCGAGGCGTAACTGATGAACCGATTTATTCTGACGGATCCTGAAAAATGTATCGGGTGCCGCACCTGTGAGGTGGCGTGCATGATGTCGCATCAAAGCAGCGCCACGCCAGAAGCGTTTACGTCACGTATCCGCGTGGTTAAGGGGGGAACCTTCACCACGGCCGTGGGCTGCCACCAGTGTGAAGATGCGCCCTGCGCGAATGTCTGCCCGACGGGGGCCATTCACCGTGCTGCGGGAGCCTGGCTCGTTGAGCAGGCTCGCTGTATCGGCTGCAAAAGCTGTATGGTGGCGTGCCCGTTCGGGGCAATGCAGGTTCGGGTTGTGGGAGATCGCGTTCAGGCGCTGAAATGTGATTTGTGCATGCATCGCGAGGGCGGTCCCGCCTGCGTCGAAGCCTGTCCCACCCACGCGCTGCGCTGCATAGAACCCGCCAGACTACGCGCGGAACGGCTGCGTAATCTGGCCTGAGGTTTTATTAACCGGCCTCGCGCCAGGCGTTCTCAATCTCTTCGGCGAGAATTTTCACACCCGCTTCGATTTTTTCCGGGTCCGGGACGTAGTTCATGCGCATGCACTGGTGCGTATGCGGCCACGGTTTATCCAGTCCCGGGAAGAAGTAATCCCCCGGCACCATCAGCACGCCACGCTTTTTCAGACGCTGATAAAGCAGCTCTGTCGTAATGGGCAGATCCTTAAACCACAGCCACAGGAAAATTGCCCCTTCCGGTTTATGGATCAGGCAGCGTTCCTCCGGTAAGTAGCGGCGAAGGATGGCGATAGTTTCCTGAACGCGCTGAGAGTAAAACGGCTTGATCACCTCATTTGACAGGCGCAGCAGGTCGTTACGCCTGATCATCTCGCACATCATCGCCGGGCCGATGCCGCCAGGGGAAAGGCTGATAATGCCGTTCATGTTGGTAATGGCGGTGATGATTTTCTCGTTAGCAATGATAATGCCGCAGCGGCTGCCCGGCAGGCCCAGCTTGGAGAGGCTCATGCAGAGGATGATGTTCGGGTTCCACAGCGGACGCGCTTCGCTGAAGATGATACCCGGGAACGGTACGCCATAGGCGTTATCGATCACCAGCGGGATGCCGTGCTGATTCGCCAGCGCATCCAGCTTCATCAGCTCGTCGTCGGTGATCACGTTCCCCGTCGGGTTGGTGGGACGAGATACGCAGATCATGCCCGTCTCTTCACCGATATGCAGATGTTCAAAATCGACGTGATATTTGAACTGGCCCTCTGGCAACAACTCGATATTCGGACGTGCGGAAACAAACAGGTCTTCTTCGAGGCCGGCATCGGCATAGCCGATATACTCCGGAGCCAGCGGGAACAGCACTTTTTTCGTGGTGCCGTCGGCGCGGCGTCCGGCGAACAGATTGAATAAGTAGAAAAACGCGCTCTGACTGCCGTTTGTCAGCGCAATGTTCTGTGGTTCGATATCCCAACCCAGCGCTTCCCGCAGCATTGTCGCCAGAAGCGTCAGTAGTTCTGTTTTACCCTGAGGGCCGTCGTAATTACATAGCGCATCGGTTGCTTTACCGTTTTCCAGCATGTCTGCCAGCAGCGTCTGGAAGTAGGTGTTCATCTCCGGAATTTGAGCCGGGTTTCCGCCGCCAAGCATGATAGCGCCTGGGGTGCGCAGCCCGTCGTTGAGGTCCTCCATCAGGCGGGTAATGCCTGAATGGCGGGTAAATTTGTCGCCGAATTGTGAAAACGTCATAGCAGGTGATCTGTCGGGCTTAATATGAAAGGCAGTAACCATAACGCCAGCACCGTGTTGGTGCAAATCGGCGGATGTGGTCGGATTTGTTGTTTTGTATGGTGGAGAGGGATTATTGCAGTGAATCGTTCTGATGAATGTCTCCTCACCCCGGCCCTCTCCCCAAAGGGGCGAGGGTGAAAGACCGCACCGTGCAATCCCCTTGCCCCTTAGGGGAGAGGGTTAGGGTGAGGGGGTCTATTGATTACCCGCCCACACCACCATCACCTTATCGCCCTTGTGCTCGCGCACAAAGCCGTAGCCCTCTTTCATTGACAGCGTTGTTTGCTTGCCTTCACCCACCGCCGGATGACGGGCGCGGAACTGCCCCAGAAGCTGCCAGTGGGCGACAGTTAACGCCTGTTTACCCGTGACGTCCTGCCAGTTCATATCCGAACGGGTTCCCTGTAGCGGATCGGAGCCCGTCGGGCCGAATGGACGCTCTGATTCATCGCCGTAATAGATCTGGACGCTTCCCGGTGCCAGCAGCAGTAACTCAGCGGCGCGCTGGCCCCCTTCACGGAACAGACGCGTATCATGGGAGGAGAGATAGCTCAGCACATTAAAACTTTGCAGCTTTTCTGCCATTTGCTGCCAGGTCAAATCCATATCGGCCAGACAGTCCACCGCTTTCGCCGCCTGCTCCTGATAGTCAAAGTTGATCATCGCATCGAAACCGTGGCGGTAATAATCGCTCTGCATCACGCCGTGGCCCCAGGACTCACCGGTCATCCAGAACGGCGCATCGTCGAGTTTTTTGTCCGGGTTGGCGGCCTTCCACGCGGCCAGCGCCTGGCTGGCCTGGTCTTTCAGTTGCTGCCAGGCTTCATGCTCAACGTGTTTGGCGGTATCGACCCGGAAACCGTCGATGCCGTAGTCACGTACCCACTGGCTAAGCCAGTGGGTCAGGTAATCTCGCGGCGTGAAATTCGTCATCACTTTCGCGTTGGTGTCGGGCTTGTGTTGATAAAAGTTCGGCAAACCTGACGGGGTTTTTGATTCCGTTTTCAGATCCGGCAGGAAGGCCAGGGACATGGTCAAGTCGTCAAAGCCCGGGTTGTCGTAATCACCGATATCGGTACGGATCCATTTTTTACCCCACCATTTTTCCCATGCGGCTTTGTCACTGAAGTTGATGTAATCGTTGAAGCTGTGCCAGCTTTGACCCGCGCCTGGCTTCCAGTCAGTCCAGCGTTCGCCGAGCGTTTTTTTCAGCTCATCTCCCTGTAAATAGAGTGCGCCAAACTGATATTCCTGCATATCTGCAAGCGTCGCATAGCCCGCGTGGTTCATGACAACGTCAAACAGGACGCGGATACCGCGCCTGTGCGCGTCGTCGACAAGCTGGCGTAAATCATCTTCGTTGCCCATGTTGGCGTCGAGTTTCGTCCAGTCCTGGGTGTAATAACCGTGATACGCGTAGTGGGGGAAATCCCCTTTGGTGCCGCCGCCAACCCAGCCGTGGATCTGCTCCAGCGGGGAGCTTATCCAGAGCGCATTCACGCCCAGTTGCTGAAGGTAATCCAGTTTGCTGGTAAGCCCTTTCAGATCGCCGCCGTGGAAAGTACCTATCTCCTGCATACCATCTTTATGGCGGCCATAGCTGTTGTCGTTGGTGGGGTCGCCATTCACGAAGCGATCGGTCAGCACGAAATAGACGGTGGCGTTTTGCCAGCTGAACGGCGCGGGTTTGTCCGTTTCGGCGCGCTCAAGCAGCAGCAGGCCATTGCTGTTGGCGGCTGGCTGAAGAGTCACTTTGCCATTTTGAACGGTCGCGGTCTGTTTGCTGTAAAAATCACGCACCACCGTGCCTTCCGGGAACGTGTTAACGACGTCGATCGTGAGCGGTTTGCCGTCCCACTTCGGGCACTGGCGGGTAACGTTTGCGACAGGCTGTGGCGCCGCACTTTGTACCGTCAGCATCAGCGTCGGTGTTCCCGAGCGCGTATCAATACGCATCTGATAAACGCCGTCACGGAATAATCGCCACTGCGGTGGCGTGCCTTCGCACGGTTTGAGCGACAGCATCTCGTTGAGCTTAATGGCCTTTGTCGGCTGCCAGCACGCGTTGTCAAGACTCAACGTCAGTGGACGGGTACCCTTCGCAAGCGTTGCCTGGCTGGTAAAGACGCCGGTACCTTCAGCGTTGAATGCGTCAAATCCCGGCGATGACCAGTCGGCATGCGCGAATGCGGGTAACATCAGAACAGCTAATGCAGTGCGTTTCATTCCATTTTCCTGTCGCGGCATTTTTGACCAGTGTGCCATTCGGCTCAGGGGAAAAACTCCTCCTCTGAGGCTTTCTGCCAGGAGGACGCGTAGGGATGAGTGATCCCGCGCAAAATTAGGCAGTTATCTGCGATATCGCGCACATTTTTCCAGTGTTGGTGCTTTAATGAGCATGTTCCGGATGACATAGTTTCGGAATTGGACTATTTATAGACGTGCTCTTGAAGACTATTTTTGGTACGATTTGAGATTCCGCTCTCAAATTTTGAAGAAAATAAGGTGTTGGAATGCTTATATCCGACCAGGAGACCTAATGATATCGACTCCCATTCGACGATATGGGGCCGCGATACTCATGTTACTCACCATGGCATTTTCAGGTGAGGTGCTTGCAAAGACGCACACGGATACAACGAGTAAGAAAGCCCACGTAATAAAGACGACAAGCAGTAAGGTTAGCAGTAAACAAGAGTATTCTCGCAATAGTGCAAAGAGTAGTTCACTTCCTGATTTGCGAAAATACCCTTCCGGGACACCAAGGAAAAAAGCGTTTCTCCGGACGGTAATGCCTTACATTAAAAGTCAAAATGCCGCGATTACTGCGGATCGTAACTGGCTGATCGCCAAACAGTACGATAGCCGCTGGTCGCCGTCTGAGCGCACTCGCCTGAAAGACATCGCCAAACGCTATAAAGTGAAGTGGAGCGGGAACACGCGTCGTGTGCCGTGGAACACTCTGTTAGAGCGTGTGGACATTATTCCAGGCAGTATGGTCGCGACAATGGCCGCCGCCGAAAGCGGTTGGGGCACCTCGAAGCTGGCGCGCAACAACAACAATCTGTTTGGCATGAAATGCGCAAAAGGTCGTTGTACTAATGCACCCGGCAAGGTGAAGGGCTATTCACAGTTTGAATCGGTGAAAGATTCCGTGAATGCCTATGTGGTGAATCTGAACACCCACCCGGCCTACTCTTCGTTCCGTAAGTCACGCGCGCAGCTGCGTAAGGCGGATCAGGAAGTGACGGCCACGGCGATGATCCACAAGCTGAAAGGTTATTCCACCCAGGGACAGCGCTACAACAACTACCTGTTCTCCATGTACCAGGATAACCAGCGTCTGATTGCCGCACATATGTAATAAAAAACGCCTTCCACTGGAAGGCGTTCTTTTTTCTAGAGCAGGACTTCACTGTACCGTTCCCGGTACTCCTTCGGCGTGGTGTCATACTCTTTCCTGAACACCGAATAGAAATACTGAAGCGACGGATAGCCGCACATCTGTGAAATCTCGTTGATCGACAGCGAGGTGGAGATCAGCAGACTTCGCGCTTTCTCCAGCTTTTCCGCATGGATCACGGCGTGGATCGTCTCACCGACTTCCTCTTTAAACCGCTTCTCCAGATTCGAACGTGAAATGCCGACCGAATCCAGCACCTGATCGACCTTAATCCCTTTGCAGGCATGATTGCGAATGTAGTGCATCGCCTGAATCACGGCCGGATCGTTTAAGGAACGGTAGTCAGTTGAGCGACGCTCGACCACGCGAACTGGCGGAACCAGCAGACGCTGGAGCGGCAGGGATTCGTTGTCTAACAGTCGGTGCAGCAGCTTCGCGGCCTGATAGCCCATCTGACGGGTACCCTGCGCCACGGATGAGAGCGCCACGCGCGACAGATAGCGTGTAAGCTCTTCGTTATCAATACCAATCACGCACAGCTTTTCAGGCACAGGAATATGCAAATGTTCGCACACCTGTAATACGTGGCGGGCGCGGGCGTCCGTCACGGCGATAATCCCTGTCTGGGGCGGCAGCGTTTGCAGCCAGTCAGCCAGGCGATTCTGTGCGTGCTGCCAGTTTTCTGGCGCGGTTTCCAGCCCCTGATAAACGACGCCGCGATACTTCTCCTGGGCAACCAGCTGGCAGAAGGCATACTCACGCTCCATCGCCCAGCGCTTTCCGCTGGTGGCGGGCAATCCGTAAAACGCAAAACGATGGACGCCTTTCTCCTTTAAATGGAGGAAGGCGGTCTCAACCAGGGCATGGTTATCCGTGGCGATGTAGTGAACGGGGGGGTAATGTTCCGCTGAATGGTAAGAGCCGCCAACGCCCACGATAGGTACGTCGACGCCACTCAGCAACTGTTCAATCACGGGGTCGTCAAAGTCAGCGATAACCCCGTCTCCCAGCCAGTCTTTGATGTTCTCCAGACGGGTACGGAAATCTTCTTCGATGAAAATATCCCATTCGGATTGCGACGCCTGCAAATATTCACCAACCCCCTCAACCACCTGACGGTCATAGGCTTTGTTGGCATTGAATAACAACGTAATGCGGTGACGCTTTTCAAACATGGCTCACTTTCCCAAATTAGTCACGATACGGTTCTCAGGCGCGCCGCTTGGTGGCAGAGTCCATCCAGACTGCCAGCAAAAGAATGGCCCCTTTGACGATATACTGCCAAAACGTCGGCACGTCCATCATACTCATCCCGTTATCCAGCGAAGCCATAATAAATGCGCCCATCACCGCACCCGCCACGCTGCCAATGCCTCCGGCGAGGCTGGTCCCGCCAATAACGCAGGCGGCGATGGCGTCCAGCTCGGCAATATTACCGGCAGACGGGGAACCCGCACCCAGACGTGAGCTGAGGATCAGCCCCGCGATGGCTACCATCAGGCCGTTGATGGCAAAGACGGCGAGTTTGGTGCGCTCGACGTTGATACCAGATAAACGCGCGGCTTCAAGATTGCCGCCGATAGCATAAATACGGCGACCGAATGCGGTACGTGTGGCCATAAACATCCCACCTAACAGCAACAGCGCCAGCAGAAGAACGGGCGTTGGGACGCCGCGATAATCGTTTAGCAGCCAGATGGCCCCCAGCACAATCACCGCAGTAAGCGCCTGACGGCCGATAACCGAGGTTGAGGCAGGCGAGGCCAGCCCCAGCGCCTGGCGACGCATGCGTCCTCGCCATTGCCACGCGACAAACGCCATCAGCCCAACCACGCCGATCGTAAAACCGACGCCATCAGAGAGGTAGCTTTGGCCAATCTGGGACATCGAGGCGCTGGTCGGGGATACGGTAGTGCCGTTGGTGATCCCAATCAGAATACCGCGGAAGGCCAGCATCCCTGCTAAGGTGACAATAAACGACGGGACTTTACGGTAGGCCACCCACCAGCCGTTCCACGCACCCAGCAGCAGACCCAGTACCAGCGTGACCGCAATCGTCAGCGGCAGCGGCCAGCCGAGCCAGACGTCAAAAATTGCCGCCACGCCGCCGAGCAGACCCATCATCGACCCTACCGACAGGTCAATTTCCGCTGAGATAATCACAAAGACCATCCCCACCGCCAGGATCCCGGTGATGGCGGTCTGACGCAGCAGGTTAGAGACGTTACGTGCGCTTAAATAGGAGCCATCGGTCATCCAGGTAAAGAACAACATGATGACGATAATGGCGGCAATCATTACAAAAACTTGCAGATTCAGCGATTTAAGTCCTGCGAACGCACCGGGCGTCGGAACAGCGACTTTGATATCAGACGGGTTGCTTTTCGACATGGCGTTCGCTCCTTAAGGCAGCTTCCATCACCTGCTCTTGCGTCAGGTTCTGGTTGTTCAGGTTGGCTTTGAGTTTCCCTTCATGCATGACCAGCACGCGGTCGCTCAGCCCCAGCACTTCAGGCAATTCGGACGAGATAACAATGACGGCAATCCCTTGCTGCACAAGCTGGTTGATCAGCTTGTAGATTTCATACTTCGCGCCGATATCGATCCCGCGCGTGGGTTCGTCCAGAATTAAAATGCGCGGATTAAGCAACAGGCAGCGCGCCAGAATCGCTTTCTGCTGGTTGCCGCCGCTCAGGCGACCTATCGCCAGTTCCGGCGAGGAGGTTTTCACCTTGAGCCTGGCAAGTGACTGAAGAATACACTGCTGTTCTGCGGCATCATCCAGGCTGCTCAGCGCGCCGGAAAACTGGCTGAGCGCCGCCAGCGTGATATTTTTTCCCACCGCCATGACCGGCACGATGCCGTCTTTTTTGCGGTCTTCGGGCACCATGGCAATGCCTTTGGCAATGGCCTGCTGGCAGTTGTCGATTTTTACCGGCTGACCGTCGATATAAATTTTGCCTTCCCAGCGCCCCGGCCAGACGCCAAACAGACACTGCACGGCCTCGGTTCTTCCGGCACCCACTAAACCCGCAATACCGAGAATTTCGCCGCGGTGCAGCGAGAAGGAGAGGTTATCCACGCGCTTGATGTGGCGGTTAACGGGATGCCACGCCGTCAGGTTTTCCACGCGCAGGAGTTCTTCGCCTATGGTGTGTGGTTCGTTGGGATACAGTGCGGTGAGTTCGCGACCCACCATCATGGTAATGATGTCATCTTCGCTCATGCCTTCTGCTTCACGCGTGCCAATGTGCTGCCCGTCGCGGATGACGCAGATGGTGTCGGAAATAGCTTTCACCTCATTGAGCTTGTGCGAAATATAGATGCAGGCGATACCGTGGTTTTGCAGGTCGCGGATGATATTGAGCAGAACGGCGGTTTCCTGTTCGGTGAGCGAGGCGGTTGGCTCGTCGAGGATCAGCAGGCGTACCTGTTTATTTAGCGCCTTGGCGATCTCCACCAGCTGCTGCTGGCCCAAACCTAAGTCGCCCACGCGCGTATCCGGTGAGATAGCGAGACTCACCTGGGCCAGCAGTTTTTCGCAGCGCAGCGTCATGGTGTCGTAATCCAGTACGCCGTGGCGCGAGAGTTCGGCCCCAAGAAAGATATTTTCCAGCACGGTAAGGTGCTTCACCAGTGCCAGCTCCTGGTGAATGATAGCGATGCCTTTACGTTCGGTATCACGAATGTGCGTGGCCTGAAGCACCTCACCGGCAAAGACGATTTCGCCCTCGTAGCTGCCGTGCGGATAGATCCCGCACAGCACCTTCATCAGCGTGGATTTCCCCGAGCCGTTTTCGCCGCACAGCGACATCACTTCGCCGGGGTTCAGCCGCAGGCTTACGTTGTCGACCGCTTTCACCGCCCCGAAGGCTTTGGTGATGCTTTTCATTTCAAGTAAATAAGACATAACTGCTCCGCATAGCCCGACAGATGAACAGGGCAGGTCGATGCGCCCCCGCCGGGCAGGGGCTGCGCTGGATTACAGTTCACTCTTCTTATGGAAACCGTCTTTCACCACCGTGGCGTCAATATTCTCTTTGTTGACTTCGATAGGGGTAAGCAGGCGAGCTGGCACGTCTTTCAGGCCGTTATTTAACGTCGCGTCTGCTTTAGGTTGCTGGCCATTTCCCAGCTCAACGGCAATTTCGGCGGCGGTATTGGCAAGCTCGGTAATGGGCTTATAGACCGTCATAGTCTGGGTACCCGCGATAATGCGTTTTACACCCGCAAGGTCGGCGTCCTGTCCGGAAATAGCGACTTTCCCGGCCAGACCCTGCGCGCTCAGCGCCTGAATGGCGCCCCCCGCAGTGGCGTCGTTAGAGGCCACCACTGCATCGATTTTGTTGTTATTTGCGGTCAACGCGTTTTCCATAATTTTCAGCGCGTTTTCCGGTAACCAGCCGTCAGCCCACTGATCGCCGACGACTTTAATTTTGCCCTCGTCGATATACGGCTTCAGCACTTTCATTTGTCCCTGACGGAACAGTTTGGCGTTGTTATCCACAGGCGAGCCGCCCATCAGGAAATAATTCCCTTGAGGCACTTTTGCGATCAAGCTTTTAGCCTGTAATTCACCCACCTTTTCATTGTCGAACGAAATATAATAATCAATATCCGCATTATTAATCATGCGGTCATAAGCCAGGACTTTTATGCCTTCCTGTTTTGCTTCTTTCACCACGTTGCTTAATACCTGGCCGTTATACGGGATAATGACCAGCACATCGACGCCACGGTTGATCATATTCTCAATTTGCGACATTTGCGTCTCTTCGTTGCCGTTAGCGGACTGAACGAACACCTCCGCACCGAGAGATTCCGCTTTTTTAACAAAGATATCGCGATCTTTTTGCCAGCGCTCCAGGCGTAAGTCATCAATCGCCATGCCGATTTTGACCTCTTTGGCGTGGCCGGCAAAGCTTGCAAGCAGGAGAGTAGTGCAGAGCGTTAGGGTCAGGTTCTTTATCTTCATAATTATTAGGCCTTTTTGTAGGGGTATGTGTAGCTGAGATAAAAGAAACATTCACTGCTGAGACGCAGCAAATTTTTAACGTGGAAAGGCCTGCTGGCAATTACAGATTTTTATCTTCTCATTACGATATTTGGTTTATTTCTGAATTTATGACCGCGATCGGATTTTAAAAAGCGTAACCTATTAATTACATTTGATTCTGGAATGCGCGCCGAAAAATAGTTTGTCTGCACATTATTTTGCGAGCCAGCGCACAATTGCGCATTCTCTCAATAGCAGTGTGAAATAACGTAATTGAGCAACCTCCAATGTCTATTCACTATTACTCCAGAAGCAAGACCACGCCGCATACCCTGATTATGGAGCTCAATATGCAAGCTTATTTCGACCAACTCGATCGCGTTCGTTTCGAAGGCACGAAAACGACCAATCCTTTAGCATTTCGTCACTACAACCCGGATGAGCTGGTGCTGGGTAAGCGCATGGAAGATCACTTGCGCTTTGCCGCCTGCTACTGGCACACCTTCTGCTGGAACGGTGCCGATATGTTCGGCGTGGGCTCTTTTGACCGCCCATGGCAACAGCCGGGCGAGGCCATTGAGCTGGCGAAGCGTAAAGCCGACGTCGCGTTCGAGTTCTTCCATAAGCTGAACGTACCGTACTACTGTTTCCACGATGTGGACGTGTCGCCGGAAGGGGCATCCCTGAAAGAGTATCTGAACAATTTTGCGCAGATGGTCGACGTGCTGGCTGAAAAACAGCAGCAAAGCGGCGTGAAGCTGCTCTGGGGTACGGCTAACTGCTTTACCAACCCTCGCTATGGCGCGGGCGCGGCAACCAACCCGGACCCGGAAGTCTTCAGCTGGGCGGCAACCCAGGTGGTGACTGCGATGAACGCCACGCATCAACTGGGCGGTGAGAACTACGTTCTCTGGGGCGGTCGTGAAGGCTATGAAACGCTGCTGAATACTGACCTGCGCCAGGAGCGTGAGCAGATTGGCCGCTTTATGCAGATGGTTGTGGACCACAAGCACAAAATCGGCTTCCGCGGTACGCTGCTGATTGAGCCAAAACCACAGGAGCCAACCAAGCATCAGTACGACTACGATGTCGCCACCGTGTATGGCTTCCTGAAGCAGTTTGGTCTGGAAAAAGAGATCAAAGTGAACATTGAGGCTAACCACGCCACGCTGGCGGGCCACTCGTTCCATCACGAAATCGCCTCTGCGATTGCGCTGGGCATCTTCGGATCGGTGGATGCGAACCGCGGCGATCCGCAGCTGGGCTGGGATACCGACCAGTTCCCGAACAGCGTCGAAGAGAATGCGCTGGTGATGTACGAAATCATCAAAGCGGGCGGTTTCACCACCGGCGGCCTGAACTTCGACGCCAAAGTGCGTCGCCAGAGCACCGACAAATACGATCTGTTCTACGGGCATATTGGCGCGATGGACACCATGGCGCTGGCGCTGAAGGTGGCGGCCCGTATGATTGAAGACGGTGAGCTGGATAAGCGCGTGGCGAAGCGCTACAGCGGCTGGAACAGTGAGCTGGGCCAGCAAATTTTGAAAGGTCAGTTATCGCTTGCGGAGATCGCGAAGTACGCTGAACAGCATCAGTTGGCACCGCAGCATCAGAGCGGCCATCAGGAACTGCTGGAAAACCTGGTCAATCACTACCTGTTCGATAAATAACAGCATTCATGCCCGGTAAGCGCAGCGCCACCGGGCATTTCTGTCAAAGGAGTCACCACATGTATATCGGGATCGATCTTGGCACGTCGGGGGTGAAAGCCATCCTGTTAAGCGAGCAGGGCGATGTGTTAGCCACGCAGACTGAAAAGTTGCAGGTTTCACGCCCGCAGCCACTTTGGTCGGAACAAGATCCGGAGCAGTGGTGGCAAGCGACGGACCGCGCGATGAAAGCCTTAGGTGAGCAGCACAGCCTGCACGACGTGAAAGCGCTGGGCATTGCCGGGCAAATGCATGGCGCCACGCTGCTGGATAGCCAGCATCGCGTTCTGCGCCCGGCTATTCTCTGGAACGATGGCCGCTGTGCGGAAGAGTGCGCGATCCTTGAGGAGCGTGTGCCTGCGTCCCGCGAGATTACGGGCAATCTGATGATGCCCGGTTTTACCGCGCCAAAACTCCTGTGGGTGCAGCGCCATGAGCCTGAGATTTTTCGCCAGGTGGCGAAAGTTCTGTTGCCGAAAGACTACCTTCGTTTTCGCATGACGGGGGATTTTGCCAGCGACATGTCTGACGCCGCGGGCACGATGTGGCTCGACGTGGCGAAACGGGACTGGAGCGAAGCGATGCTGGATGCCTGCCAGCTGACGCGCGATCATATGCCTGCGCTGTTTGAAGGCAGTGATATCACGGGCGCTTTGCAGCCTTCTGTTGCTGAACGCTGGAATATGCCAGCCGTACCTGTCGTTGCCGGCGGTGGCGATAATGCGGCGGGTGCGGTCGGCGTGGGGATGGTGGAGACAGGACAGGCCATGCTCTCGCTCGGCACTTCCGGCGTCTATTTTGCCGTCAGTGACGGCTATCGTAGTAACCCTGAAAGCGCCGTACACAGCTTCTGCCACGCGTTGCCGGGTAAATGGCATTTGATGTCGGTGATGCTGAGCGCGGCATCCTGCCTCGACTGGGCGGCAAAGCTGACCGGAATGGCGGACGTCCCGGCGCTTATCGCAGCGGCACAGCAGGCGGATGATACTGCCGGTGCGGTCTGGTTTTTACCGTACCTTTCAGGCGAGCGGACGCCGCATAACAACCCGGAAGCGAAAGGGGTCTTCTTCGGCCTTACCCATCAGCACGGCCCGGCAGAGCTGGCGCGCGCGGTGCTTGAAGGGGTCGGTTATGCGCTGGCGGACGGCATGGATGTCGTGCATGACTGTGGCCTGACGCCATCCAGCATTACGTTAATTGGCGGCGGGGCACGAAGCAGCTACTGGCGGCAAATGCTTTCCGATATCAGCGGGTTGCAGTTGGACTATCGTACTGGGGGAGATGTTGGTCCGGCGCTCGGTGCGGCACGGCTTGCGCAAATTGCGCTGAACCGGGATAAACCACTGCCCCAGCTTTTGCCCCAGCTGCCGCTTGAACAGCAGCATCGTCCTGATGCGAAAAATCATGCTCGCTACGCTGAAAGACGAGACGTTTTCCGCAAAATCTATCAGCAGCTTTTACCGCTAATGTCATAAACAGGAGCCGGGTGGCGCTAACGCTTACCCGGCCTGCCAGCCTTCAACCGGGTTAGCTCACAAACCTGCGTGTATCGATGCGTTGCAGCAGCATTGAGAGCAGCAGGCTGACAACCAGCGTAACGGTAAATATCCAGACAATATCCAGCACCGGCCAGCTTTTAAGCTCAACGCCGCGGGTGCGCAGGGCGTGGATCACCAGCGCGTGAAAACCGTAAATGCCCAGCGAGTGGCGAGAGATAAACCCCAGCACCGGAAGCGGGCGGGCATTCAGGGTGTTTTTAAACAGGGTCAGCAGCGAAACCGCGCAGATAAAGACTATCGGCCCGCAGTAGAGATACCAGGTATCGGCAAAGTTTCCGCGCCATTGCAGCTCGTGCAGCGTCCCTCGAGAGATAATAAACACACCGGCGATAAATGCTGCCGCGCAAAGCCAGTTTATTCCTCTCTTTTGCGTCTCCATCATGCCGATGGCGCGCCCCAGCATGCCGTACAGCACGTAATAAAACGTATCGCCGTTGATATAGAGGTTAACGGGCAGCCATTCAAAGCCATCAATTTTCTGTGAGACGGTATTCGGGTTTGCCACGATCCCGATTATTACCATCAAGGCCAGCAGCATTTTACCGCTAACGTTTTTTACCTGAATTAACGGCGAAACCAGATAGATAACCATTATCGCGAAGAAAAACCACAGATGATAGAACACCGGTTTTTGCAACAAATTGAGCAGGGAACGTTCAGCGTTAATTGAAGTGAACAGGATGATATAGAGCAGCGAAATGGCGCTGTAAAACAGCAAACAGGAGACAATACGGATGAAATGTCTCGGCTGCGCGCTACGCTCGCCAAAAAAGAGAAAACCGGAAATCATAAAGAACAGCGGGACGCTCACGCGTGAGGCTGAGTTCAGAATATTGGCGACATCCCAGTTAACAGGGCTGATACTGTGCGCGTTCGTGACATACCAGGTCGTAGTGTGGATCATCACCACCATCAGACAGGCTATTCCCCGCAGGTTATCAATCCAGTTAATTTTTGACTGCATCAGTTCCTCTGTATTCCTGATAAAGAAAGTGTGACTGCGATTGCGTAAAACTTTTCCCTTGGAAAATTCTGAGTTTAACCAGGCTGTCTTGTCGGGAGCTGGCGAGATTCGCAGAATGTTGAACATTAATCTATAAACGTGTTGCTACTAAAAATAACAGCCACTGACCAGGGCGGTAATAAAAATGATGATGAAGCGTGGGGCGTCACTCTTTCTGCTGCTTTTATTAGCAGGGTGCAGTGCTTCTCAGGAGGCTCCAGTCCAAAAAGCGCAGCAGGGGAAAATGAGCCCGGAGCGTTCCCTGAATATGGAACAGCTGTGCAGGGATCAGGCGGCTCACCGCTATAATTCCGAAGCACAGAAAATTCATATTAACGGCTTCGAGCGCTTTCAGGGCAGCTATGAACTGAAAGGCTATACGGCGCGTAAAGAGGGCTTTGTCTGCTCTTTTGATGCAGACGGCCAGTTTTTACATCTCTCAATGCGCTAAATTGCTCGTATAAGCAGCAACCAGAGCCTTCGCAGGTTCTGGCTGTAGGGCTTATTCCCCAATTTTCCCTAAACAACCCCGTTTCGTACTGTATATCTTGCAGCCAGCGGGTATACTGATCCCTTCCATTTAAAACCACACGTATCCAGCACGAAATACTATGCAAAAGTTTGATACCAAGACCTTCCAGGGCCTGATCCTGACCTTACAGGATTACTGGGCTCGTCAGGGCTGCACCATTGTTCAACCTTTGGACATGGAAGTTGGCGCAGGCACCTCACACCCGATGACCAGCCTGCGCGCGTTAGGGCCAGAGCCAATGGCGACCGCCTATGTGCAGCCATCCCGTCGTCCGACCGATGGCCGTTACGGCGAAAACCCGAACCGTTTGCAGCACTACTATCAGTTCCAGGTGGTGATTAAGCCATCACCCGACAACATTCAGGAACTGTACCTCGGGTCACTGAAAGAGCTGGGTATGGATCCGACCATTCACGACATTCGTTTCGTGGAAGATAACTGGGAAAACCCAACGCTGGGTGCCTGGGGTCTGGGTTGGGAAGTGTGGCTGAACGGCATGGAAGTGACCCAGTTCACCTACTTCCAGCAGGTTGGCGGTCTGGAATGTAAACCGATCACCGGCGAAATCACCTATGGTCTGGAACGTCTGGCCATGTACATTCAGGGCGTAGACAGCGTTTACGACCTGGTCTGGAGTGACGGCCCGCTGGGTAAAACCACCTACGGCGACGTGTTCCATCAGAACGAAGTGGAGCAATCCACCTATAACTTCGAATACGCGGACGTGGACTTCCTGTTCACCTGCTTTGAGCAGTACGAGAAAGAAGCCCAGCAGCTGCTGGCGCTGGAGACTCCGCTGCCTCTGCCTGCCTACGAGCGTATTCTGAAGGCTGCCCACAGCTTCAACCTGCTGGATGCCCGCAAAGCGATCTCCGTGACTGAACGTCAGCGCTACATTCTGCGTATTCGTACCCTGACCAAAGCCGTTGCTGAAGCTTACTACGCGTCCCGTGAAGCCCTTGGCTTCCCGATGTGCAACCGAAACAAATAAGAGGCGGCCATGTCTGAGAAAACTTTCCTGGTGGAAATCGGCACTGAAGAGCTGCCACCAAAAGCCCTGCGCAGCCTGGCTGAATCTTTCGCTGCGAACGTCACTGCTGAGCTGGATAACGCTGGCCTGGCGCACGGTAAAATTGAGTGGTTTGCTGCACCGCGTCGTCTGGCGCTGAAAGTGGCAAATCTGGCGGCGTCTCAGCTGGATCGCGAAGTTGAAAAACGTGGCCCGGCCATTGCCCAGGCGTTCGACGCGGAAGGCAAGCCGAGCAAAGCGGCTGAAGGCTGGGCGCGCGGCTGCGGTATCACCGTCGATCAGGCCGAACGTCTGACCACCGACAAAGGTGAATGGCTGCTGTATCGTGCCCATGTGAAAGGCGAAAGCGCGGAAGCGCTGCTGCCAGATATGATTGCGACCTCGCTGGCTAAGCTGCCGATTCCTAAGCTGATGCGCTGGGGCGCGTCTGACGTACACTTTGTGCGTCCGGTTCACACCGTGACCCTGCTGCTGGGCGATACCGTTATTCCGGCGACCATTCTGGGCGTGGCGTCCGATCGCGTGATCCGCGGCCATCGCTTTATGGGCGAGCCGGAGTTCACCATCGACAATGCTGATCAGTACCCGCAGATCCTGCTGGAGCGCGGTAAGGTCATTGCTGACTACGAACAGCGTAAAGCCAAAATCAAAGCTGACGCCGAAGAAGCGGCGCGCAAAATTGGCGGTAATGCCGATCTGAGCGATAGCCTGCTGGAAGAGGTGACCTCTCTGGTCGAATGGCCGGTTGTGCTGACCGCGAAATTCGAAGAGAAATTCCTGGCCGTTCCGGCTGAAGCGCTGGTGTACACCATGAAGGGTGACCAAAAGTACTTCCCGGTTTACGCCAACGACGGCCAGCTGCTGCCAAACTTCATCTTCGTCGCGAACATCGAATCGAAAGATCCGAGCCAGATTATCTCCGGTAACGAGAAAGTGGTGCGTCCACGTCTGGCGGACGCCGAGTTCTTCTTCAACACCGACCGTAAAAAACGTCTGGAAGATAACCTGCCGCGTCTGCAAACCGTACTCTTCCAGCAGCAGCTGGGTACGCTGCGCGACAAGACTGACCGTATCGCGGAGCTGTCCGGCTGGATTGCCCGTGAAATTGGCGCCGACGTTAACCACGCAACCCGCGCGGGCCTGCTCTCCAAGTGCGACCTGATGACCAATATGGTGTTCGAATTTACCGACACCCAGGGCGTGATGGGCATGCACTACGCGCGTCATGACGGCGAAGCGGAAGACGTGGCTGTGGCCCTGAACGAGCAGTATCAGCCGCGCTTTGCCGGTGACGATCTGCCGTCTAACCCGGTTGCCTGCGCCGTGGCGATTGCCGATAAGATGGACACCCTGGCGGGTATCTTCGGTATCGGTCAGCATCCGAAAGGCGACAAAGACCCGTTTGCGCTGCGTCGTGCTGCGCTGGGCGTGCTGCGCATCATCGTAGAGAAGAACCTCAATCTCGATCTGCAAACGCTGACCGAAGAAGCGGTCCGTCTGTACGGCGATAAGCTGACCAACGCGAAGGTTGTGGATGATGTTATCGACTTTATGCTCGGTCGTTTCCGCGCGTGGTATCAGGACGAAGGTTACTCCGTTGATACCATTCAGGCGGTGCTGGCGCGTCGTCCGACCCGTCCGGCAGATTTCGATGCGCGTATGAAGGCGGTATCCCACTTCCGTACGCTGGAAGCGGCGTCTGCGCTGGCCGCGGCCAACAAGCGTGTATCCAACATCCTCGCGAAATCCGACGAGACGCTGAACGAACGCGTAAACGCTGCAACCCTGAAAGAGCCGGAAGAGATTTCTCTGGCGATGCAGGTTGTGGTGCTACGCGACAAGCTGGAGCCGTATTTCGCGGAAGGTCGCTACCAGGAAGCACTGGTGGAGCTGGCGGAGCTACGTGACGTCATCGATGCCTTCTTCGAGAAGGTGATGGTGAATGTGGAAGATAAAGAGCTGCGTATTAACCGTCTCTCGATGCTTGAGAAACTGCGTGAGCTGTTCCTGCGCGTGGCGGATATTTCGCTGCTGCAATAATGTAAAAAACCCGCCCCTGACAGGCGGGAAGAACGGCAACTAAACTGTCTCTCTTCGCCAATGGCGCCATAACTGCGTTGGCTGCGCTCGTTCACCCGAATCACTTACTAATGTAAGCTCATCGGGATTCGCTCGCTTGCCGCCTTGTTCTGACGTCATTGGCTTTAAGATACTTTTCCTTATTTACATTTACACTCTCTCAAACACCGTCGCGATCCCCTGACCCAACCCGATACACATCGTCGCCAGTCCGAACTGGGCATCTTTGCGTTCCATCAGGTTGATCAGCGTGGTGCTGATACGCGCCCCGGAGCAGCCCAGCGGGTGACCGAGGGCGATCGCGCCGCCATTGAGGTTAATCTTCTCGTCGATCTGATCCATCAGCCCCAGATCTTTAATGCACGGCAGGATCTGCGCGGCGAACGCTTCGTTCATCTCAAAGAGGTCGATATCACTTGCGCTCAGCCCCGCTTTTTTCAGCGCCAGTTTTGACGCCGGGACCGGACCGTAACCCATGATGGAAGGATCGCAGCCCACGACTGCCATCGAACGCACGCGGGCGCGTGGCGTCAGGCCTAATTCGCGGGCGCGGCTTTCGCTCATCACTAACATGGCGGCGGCACCGTCGGACAGGGCAGACGAGGTGCCCGCCGTTACCGTGCCGGTGACCGGATCAAACGCCGGACGCAGGGTAGAAAGCGCTTCAACAGTGGTTTCAGGACGGATAACTTCGTCGTAGCTGAACTGCTTCAGTACGCCGTCTGCGTCGTGACCGCCGGTTGGGATGATCTCATTCTTAAAGGCACCAGACTGCGTGGCGGCCCAGGCGCGGGCATGTGAGCGCGCGGCAAAGGCATCCTGCATTTCACGGCTGATGCCGTGCAGACGGGAGAGCATCTCGGCGGTCAGGCCCATCATACCGGCGGCTTTCGCCACGTTGCGGCTCATGCCCGGATGGAAATCGACCCCGTGGCTCATCGGCACGTGGCCCATGTGCTCCACGCCGCCCACCAGACAGGCCTGCGCATCGCCGGTCATGATCATCCGTGCCGCGTCGTGCAGCGCCTGCATCGACGAACCGCAAAGACGGTTGACGGTGACCGCCGGAACCGAATGCGGGATCTCCGCCAGCAGAGACGCGTTACGGGCGATGTTGAAACCCTGCTCCAGCGTCTGCTGGACGCAGCCCCAGTAAATATCGTCCAGCGCAGCAGGGTCCAGCGCCGGGTTACGCGCCAGCAGGCTACGCATCAGGTGCGCCGAGAGATCTTCCGCACGCACGTTACGGAATGCACCGCCTTTTGAACGGCCCATCGGGGTGCGAATTGCATCAACAATGACAACCTTTTCCATTGTGACTCCTTAAGCCGTTTTCAGCGTGCCAACCGGACGGGCTGGCTCAACTGCTGGATAGTAGGGTTCGTTATGGCGCGCTTTGTTACGCAGACCTTCCGGCACCTCATAAAGCGGACCGAGGTGCTGATATTGCTGAGCCATATCGAGATAGCGAGCGCTGCCGAGCGTATCCAGCCAACGGAACGCGCCGCCGTGGAACGGAGGGAAGCCGAGGCCGTACACCAGCGCCATATCCGCTTCTGCCGGGCTGGCGATAATGCCTTCTTCGAGGCAACGCACTACTTCGTTGATCATCGGGATCATCATCCGGGTGATGATCTCATCGTCAGTGAAGTCGCGTTTTGGCTGACTGACGTCGGCCAGCAGGCCATACACCGCCGGATCTTCTTCTTTCTTCGGTTTGCCTTTGCTGTCTTCTTTATAGCGCCAGAAGCCCAGACCGTTTTTCTGCCCAAAGCGGTTGGCGTCGAACAGGGCGTCAATGGCGTCGCGATAATCTTTCTGCATGCGCTGCGGGAAGCCCGCCGCCATCACCGCCTGCGCGTGATGGGCAGTGTCGATGCCGACAACGTCCAGCAGATACGCCGGGCCCATCGGCCAGCCGAACTGTTTTTCCATCACTTTGTCGATTTTGCGGAAGTCTGCGCCGTCGCGCAGCAGCTGGCTGAAACCGGCGAAGTACGGGAACAGCACGCGGTTAACGAAGAAGCCCGGGCAGTCGTTAACGACGATTGGCGTTTTGCCCATCTTGCTCGCCCACGCCACCACTTTGGCGATGGTTTCGTCGGAGGTTTTTTCCCCGCGGATCACTTCGACCAGCGGCATGCGATGCACCGGGTTAAAGAAGTGCATTCCGCAGAAGTTTTCCGGACGCTTCAGCACGCTTGCCAGCTCGCTGATAGGAATAGTGGAGGTGTTGGAGGCCAGTACGGTCTCAGGACGCACCTTGTCTTCGGTTTCGGCCAGCACCGCTTTTTTCACTTTCGGGTTCTCGACGACCGCTTCAACCACCACGTCCACACGGTCGAAACCGCTGTATTCCAGTACTGGCTGGATGGTGGAGATCACGCCTGCAAGCTTCAGACCGTCAATTTTGCCGCGCTCAAGCTGTTTATTCAGCAGCTTGGCCGCTTCGGTCATGCCCAGCGTCAGGGATTTCTCGTTGATGTCTTTCATCACTACCGGCACGCCTTTCCAGGCAGACTGGTAGGCGATGCCGCCACCCATAATGCCCGCGCCAAGTACCGCCGCGTGTTTTGGCGTTTCAACGTTTTTGGTGAGTTGTTTGGCTTTGCCCTTCACGAACTGATCGTTAAGGAAGATACCAACCAGCGCGCGGGCTTCGTTGGTGTGCGCCAGCGGGACAAAGCTCTGGTTTTCCAGCTTCAGGGCTTCATCACGGCCCAGACGGGCTGCCGCTTCAATGGTTTTCACCGCCGTGATCGGCGCCGGGTAGTGTTTACCCGCCGTCTGCATCACCATGCCCTTGGCGATGGTGAAGCTCATGGTGGCTTCAATTTTGCTGAGCTTCAACGGCTCCAGCTTTGGCTGACGTTTGGCTTTCCAGTCGAGATCGCCGTTAATCGCCTGACGCAGTATGGCGACAGCGCCTTCAATCAGTTTTTCAGGCTTAACCACGCCGTCCACCAGACCGATTTTCTGCGCCTGTTCCGCGCCGACATCTTTACCTGCGGCAATGATTTCCAGCGCGCTGTCGGCACCCAACATGCGCGGCATACGCACCGAGCCACCAAAGCCCGGCATAATGCCCAGTTTGGTTTCCGGCAGGCCGATGCGCAGGTCTGGGGTCGCCAGACGGTAATCAGTGGCTAACACGCATTCGCAGCCGCCGCCCAGCGCGTAACCGTTAACGGCAGAAAGGGTCGGGACAGGCAGATCTTCCAGACGATTAAAGACGCTGTTCGCAAAGTGCAGCCACTGGCTCAGCTGTTCTTCGGGCATCAGGAACAGCGACAGGAATTCGGTGATATCCGCGCCAACGATAAAGGCCGCTTTGTTGGAGCGCAGCAGCAGCCCTTTCAAATCTGATTGCTTTTCAAGTACATCCAGCGCCTGGCCAAGACTGGCCACCGTCGCGGTATCAAGCTTGTTCACTGAGCCGGGGGCATCGAACACCAGTTCGGCAATGCCATCTTCCAGCCAGTCTACGTACAGGGTGTCGCCTTTGTAGAGCATGTCGGTCTCCTGAATCCAGCAATTGGATCTGGTCATACCAGATGAAACGGAGTGTGGAATTTATGTTAATAAAATGCAAATTAGTCATTAAGAAATTGCTGCACTGATCACGGTCGGTGGAAATCACGCAGCCGGAGTGAGGTGTGCTAAGATGCGATGACTTGAGGTCAAAAAAACGAAAGGAAGAATGATGGACTCACTGGCTTCGCTTTATAAAAATCATATCGTTACCCTACAGGAACGTACCCGCGATGTACTGGCCCGCTTCAAGCTGGATGCCCTGCTGATCCACTCCGGCGAGCTGATGAATACTTTTCTTGATGACCACGCTTATCCCTTCAAGGTTAACCCGCAGTTTAAAGCCTGGGTGCCTGTCACGCAGGTTCCAAATTGCTGGCTGCTGGTGGATGGCGTGAACAAGCCGAAACTGTGGTTCTACCTGCCGGTCGATTACTGGCACAACGTGGAGCCGCTGCCGACCTCATTCTGGACCGAAGAAATTGACGTGATTGCGCTGCCAAAAGCAGACGGCATTGGCAGCCAGTTGCCAGCGGCGCGTGGGAACATCGGCTACATTGGTCCGGTTCCTGAGCGTGCGCTGGGTCTGGATATTCCGGCAGATAAACTCAACCCGAAAGGCGTGCTGGATTATCTGCACTACTATCGCGCCTACAAGACCGACTACGAACTTTACTGCATGCGTGAAGCGCAAAAAACGGCGGTGAATGGCCACCGTGCGGCGCACGAAGCGTTCCAGTCCGGTATGAGCGAGTTCGATATCAATCAGGCCTACCTGACGGCGACCGGCCACCGCGATACCGACGTGCCGTACAGCAACATCGTGGCGCTGAATGAACATGCCTCGGTTCTGCACTACACCAAACTGGATCATCAGGTTCCGGCTGAGATGCGCAGCTTCCTGTTGGACGCGGGGGCTGAGTACAATGGCTATGCGGCAGACCTGACCCGTACCTGGGCGGCGAATGCGGATACTGATTTTGCGCAATTGATCAAAGACGTGAACGATGAACAGCTGGCGCTGATTGGCACCATGAAGGCCGGAACCAGCTATGTGGATTATCACATCCAGTTCCATCAGCGCATCGCTAAACTGCTGCGTAAGCATCAGATTGTCAAAGACATGAGCGAAGAGGCGATGGTTGAGAACGATTTGACCGGGCCATTTATGCCGCACGGTATCGGCCACCCGCTGGGTTTACAGGTTCATGACGTCGCGGGCTTTATGCAGGATGATACCGGTACGCACCTGGCGGCACCGTCTAAATATCCTTATCTGCGCTGCACCCGCGTTCTGGCGCCGCGTATGGTATTGACCATCGAGCCGGGTATCTACTTTATTGAATCCCTGCTGGCGCCGTGGCGCGAAGGGCAGTTCAGCAAGCACTTCAACTGGGAGAAAATTGAAGCGCTGAAGCCGTATGGCGGCATTCGTATCGAAGATAACGTGGTTATTCACGAGAACAGCATCGAGAACATGACGCGAGATCTGAAGCTGGCCTGATGGAAAGCTGGCTGATACCGGCCGAGCCGGTCACCTTTGTTGAGGAAATCAAGAAAAGCCGCTTTATCACGCTGTTGGCGCATACTGACGGCGTGGAGGCGGCGAAGGCGTTCGTCGAGTCCGTCCGCGCGCAGCACCCCGATGCCCGCCATCACTGTGTGGCGTGGGTCGCAGGGCCGCCAGACGACTCACAGCAGCTCGGGTTTTCTGACGACGGTGAACCGGCGGGTACGGCCGGAAAACCGATGCTATCCCAGTTGATGGGCAGCGGCGTGGGTGAAATCACCGCCGTCGTGGTCCGCTACTACGGGGGCATTTTGTTAGGCACCGGAGGGCTGGTTAAAGCCTACGGAGGGGGTGTCCAGCAGGCGCTTAATCTGCTGATAACAACCCGCAAAACGCCACTTACGGAATATACTTTGTTATGCGATTACGCCCAGCTATCGGGTATCGAAGCACTGCTTAAACAGTTTAACGGCGTCATCGCACACAGTGATTATCAGGCAATGGTGCAATTACGCGTGGCGCTTCCTCAGGCGGAACTGGCTGCTTTTTCAGCAAAACTCGCTGATTTTAGTCGCGGTTCATTGCAATTACTGCCGATTGAAGAATAATCCCCACCTCACAATTTTGAATACCTAAGGAAGCGGCAGAGATGCATTTTCGTGCCATTACCCGAATCGTTGGATTGCTGGTCATACTTTTCTCCGGGACAATGATCATTCCCGGACTGGTGGCGCTCATCTACCGGGACGGCGCGGGGCGTGCATTTACGCAAACCTTTTTTGTCGCGCTGACGATTGGCTCCCTGCTGTGGTGGCCAAACCGCCGTGAGAAAGGTGAACTGAAATCCCGGGAGGGTTTTCTGATCGTGGTCCTGTTCTGGACGGTACTGGGAAGCGTGGGTGCGCTGCCGTTTATCTTCTCTGAACAACCGAATCTCACCGTCACGGATGCGTTTTTTGAATCGTTCTCCGGATTAACGACCACCGGGGCCACCACGCTTGTGGGGCTGGATTCACTCCCGCATGCAATTCTCTTTTACCGGCAGATGCTCCAGTGGTTCGGCGGTATGGGGATCATCGTGCTGGCGGTGGCTATCCTGCCGATTCTGGGCGTCGGGGGGATGCAGCTTTACCGGGCTGAAATGCCTGGCCCGTTGAAAGATAACAAGATGCGCCCGCGTATTGCGGAGACGGCGAAAACCCTTTGGCTTATTTATGTCCTGCTGACGGTGGCCTGCGCGCTGGCGCTGTGGTTTGCCGGGATGCCTGCGTTTGATGCCATCGGGCACAGCTTTGCCACTATCGCTATCGGCGGGTTCTCCACCCACGATGCCAGCGTTGGGTACTTCGACAGCCCGACGATCAATACCATCATTGCCATCTTTTTGCTGATCTCAGGCTGTAACTACGGTCTACACTTCTCGTTGCTTAGCGGCCGGAGCCTGAAGGTGTACTGGCGCGACCCGGAATTCCGGATGTTTATTGGCGTCCAGTTGACCCTGGTGATCATCTGTACCCTGGTACTGTGGTTCCACGATGTCTATAACTCGGCGGTCACGACCCTGAACCAGGCCTTCTTCCAGGTGGTATCGATGGCGACAACCGCCGGTTTCACCACGGACAGTATTGCGCGTTGGCCGCTGTTCCTGCCGGTGCTGCTGTTGTGCTCTGCGTTTATCGGCGGCTGTGCCGGGTCGACGGGCGGCGGCCTGAAGGTGATCCGTATTCTGCTGCTGTTCAAGCAGGGGAACCGTGAACTTAAACGTCTCGTCCACCCGAATGCGGTTTACAGCATCAAGCTGGGCAATCGTGCACTGCCGGAGCGTATCCTCGAAGCGGTGTGGGGATTCTTCTCCGCTTATGCGCTGGTCTTTATTGTCAGTATGCTGGCGATTATCGCCACGGGCGTGGATGATTTCTCTGCCTTCGCCTCTGTGGTGGCAACGTTAAACAACCTGGGGCCGGGGCTGGGTGTCGTGGCGGATAATTTCGCCAGTATGAACCCGGTGGCAAAGTGGATCTTAATCGCCAATATGCTGTTTGGTCGTCTTGAGGTCTTTACGCTGCTGGTGCTGTTTACCCCAACATTCTGGCGTGAGTAAGGAGACATTGGTGAAAACGTTAATTCTATTCTCAACGCGTGATGGGCAAACGCGTGAGATTGCTTCATATCTGGCTTCTGAACTCAAAGAGCTGGGCATTTATTCTGATGTGGTGAACCTGAATCGCACTGAACAGATTGCCTGGCAGGATTACGACCGTGTGGTCATTGGCGCATCAATTCGTTACGGTCATTTCCATCCGGCGCTGGATCGCTTTGTGAAAAAGCATACGGCGGAGCTCGCTAAGCTGCCCGGCGCGTTTTACTCGGTCAACCTGGTTGCCCGTAAAGCAGAGAAGCGTACACCGCAGACTAACAGCTATACGCGTAAGTTTTTGCTGAGCTCGCCATGGCAGCCCGATATCTGTTCTGTCTTTGCGGGCGCGCTGCGTTACCCGCGTTACCGCTGGTATGACCGCTTTATGATCCGCCTGATCATGAAGATGACGGGCGGGGAAACGGATACGCGTAAAGAAGTGGTTTATACCGACTGGGATCAAGTGGCCAGTTTTGCCCGTGAAATTGCACGTTTAACGGACGATTCGCGGGTTAAATAAGCGTTGAGTTTGAAAAGTGAGCGAACGAAAAGTTTTTTGTATTTAGTGCTTGTCACTTCAGAAGAACTCCCTATAATGCGCCTCCACTGACACGGAACAACGGCACGCAAGCCGCCGGGTCAGCAGAGAAA
>NZ_JBMKJK010000018.1:0-75595 GCF_049236925.1 Enterobacter cloacae complex sp. SYL003 | reverse complement strand
TCGCGGTCCTGATTATCGAAATAGCCATTAAGGGTGCTAATCAGGATAAAACTTGATAACCACCATACCGTAAGCATCACCGCAGAAAAAATCAGGCTCAGGCGTGTGGTCAGGGAAATTTTGAACCTCACTCTTCTCTGATCTCCAGGACATATCCGGCACCGCGAACGGTATGGATCAGTTTTGGCTCAAAGTCATCATCAATTTTACTTCTCAGACGTCTCACGGCGACATCAATCACATTCGTATCACTGTCAAAATTCATGTTCCAGACCAGGGACGAGATAAGACTCCTGGGTAACACTTCTCCGGTGCGTTGCAGCAGCAACTCAAGCAGAACGTATTCTTTACCGGTGAGATGGATCTTCTTCCCCGAACGGATCACGGTCCGGCGCACCATATCAACGGTCATATCGGCGATGGTGCAGACTGTTGCGGCCTGCGAGCGTGCCCGGCGCAGCAGGGTTCTTACACGTGCAACCAGCTCCGTAAAATCAAAGGGCTTAATCAGGTAGTCATCTGCGCCAAGCTCCAGTCCTTTCACTTTGTCCCGCACGTTGTCCTTTGCGGTTAAAAACAGGACCGGTTCTTCGTGCCCGGACTCCCTCAGTGCGCTGATGATTTGCCACCCGTCGAGGAAAGGCAGCATCACGTCCAGTATTATCAAATCATACTGTCCCTTCGACGCGGCCCCGAGACCATCGCGGCCATTATTAAAGAGATCGGCCTGATAGCCTTCCTCAACCAGTCCCTGCTGCAGGTAACGACCTGTTTTTTGTTCGTCTTCAACGATTAAAATACGCTGCATGGTCAACTCGCTGATATGAAAGTAAAAATCTCACGCATGAGCTTTGGCTGTCCCCTAGCTGACCTGAGACGGAGCAAGCATTCCGAGCCACGCTACGGCGCCCAGAATGATAATCGCAACAACGAATTCTGTCAGGATGCTGTTTCGCATCAGGGCAACGCTGCGATCATAATTCCCTTCCCTGACCATAACTTCAAGCCGGGGACCCAGGTGAAACCGGTTTGCTGCAGCCAGAAGAAGCATCAGAACAAACAGAGCCGTCTTGGCAAGCAATATCCTCCCCCAGGAACTGTTGAATAAGGGCGTTAAGTTACCCTCAGCAATATACAGATAGTTGACCAGCGCACTCAGGATCAGGGCTACAACAATCACCGTTCCTGCCGTGGCAAATTTTGCCAGGGAGTCAGATATCACAATGACGCTCTGTGCATTATGCTCGTTTCTGCGCATCAGCAGGATAGCAAATGCAACCAGAGCACCTGTCCAGGCACCTGCAGCGCCGAGATGGGTCAGATCGCTCAGTAAATGGAGATAGTAATGCAGACCGTCATGCATAACGGCGTGTCCTCCCCAGGCAAGTGTAGCCAGCGCCACGCCCCCACTCATCGTCATCAGCAGGCAGGACAATACTCTCTTATTAGTGTAAAGGAACAAAGCACCGAGTGTGGTAAACAGGGCACAGAGCCTGACAATCCAGCTAATACCCACATCAGTTTCTTCTATCACCATCTCGATAACATGGATGGATAATTCTCTGAGGTCAGTTACTCCACTCATGGCATTAGATACCAGGAGCATATTAATGCCAGTAAGAATGATGCCTGTAACAACAGCAAAGGTTATAAACGACCTGAAATTAGTCAGGTTATAGGTTTCATGTCTGACACCGCTTATTCCATATATCTGAAAAAATGGCAATCCAAATATTACCATCAAATCCAGATAAAGAAGAAAACGAATAACAATCATAATCAGGTCGTTCATAATATTACTTCACTGTAAAGGTGTAATTACCGGTAATAGGGTGCGTATCTGAAGAAACCGCGCGCCAGTCAACACGATAAGTGCCAGCGGGTAAAGGCTCTCGCGGAATAATGACCATCGATTTAGGGTCAGCGCCTGGCGCCACTTTTGCCGCGACCGGCATCGGAGAATGTGATGACATGCCTTTCATACCCGTCATCGTTAATTTTGCACCTGAGAATTTCACGGTCAGATTTTCCGAGAAATTAAGCTGAATCTTTTCCGGGGCCGCTACGGCTGAATCAGCCTGTGGCACAGAGCTTTTTAATTCCGGATGGGCCATAGCAGAGAAAGCAACGCCCATAACGAGGCCACCTGTAAGAATGGCTTTATTTAAAATCGACATTTTATTTACCTGTTTAGTTGAGTGTTTTATATCAGTGCGTTAAAACCAGATTCTGGCTCCCGCCAGGAATACTACCTGATGGTCTTTCTCACCTTCTCTTTTCGCCATATCGGATGTTTTCCCGTAAAGTTGATTCCAGGAAACGCCTATATAGGGTGCAAACTCACGGCGTATTTCATAGCGCAGCCGGAGCCCCAGCTCTGTGTCAGTCAGTCCCCTGCCGCGACCCCGCGATTCATCATCCTGACTGTAGAAATTCACCTCATAGGATGGCTGGAGTATGAGCCGGTTAGTCAGTAAAACGTCGTATTCTCCTCCCAGACGAAGGGCTGCTTTTCCGCCATTACTGACAAAACCCGTAATTTCAGACTCAAAATTATAGAGTGCCAGCCCCTGAAAACCGACAGCAGCCCAGGTCCGGGCAGAAGCAGGTCTGAAATCCTGCCTGACACCCGCAACCAAATCCCACCATGGGCCAACCGCATGTCCCCAGAGTAACTGCGCTTCAGCCGCCTCCGTTTCCCCATTGCTTCGTTCACCTTCACTCTTTAGCCAAATCCGATCTGTGTCGCCTCCAATCCAGCTGTTAACACTCCAGCTGAAATTGTTGGTGTTATCCGACCGTTGCCATTCCAGTTGATCCAGCAGAACCAGATAATTAATCGCACTGTCGTGAATCGCATGCCCCTGTAAATTGCCGAATGCAGCCTTCCGGTCGGCATCGGTAACAGGCGGAATTGGCGTTCTGCTCTCAGTTACAATGGGCTCCATTGACGTCATCTCAGTGAAATTCTCATCTGCTGGCATCTGCATGGCAGACATGTCGTGCCCGGCGTGGGGATCTGCAGAGACGGAGCCCGCCGCAATAGAAAGCTGTGAGGTAAACAAACCGGCGACCAGAACAGGTATGGCCTTCAAATTTCTCTTCATTCGCATCATTCCTCCACCCGGACTTCACGAAACATTCCCATTTCCATGTGATAGAGCAAATGGCAGTGATACGCCCAGCGGCCAAGCGCATCTGCTGTCACTCTGTAACTGCGTTTTGTACCAGGGGGAACATCTATTGTGTGTTTACGAACCATGAAATTACCGTTTTCATCTTCCAGATCGCTCCACATACCATGCAGGTGAATGGGGTGAGTCATCATGGTATCGTTGATCAGCGTGATCCTGAGCCGCTCACCGTATTTCAGCAGCACCGGTGCGGCATCTGAAAACTTGATTCCGTTAAATGACCAGGCAAACTTTTCCATGTGGCCGGTTAAATGCAGTTCTATGGTACGGCCAGGTTCACGTCCGTCAGGATCCTCAAAGCGGCTTTTCAAATCCGCGTACGTGAGAACCTTTCTTCCGTTATTTCGAAGACCAATACCCGGATCATTTAATTTCGGAGAGACGCTCATCGCCTGCATATCAACCAGTGGGTTATCCGTTTCTGACGCAGGATGACTTTGCATACCCGGCATTCCGGCCATCCGGGAATGATCCATACCGGCCATGCTGCTGTGATCCATGGGCGCGGAGGATGTCCCGCTATCCGGAAGGTCAGCACCGTCCATAGACATCATCTCTCCGCTGTTATCCATGCCTCCCATCTGGCTGTGGTCCATTCCTGCCATATCATGTCCCATTCCCCCCATACCCATATCTTCCATGGTCAACAGAGGACGGGGATCGAGGGGGGGAACGGCAGCACTTAACCCCTCTCTCGTGGCCAGTGTCCCTCGAGCGTAACCGGTCCTGTCCATGGATTGTGCGAAGATGGTATAGGCCTCACCCTGAGGCTCCACAATGACATCATAGGTTTCGGCAACGGCAATCCTGAATTCGTCAACGGTAACCGGGTTTACATACTGGCCATCTGCAGCCACGACCGTCATTTTCAGCCCGGGGATACGGATATCGAAATAGGTCATTGCCGAGCCGTTGATAAACCGTAAGCGTATCTTTTCACCGGGACGGAACAGTCCGGTCCAGTTTTTCAGCGGGGCCTGCCCGTTCATGAGATAGGTGTAGGTGTAGCCACTGACATCCGCGAGGTCAGTCGGATTCATTTTCATTTCAGCCCACATTTTCCGATCGGCAATGGTGGCTGACAGCCCCCTGGTATTCACGTCGCGGAAAAAAGAGCCAACGGTTGGTTTATTGAAATTGTAGTAATCCGACTGTTTTTTTAATTTTTTCAGCAGGCTGTGAGGATTTTCATCGGTCCAGTCAGACAACATGACCACATGCTCACGATCGTAAGCAAACGGTTCTGGCTCCCTGGCATCGATGATAATGGCACCGTATACCCCCTCCTGTTCCTGCAGACCGGAATGGCTGTGGTACCAGTAAGTCCCGTTCTGCTTAACCTTAAAGGTGTAAACGTAGGTATCATCAGGCTCTATGCCCATAAAACTCAGCCCCGGAACACCATCCATATTGGCCGGAAGAATAATGCCGTGCCAGTGAATGGACGTCTGTTCATTAAGACGGTTTTTGACCTTCAGGGTAATGGTGTCACCTTCTTTCCAGCGAAGAACGGGCCCCGGCAGGCCTCCATTGATTGTTTTGGCCTGACGCTCACTGCCCGTGATATTGACGGCCGTTTCACCAATGGTCAGGTCAAACTGAGTACCCTGCAGGGATGCGGCAACTGGCAGGCTCAGACTGGAACGCGCATTGAAACTCCATACGCCAAGACTTCCGGCTACGCCAGAGAGGGTTAACCCCTTCAGGAAAGTTCGTCGAGACGTTTTCAACAGCATGCGCATTCCCTTATTTAAAGTATGGTTACTGACAGAATTCGAGAACCGATTTAAATTAAATTACTGGTTCATCCACTTACAATGAAATGAATCTAGCACACCTTAAGAAACAAATTCATTACAATCGTGTAATGTACATAGCTGTATTACATTTACGTCATCTTCCCCACAGGTTGATTATTTTTATATATGATCATAAGGACATCTTTTATGTACCTCAGAAGGTAATTACACATGAATATATTAATCACGACCACTGCGTTTACAGCTTTATTTTGTGGGGCAGCTTTTGCTCAGTCCAGTGATATTGCCCATGAAGCACATCGATTTGTTAATAATGCCTCAGCCGTCAGTCATGTGAATTCCTCGACGCATGAAAACTTACCGGACAGGGTTAATAAAAACAACACGCCCTCATTCTCTGAAATGAATGAACATGAAAGGGCCATTGTTGCTCATTCATTTATGAACAACAGCGCGTCCTATGCGCATCAGAAAATGATTGAGGAACATAAAAAAATGCTGTCCGGCAGTGATGCAAATTCAAAGACCTCGTCTTCTTCTTTTAACGAACTGAATGCCGGAGAAAAAGCCGCTCTCGTGCATGAGCAGGTCAATAATGCCGGTGCGGAAGCACATCAGACGCAGGCAAGAAAGCTTCGCGGGCTGTATTCGACCAGGTAACTGCAGGCGGGTTAGTGCTTAGCGTCAGGTGCGCAGCAGGGCTTTACTGACGGGTTACGTAGCAGGACATGAGCCCCATATTGCTCTGCCGTAACCTGTTTCAGTCCCGTTAATCATCACCGTCGGGCTGGTCATACAGTTCCCAGAGCTTCAGGAGCAAACGGGAAACAAGATATGTTACAAAAATGACGACCATCAACGGTGCTCCCGATTAACTGACAGATGACACGCCTCCTGAAAACCCCTAGCATACGCCGCAGTGTTCATGCTAACGGCGAATTCCAGTAAATGTATTCTACCGATGTCGTAAAAGAAAATGCCTACCTTTCAGCCACCCGCTCGGGGCTGGAATCGAACGAGATCGCTACTCTTCAGCGCTCCTTGCCTTCCCGGTTTAATCTGCGGCATTTGAAAAAAAATGAATCATTAAAACTCGTACTGCAAAAGAAAGCGGGAAAATCACGTGTCGTGGCCTATAAATTTACGTCCGGTTCATTTAATTACACGGCGTATCGTATATCAGATAAAAAGTTCTATAACCTTTCCGATACTTCCGGGAAAGGCAGTCTCGATTATCCGTTACCGGCCACAGCAAGACTCAGTTCGCCTTTCAATCCTGCAAGACTTAACCCGGTATCGGGAAAAGTGAGTCCCCATAATGGCATTGATTATTCCATGCCCATGAACACGAAAATAGTCAGCGTCATCGACGGAAAAATCACCCGGGCCGAATACAACAGTACCATGGGATATTTTGTTGAAGTAACGGGAAAAGCCGGTGTTAAAACTCGCTATCTCCACCTCAATAAAATACTCGTTACTAAAGGGGCCAGGGTTACACGGGGAGGTGCTATTGCGTTATCCGGTAACAGCGGACGTTCATCCGGTCCTCATCTGCATTACGAGCTGGTCATCAATAACAACTCTGTTAACTCTCTGGCGTTCCGGGCAGCGGCACCCGCTGATAACAAACTCGAACAGCATGCCTTTGCGCATGCCAGAGACTACGAACGATACCTGGACTGATAACGGGACCGCGACGCGGCCCCGTCTGCCGGATTAATTTTTTTTATCGTTTTCACTTCCGTGATGTTGATGATCTCCATGCCCTCCGTGGCCGTGGAAAAGATGCATTAGCGGGCAGACCAGCAATAACAGATATGGCCAGTAACCTGCCACATGTGACCAGTGTTCGCGCAGGAGAGCAAATGCCGCAATCGCGGCGACAGCAATAAGCGCATAGGTGGTACTTTTCATACTGGACTCCTTCTGTTCGTAACTGACCCTTCACTCAGTGTTATTTCCCGAGCCTGACACTTTTCAGACGCAACGCATTCACAATGACGCTGACGGAGGAAAGAGCCATGGCCGCCGCCGCAATAACTGGCGACAGCAGTATTCCATACACAGGATAAAGCAGACCTGCAGCCACAGGCACGCCAAGTGCGTTGTAGATAAATGCAAAAAACAGATTCTGACGGATATTTTTCATGGTGATCTCTGACAGATGACGGGCCCTGTTCAGTATCATCAAGTCGCCTTTGAGAAGGGTGACTCCGGCACTTTCAATTGCCACATCTGTACCCGTTCCCATGGCTATACCCACGTCAGCCGCTGCCAGCGCCGGGGCATCATTCACACCGTCTCCGGCCATCGCAACCACATGGCCAGACGCTTTCAGTCGGGTTATCACTGCTTTTTTGCCATCCGGCAGAATTCCGGCTTCAACCTCATCTATTCCCAGTTTCCGTGCGACTGCTTCAGCAGTAAGCTGGTTATCCCCGGTGAGCATAACAATGCGGATCCCCGCCTGACGCAAAGCTTTAAGCGCATCCGGCGTGGTTGTTTTCACGGGATCCGAGATAGCTATCAGGCCTGCAAGGTCCCCGTCTGTGGCCACATAGATAACGGTAGCGCCTTCCATCCGCAACGTATCCGCAACGGCCTTTTGATTATCAATAACGATACTGTTTTCCTGCATAGCCAGTTCATTACCAATAACAACCCGTTGACCTTTGACATCGCCTGAGACACCTTTACCCGACGGTGCATCGAAATGAGTGACTGCGGGTATTGCGATCCCCTTTTCCTGTGCTGCTTTAACTACTGCCATACCCAGCGGATGCTGCGAGCCTTTTTCCACTGCGGCTGTTACACGCAAAAGAGATGTTTCCCCACCCGGATTGAGACTGATAATCCCTGTCACCGTAGGCGAACCTTCCGTGAGCGTGCCTGTTTTGTCGACAACCAGCGTGTCCACTTTTTCAAGACGCTCAAGGGCTTCGGCATTCCTGATTAACACCCCGGCCTGGGCTCCTTTGCCCACCCCCACCATTATCGACATCGGCGTGGCCAGCCCCAGCGCGCAGGGACAGGCAATAATCAGGACCGACACAGCCGCAATGAGACCGTGCGCCATCCTGGGCTCGGGCCCCCAGACAGACCAGATCACGAAAGCAACAACCGCGATAAGTATCACCAGAGGAACAAACCAGCCTGAAACGCTGTCAGCCATTCTCTGGATGGGGGCACGCGAACGCTGTGCATCAGCGACCATCTGAACAATTCGTGAGAGCATTGTTTCATCACCGACTTTCTCTGCACGGATGATGAGACTCCCTGTCTGATTAATGGTCCCCCCGATGACAGGGTCACCCTCCGTTTTGGTAACCGGCATAGATTCCCCGGTCACCATCGATTCATCAACGGTTGTTTTGCCTTCGATCACAATACCGTCGACCGGAATACTCTCTCCAGGTCTGATGCGGAGCTTATCGCCAGGCAGAACATCTTCCGCATTAATATCCGTTTCATGACCGTCATGATCCAGCCGCCTGGCGGTTTTGGGGGCAAGATTCAGTAGTGCAGTAATGGCACCTGAGGTTTGTTCCCGTGCCCGCAGCTCAAGAACCTGTCCCAGCAGAACAAGCACCGTAATAACTGCTGCGGCTTCAAAATAAACGGCCACCAGGCCATCCATGTTTCTGAACGATGCAGGAAACCAGGAGGGGAAGACGGTTGCAATGACGCTGTACACCCAGGCTACGCCGGTGCCCATTGCAACAAGGGTAAACATATTCAGGGAGCGGTTACGTAACGACATTCCGGCCCGGGCGAAGAATGGCCAGCCACACCACAACACGACAGGAGAGGCCAGAAGCAGCTGCAGCCATGTGTTGTACTGTGGCGGTACTGTATTCCTCAAGGCGGGAAACAGATGAGATCCCATTTCGAGTACCAGAACCGGAAACGCCAGCAACAACCCCAGCCAGAAGCGTCTTGTCATGTCGCGAAGTTCATCACTTGGCCCCGTGGATGCCGTAGCTACGAGCGGCTCCAGTGCCATTCCACAGACAGGACAGCTTCCGGGACCACTGCGGCGTATCTCCGGGTGCATCGGACATGTCCACACACCTTCAGAATTCTCTTTCTCCGCCTGGTGGTGAGGCTGTTTTATCTGATCAGGGCTGACTTCGTGATGATCGTGGTGATGGTGATGGGAATGTTCACTGGCATCTTCGGTAAGATAACGATCGGGATGGGCTTTAAATTTACTCTCACAGCTGGCGGAGCAGAAATAAAGCTGATGGTCCTGGTATCGAATGCTGCTGTGCGCCCTGTCGGGCAGGATGGCCATCCCGCACACGGGATCTCTCACCTTATGCAATACGTGGCTCTCGTCCGGGGATAATGTCTGCTCAGAAGCAGTCTGGTTGTTGTGTTGCACTGCATTGTCATTTTTCACAGTAACTCTCCTTATGCATACCGAAGCATCTTCTGTCTTCAGGGTATGTCATGGATGCGATTACCACGAATGCCGCCGGCATAAGAGTGCCTGCTGCCGGCGTCCCGTTATCAGCCGTTCCGCTGACTATTCGATTCGCTGGAAGACTTTTTTACTTCCATCCGGTGAGAATGCGATAACATCGTAAGCCTCTTTTCGGGCTCCCATCTCCATTCCAGGACTTCCTGCTGGCATACCGGGGGTGGCGAGACCGTATATACCTGAACCAGACTGCATTGCCTTATGTATCGTTGTCGCAGGCACATGGCCTTCAATGATCAAATTACCGGCAACCGCGGTATGACAACTTCGCAGTCCTGCAGGAATAGCATGCTTTTCTTTCAGGGCTGACAGCGCCTGATCATTCATGACGTGAGTTCGTACTTCAAACCCGTCTTTTTCCATCGCTTTGCCCCACAGGGAACAACAGCCACAGTTTTCAGATTTGTACATATCAATCACTTTTTCACTCGCCATCGCGGGCAGTGAAAGGCCGAGAGCCAGCGCCATCAGAACCACTTTTTTCATACTCACCTCTGTATATTATCGATTTAAACCCTGACGTCAGGGTGAATCAGTAAAGAAGGACACCCACAGGGGGTGCCCTTTCAGGTTCAGGACACGCTTTTTTTATGTCTGCGCAGCCAGATTAATTTGTAGGCGGCAGGAATAATGAACAGGGACAGCAGCGGAGCCGTGATCATCCCACCAATCATGGGTGCCGCGATACGGCTCATGACTTCTGAACCTGCACCGGTTCCCCAGAGTATTGGCAGCAGACCCGCAATGATCACCGCCACGGTCATGGCTTTCGGCCGGACACGCAGTACGGCACCATGATAGAGGGCTTCATCAAGGCCTTCCGGTGTGAACGTCTCTTTACGGGACAATTCCGGGTGCGCTTCAATGGCATGACGCAGATACATCAGCATGACCACGCCAAACTCTGCTGCCACCCCGGCCAGGGCGATAAATCCGGTTCCGGTCGCCACAGACATATGGAAGCCCTGCCAGTACAGGAACCATATCCCGCCAATCAACGCAAACGGCAGACTCATCAGAATCAGCAGGGCTTCGTCAACACGGCGAAATGCCAGATATAACAGGATGAAAATGATCATCACCGTCATCGGTACCATCAGTTTTAATTTCTTGTTGGCGTGCTCGAGTAATTCAAACTGTCCTGAGAATGCCACACTGGTCCCCGGTCTCAGTTTCACTTTCTCGCTGATGACCGTCTTAATATCGTTAACCACTGACACCATGTCCCTGCCGCGGGCATCAACATAAATCCAGCTGGCTGGCCGGGCATTTTCGGTTTTCAGCATGGTTGGTCCGGAAACGACTTTAATATCGGCAACATCGCCCAGTGTGATCTGCTGCTTCATCGGGGTCAGGATCGGCATCTGTTTCAGCGCCTGCGGACTGTTGCGGTAATCCTGTGGGTAACGAATGTTAATAGGGTACCGGGCCACGCCTTCCACCGTTTCCCCTACCGTCGCACCGCCGATGGCTGATGAGACGAACAGCTGGACATCACCTACTGTCATCCCGTACCGGGAAGCTTTTTCCCGGTTAATGTCCACATCAATGTAACGTCCACCTTCCAGTCGCTCAGCCAGGACAGACACCACACCCGGTACCGTTTTGGTTACCGCCTCGATACTCTGCGCCGTCGCGTCGATATCCGACAGAACAGTCCCGGACACTTTGATACCTATCGGGCTTTTGATCCCGGTTGAGAGCATATCAATACGGTTACGGATTGGCGGCACCCAGAGGTTTGCCAGCCCCGGTAAACGGACGGTCCTGTCGAGTTCTTCAATAATCTTGTCAATCGTCATGCCTGGACGCCACTGATCCTCAGGTTTGAGCTGGATCGTGGTTTCAACCATTTCGAGCGGTGCGGAATCCGTGGCGGTCTCTGCTTTACCGGTCTTGCCAAATACAGAGGCCACTTCAGGAACGCTTTTGATTAACTTGTCCGTCGTCTGCAGGAGCGCTGCAGCTTCAGCCGGAGAGACACCCGGCAGGGTCGACGGCATATACAACAGGTCGCCCTCGTTAATCTTCGGCAGAAACTCACCGCCCACCTGGCTCAGCGGCCAGATAACGGTGAAAATGGACAAGGCCGCAACCAGCAGGGTTGTTTTTGGCCAGTGGAGAACCCGCAACAGCAATGGATGATACGCTTTGATCAGTACCCGGTTCAGGGGGTTACTGGTCTCTGCAGGAATTTTCCCCCGGATCCAGAATCCCATCAGAATCGGAATGACGATGATGGCCAGCGCGGCCGCGCCCGCCATGGAGTACGTTTTCGTGAATGCCAGCGGGCCAAACAGACGTCCTTCCTGACCTTCCAGGGTAAAGATAGGAATAAAGGACAGGGTGATGATCAGCAGGCTGATAAACAGTGCGGGTCCCACTTCAACGGAGGCATCGGTAATCACCTTCCAGCGGGTGGCGTTGTCAATCTGCTCACCCGGATGCTGATGATCCCACTCCTCAAGCCGCTTATGCGCATTCTCAATCATCACAATGGCGGCATCCACCATCGCACCGACGGCAATCGCTATCCCTCCCAGCGACATGATATTGGCGTTCAGTCCCTGGAAGTGCATGACGATAAAGGCGATACACAGACCAAGCGGCAGAGAGATAATCGCCACCAGGGCAGAACGTACGTGCCACAGGAACAGGGCACAGACGATGGCCACCACGATAAACTCTTCCAGAAGTTTGGAACTGAGGTTATCAATCGCCCGGTCGATGAGCTGGCTGCGATCGTAGGTGGTCACGATTTCAACGCCTTCCGGCAGGCTGGCCTTCAGCGTCTCAAGTTTATCCCTCACTGCCGTGATAACGTCGCGTGCATTTTTACCCGACCGCAGGATCACCACGCCGCCAGCGACTTCGCCCTGGCCGTTCAGCTCGGCAATACCACGCCGCATTTCAGGCCCGGTCTGCACGCGGGCAACATCCCGCAGATAAACCGGCACGCCGTTCTCGCCTGTTTTCAGGACGATGTTATTAAAATCATCAATGCTCTGAAGATAACCGCTGGCACGGACCATATACTCAGCTTCGGCCATTTCAACGGATGAGCCACCGGCCTCCTGGTTAGACGATTCAAGGGCCTGTTTCACTTCGGGCAGGCTGATACCATACTGAGACAGTTTTACCGGATTGACCTGAATCTGGTACTGTTTCACCACGCCGCCAACCGAAGCGACCTCAGCCACGTTCGGGATGGTTTTCAGCTCAAATTTCAGGAACCAGTCCTGCAGAGAACGCAGTTCTGAAAGGTCGTGTTTTCCGCTGCGATCGACAAGGGCATATTCAAATATCCAGCCCACCCCCGTGGCGTCCGGACCGATTTCAGAACTCACACCGGCGGGCAGTTTTCCCTGTACCTGGTTCAGGTACTCCAGCACGCGGGAACGGGCCCAGTACAGATCGGTGCCGTCTTCAAAAATGACATACACATACGAATCACCGAACTGTGAAAAACCACGCACGGTTTTTGCGCCAGGCACGGACAGCATGGTGGTGGTAAGTGGATAGGTGACCTGGTTTTCTACAATCTGCGGGGCCTGGCCGGGATAGCTGGTTTTGATAATGACCTGCACATCTGACAGGTCAGGCAAGGCATCGACAGGCGTGTTAATAATCGTCCATGTGCCCCAGATGCTGAGAAACAGGGCCCCCATCATGACCAGGAAACGGTTGGCGACAGAGCGCCGGATAATCCATTCAATCATCGTCGTCTCCTCAGTGCCCTGAATGCATATTTACAGGCTGGTCAGACATTGCTGGCATACTGCTTTCTGTTTTTTCAGGGTGGCGCATACGTTCCAGTGCGCCCGTAATATTGGCTTCAGAGTCAATGAGGAACAGGCCACTGACCACCACGGTATCGCCTTCATTCAGGCCGGAGCCGATGCCGGACTGTTGCTGTGACTCATGCAGAACGTGGATCTGTTTCGGCACAAACTTGCCTTCATCATCAACAGTAATCACGCGCTGTTCTTTGCCGGTATCGATAACGGCCTGGCTTGGTATCAGCAGCATCTCCTGGCTCCTGGTATTCAGTTTCAGATAGGCATTCATGCCCGGCTTGAGAAACTCATCCTTATTAGAAACCTGGAGACGGACCTGAAGCGTACGGGTTGTCTGATCCACGCTGGGAAGAATGTTCCATTTTTCGACATGGAATGTTTTATCCGGATAAGCCGGTACCGAAATTTCAAACTGCGACGTATCTTTCAGCAGATAGGCGATAGATTCTGGCACTGCAGCGCTGATCCAGACCGGGTCCATTCCCTGAATCTGAGCCACCACCTTATCTTTCGAAATATTCATGCCGGTGCGCAGGTCAAATGCAGTAATGACGCCATCAATAGGTGCTTTAATGGTAAAACGGGTCTGGATGGTGCGGGTTGTACGCAGCCTTTGAATATCCTCTTCCGGCATACCAGCCAGACGAAGTCGCTCCAGAACCCCTTTTATCTGGGTTGGCGTACCGCCTGTACCGGATAACAGCAGGAACTCACTTTGTGCCTCAACCCATTCAGGAATGGTGATATCGATAAGCGGCGTGCCTTTCTTCACATGATCGCCAATCGTCAGGGGATACACTTTTTCGACGAAACCGTCAGAACGCGCCTGCACAATGACAAACTGATACTCGTTGTAACTGACATTAGCCGGGATTGTCTGAGAATAATTCAGCATTCCTCGCGTGACTTTTTGCGTTTTTAATCCCAGATTCTGAACCTGGGTTGGGTCGATACGGATCCCGCCACTGCTTTTATCGCCACTTTCATCAGCATATTTTGGCACCAGGTCCATATCCATAAAGGGCGATTTTCCGGGTTTATCAAATTTGGTATCCGGTTTCATCGGGTCATACCAGAAAAGTACCTTTTTCTCCGGTGCCTTTTGTTCTGTTTGTACTGTTTTTTGTGATGAGTTTACATACTGCCAGGCAGTAACCGATATCAGCCCTCCTGCTATGAGGCTGCTGATAATTATTGCAGCATATTTTATCTTTAAAGAAGCCATACAATTTCTCGCTGAAAAATCAAAACACCTGGCATATGCGCCCGATCATTCATTCACAGTAATCCCTTAATGAATGTTCAGGCGCACTGGATGTATTCGCTCCGGACTGTTAATCAGGATTGCGTCACGTTAATGCTTTTGAGTAAGGAGATATTGCCCTGCTGAATAAACGAGAAATCGACATGGTTGCCGGTTTTCAGGGCATTGATAGCGTCGTCTGCATTAACAAAAGTGAAGCGCATGGTCATTGCAGGCCAGCCCACCGCAGGGATTGCTTCGTGCGAAATGGTGATTTTTTTACTATTCATATCAATGTCTTTAACGACACCGGTGCCCTTGATAACCTGCTGTACCGAAGCATCACTGGCAGCATTCATATCGCCATGCTGATGTGTTTCAGCATGAAGACCGGCAGAGAACATGACAGAGAAGGCACCAAATAAAACGGCTTTAAGTGAATTACGCATTTTTAATTTCCTGATTAATTAAATAAATTTACTCTACCCAACCGCCACCCAGCGCGGTAAACAGATTAATTTCGTTAACCTGTCGGGAATAGGTAAGATCGAGAATGGTTTGCTGCGTAGCGAAGAGGGAACGTTCTGCATCCAGCACTTCGATGTAACTGACAGCACCACTTGCATACAATCCTCTGGCACGCTGGAGAGTTATCTGAAGTGAATCAAGATAACGCTGCTGTGACTCAAGTTGCTGGCTAAGGCTGTCGCGCAGCGCAAGCGTGTCGGAAACATCCTTAAAGGCTGACTGAATTTTTTGTTCGTAATTAACCACCGACTGTTGCTGGCGAATTTCAGCCAGCTTCAGATTGGCTTTATTCCTGCCAGCATTAAATATAGGAATTTCAATTTTAGGGATAAAATTCCACATTCCACTTCCTGACGTAAACAGGCTGGACAGCTCCGTACTGCTTGCGGAAAGACCACTGGTCAGGGTAATGGAGGGGAAAAAGGCCGCTCGCGCTGCGCCAATATTGGCATCAGCCGCTTTCAGCTGATATTCCGCTTCCATAATATCCGGTCGCTGCAGCAAAATTTGTGAAGACAGATTTGGTGGCAATTTTACTGGTGCTATCTCCCCGCCTTTCATCCCTTTTTCTGACGGAAGTGCGCGGTACGTTCCCAGCACCAGTTGCAGGGCATTGTTTGCCTGAGCCAGATCGCCTTCTCGTTTGGCTATTTCGGCGCGGGTACTTTCGATTTGTCCTCTCGCCTGTTCAAGCGCCAGAACGTTCGTACTCCCGGTCACGAGCTGCTGCTCAACGAAAGCATAGGACTGTTGATAATTTTTCAGCGTTTCCCGCGCAATACGGAGTTGTTCGTACGCCAGTTGCTGGCTGAAATAGCTTTGTGAAACGTTGGATACCAGCAGGATGTGTACGGCCCGACGGGCTTCTTCGCTGGCAAAGTAGTTCTGGCGATCAGCGTCACTCATGTTCTTAAGTTTGCCGAAAAAATCGAGCTCATAGCTGAGTTCCAGACCCGCGTCGTACTCCTGTGTGGTCGGCTTGTCGCCTTTCAGGCCACCGCTGTATGTGATCCCGGATGAGGCATTCAACTGGGGATAACGATCTGCATCCGTGACGTTGAACTGGGCCCGGGCCTCTTCAACCTTCAGGGCAGCCATTCTCAAATCACGGTTATTATTCAGGGCTTCAGTAATCAGCCGTGTAACCTGGGGATCGACAAAAAAGTTACGCCAGCCCGTATCCTGATAACCATTCACTGCTGGCGTCAGGCTGTTTCGGGACAGTGAAAACTGCTGGGGTACCGGTGCTGCCGGGCGCTGATATTCAGGAGCCAGAGAGACACAACCGGCCAGGATGAATATCGTGCTAATGCTGAGTAATTTTAATTTGAACATAACGCTTCTCGTCCAGGCAGACCTGGTAAATGGTTCAAATGAAGTCCAGAGTATTGATAGGGGTACTTTACCGAACGCTCTCTGTTTGGCGGGTGACAGGATAATGACAATGTTGTCATTTTTGCTGTAATCCGTTGATAACGATCGTGGGCGCAATAGAATGACCTTAGCAGCCAGCCGGGGAGCAAGATGAAAATATTGATCGTCGAAGACGAAATTAAAACAGGTGAATATCTCAGCAAAGGGCTTACAGAGGCAGGGTTCGTAGTGGATCACGCTGATAATGGTCTTACCGGATATCATCTCGCCATGACAGCCGAGTATGATTTAGTCATTCTGGACATCATGCTGCCTGATGTGAACGGCTGGGATATCATCCGCATGCTGCGCACTGCCGGAAAGGGTATGCCGGTCTTACTGCTGACGGCCCTCGGCACGATCGAACACAGGGTCAAAGGACTGGAACTGGGTGCGGACGATTATCTGGTTAAACCCTTTGCGTTTGCCGAACTGCTGGCCCGGGTGAGAACCCTTCTGAGGCGGGGAAACACGATGATCACGGAAAGCCAGTTGAAGGTGGCTGATCTCTCGATGGATCTCGTATCCAGAAAAGTCAGTCGCGCCGGAAACCGCATTGTGCTCACCAGTAAAGAGTTCAGCCTGCTGGAATTTTTCATTCGGCATCAGGGCGAGGTTCTTCCCCGCTCCCTGATTGCCTCTCAGGTCTGGGACATGAATTTTGACAGCGACACTAACGCGATTGATGTCGCCGTAAAGCGACTCCGCGCTAAAATAGACAACGATTACGGGACAAAGCTGATCCAGACTGTCCGGGGCGTGGGCTATATGCTGGAGGCCCCGGATGCATAGCAAACCTTCCAGGCGCCCTTTCTCACTCGCCCTGCGGCTGACCTTTTTTATCAGCCTGTCCACGATACTGGCTTTTATCGCCTTCACCTGGTTTATGCTGCATTCTGTTGAAAATCATTTTGCCGAGCAGGATGTCAGCGATCTTCAACAAATCAGCACTACCCTGAACCGTATACTGCAGTCCCCGGTGGATCCGGATGAAAAAAAAGTAAGCAAAATAAAGGAGTCGATTGCCAGCTACCGCAACGTTGCCCTTTTGCTCCTCAATCCCAGGGGGGAAGTGCTCTTTAGTTCAGCGCAGGGGGCGGCACTACGCCCGGCCGTGAATTCCGCAGATTTTAGCGAGCACAGCCGCGCACGGGATGTCTTTCTCTGGACGGTGGAGGATCCTGCGAGACCGATGGATACCGGGTCTGAAATGAAGATGGAAACATACCGGATTATCGCCTCCTCTGGCCAGGCGATATTTCAGGGCAAACAGCAGAACTATGTCATGCTGACTGGCCTCTCCATTAATTTCCATCTCCATTACCTCGATGCGCTGAAAAAAAATCTGATTGCGATCGCCGTCGTGATAAGCCTGCTGATTGTTCTGATCATTCGCATCGCTGTCCGTCAGGGGCACCTGCCCCTTCGTAATGTCAGCAATGCCATTAAAAACATCACCTCCGAGAATCTTGATGCGCGGCTGGAACCGACACGCGTTCCCATTGAGCTGGAGCAGCTGGTTATCTCGTTCAATCATATGATTGGAAAGATTGAGGATGTCTTTACCCGCCAGGCCAATTTCTCTGCCGATATCGCGCACGAGATCAGAACGCCCATCACCAATCTGGTGACGCAGACTGAAATCGCACTGAGTCAGGATCGAACCCAGAAGGAACTTGAGGATGTCCTCTACTCCAGTCTTGAAGAGTATAACCGGATGACCAAAATGGTCAGCGACATGCTGTTTCTGGCGCAGGCGGACAATAATCAGCTGATACCTGACAGGGTCCGGTTTGACCTCAGAGCAGAAGTCATGAAAGTCTTCGAGTTTTTCGAAGCCTGGGCCGAAGAACGCAATATCACGCTCAAATTTAACGGAATGCCCTGCCTGGTTGAGGGAGATCCACAAATGTTCAGAAGAGCGATCAATAATCTGTTATCCAATGCCCTGCGTTATACCCCGGAGGGACAGGCCATCACCGTCTCAATAAGAGAGCAGGAGAGTTTTTTTGACCTTGTGATTGAAAATCCGGGGAAACCAATCCCTGAAGAACATTTATTAAGGCTTTTTGACCGTTTTTATCGGGTGGATCCGTCCAGACAACGAAAAGGAGAAGGCAGCGGCATCGGCCTTGCGATTGTAAAGTCAATCGTGGAAGCACATCACGGAAGAGTGCGGGTGGAATCGGACGTACGCTCCACGCGTTTTATCTTATCCGTGCCCAGACTGGAGAAAATGATCCCGGAAATCCAATGCTGAGAATAAAGATTTAAATGACAAAGATGTCATTAGCCTGTCATGCAGCAAACAGAAGCCATTCGATATAATTAGTGCAACTTATCAGGAAGGCTGGATTGCTTCATCAATACCCGGCGTCAGAGTACGCCAGGAAATGAATATCCAGCCTTCTCCCGGAGAAATAAACGCTGCCGAACCTGTTTCAGTTATGGAACTGAAAACACCGGTTGTACTTCCCCGGACATCACTAATTCAGAAATGGAGAGTTATCATGAAAAATATCGTATTAGCATCTTTGCTGGGCTTTGGTTTAATTACATCGTCCTGGGCCACTGAAACCGTGAATATCCATGATCGCGTCAACAATGCACAGGCTCCTGCTCACCAGATGCAGTCTGCTGCGGCTCCTGTCGGGATCCAGGGGACTGCTCCTCGTATGACCGGTATGGACCAGCATGAACAGGCCATTATTGCTCATGAAACCATGACGAACGGCTCGGCGGATGCGCACCAGAAAATGGTGGAAAGTCATCAGAAGATGATGGGAAATAACACAGTATCCACGACCGTCCCGTCAACATCTTACACGGCGATGAATGAGCATGAAAGAGCAGCGGTTGCCCATGAATTCATGAATAACGGGCAATCCGGCCCACATCAGGCCATGGCCGAAGCGCACCGCCGCATGATCAATGCAGGCTGAATGCGACTGTAGTATCCGTGCTTTTACCCTTTCCTTGATAGATTATTCCTTAACCGGATATGTTGTGAGATTTTTGCCCCCGTCAGGGGGCTTTTTTATCTGACTCAGCTACAATTAACCGGTACCTACCTGAAAAGGATTTATTAAATGAAAATCAAAAACACCCTTTTTGTAATATTAATGTTATCCCTGCCAGCCATTTCTGCTGAACATTCGGAAATGAAAATGTCAGATATGCACTCATCGGCATCGTCACAGGAATATATGGCTGGCATGAAAGACATGCATGACAAAATGATGGCCGCCGTTAATGAGCCCGATCCCGATAAGGCCTTTGCAAAAGGTATGATCGCACACCATGAAGGAGCAATAGCAATGGCTGAGACCGAACTTAAATACGGAAAAGATCCCGAAATGAGAAAGCTTGCGCAGGACATCATTAAAGCTCAGAAAGGTGAAATCGAGCAGATGAATAAATGGCTTGGCAGTCAAAAATAAAGATTGCAAAAACGCCATAATAAGCGTAATTTTAATTCACTCCCGGGCACGGGAGCCTGTTAAACGTTAAATAATTAAAACCCGATTAATTTCGGGTTTTTTATATACTATACTCCGGTCCTTTGCTGTGGACCGGAATATATGCAGCAGCGATAATTTTTACACATTATCTCGTCATGGCAACAATATCGCTCAGGATCTCAACCAGCTCAATCCTTTCCTGCATTCCGTCATGATAGGTTGATCTTGAGATGATTCTTTCCGCTGTCATCCGGGGCCAGAATTTATCAAGCACATTATCGGGCTTCATTCCCACCGCCCGGCCAATTATTTTTTTAGCATCACAGGTGTCCGTAAACGTGACGGCTACACCGGTCATTTCTTCGATCAGATCCGGGCAGAGATAGTTCTCTATTTCACGTTTACGCGTGGCGAAGAATACCTTACCGGCATCCTCCACTTCTCTTTTACGTTTCTGAATGGACATAACCTGTGCAGGGTCTCCCCCAATATCGGAGTCCAGAAAAACGCACCAGGGAAGCCCCAGATCGTTGGCCAGATTCAATGTAACCCAGTGTTTGACGCTGCCACACCCTCCTATGAGGACTGGCACTATTTTCACGTCCTCCAGAGAGGCTGGCAGCACACCTGACTGTTTTAATGAACTGGCCGCATGCCTCAGGAAAGTGACATCCGACTTTCCCTCTACCAGAACAATCCCCTGCGCCCTTTCCATACCGGTCTCTGGCAGCACCCCCAGGCTTTCAGTGGCTTCCTTCAGCACAGCGTCATCCGGCATTTTTACTACGGGTTCACCCGCCTCATTTCGGGTGACATAACGTACACCTTCGACAGGGATCAATCCGGCCAGCGCCGGGACATGGGTGGTGACGATAATCTGACGGTGCGGCTGGCCTGCCAGTGCCAGCAACGCTTTCATCAGCATCATCTGATAGTTTGGATGCTGTGACGTTTCAGGCTCTTCGATGGCATAAATCATGTTTCTGGGCGTCCCCGCGACATTCTTTTCAGCCTCAGCCCGGAAAAAATTCAACAGGATAAGCCTCCTTATCCCGCTGCCGCGCTTATTGATGGGGATGCCATTTTCCCCGTCCAGGGTGAAATTGAAGGTCCACTTGGGTTTTTCCTTAAATCGTGGAGTCAGTTCACTGGCGAGTTCGGGGGCCATTTCACGTAATTTATCCAGCGTTCTCTGTGCGACATCCAGTACGCTGTCCTGGATCTCATTTTCCAGCGCTGTAATTTTGTCCTGCAGCGCCGCCTGAGCGTCTTTTACGGCCTGCTGTAAGGGGTTTTTAGCTTCTGAATCCCCGTCGCTGCTTTCCCTGTCGGCTTTGAAAATCGCATACGTGGGCAGCAAATCGAGGATCTTACCCCATAATGATTTTGTGTCGGTTCCAAACTCTTTATCGACATCCAGCAACATTTCCGAACAGGTATAGGGAGCGGCGGCTTCCCTGATGGCCTGACGCCATAACGATGCGGTGCGTTTATCCGCCACATTTTTTTCAACTTCTTTTCCCACCGCCCTGAGCTCGGAAATTTTCATGCCCAGTAAATTTCTCAGGGGCTCCTCATCCGGGTGGATGCAGCGGATGCAGGTCTGCTCCGGTTTTCCTGAGGTCGTTGCTTTAAACGTTTTGACGATTTCAAAATTGCCGTCTTCATTCAGCAGATGTTCTGAGGCGAGCGTGGTCTGCACCCTGTCGTCGATCATGATAAAATCGGGCAGATCATCGAATTCACAGGCTATTTCAAAACGGCCCTCCCCTTCTCTCAGGCTGAAACAGTTCATGTCATTCTTGTCAGCCTTCATTCCTTCTGTTTCAAAAAAAATAGCCAGCGCTTCCAGAAGCGTTGATTTCCCAAAGTCATTACGACCAACAATGCCCGTCATGCCTTCATCAATAATGATTTCAGTAGAGTTTCTGTAGCCTCTGAAGTTTTTCAGTTTTAATTTTTTGAGCCGCATATGAAGTCCTGTGTGTAAGAAAGCGTTTTGCTGCAACCTGAATACAAAATATATTTTCAAATGCCTGCCAGCATGCAGGGATAACCGTTATTGAGAATATCTTAACGACATTTCTGGATTATGATCTGGTCGCGCTTTCTGAACTTTACTGCTCCTCAAAACACCGGAAGCCAACTTGTGGTTCGATACATGGCTAAGTTAAAACTCCAGAATGATGGGTAATAATTTCAATGCTCATTATATTTTTTGGAACTGACTCATGGCTTTTATGACTTAAATGATAATAATACACATTCTTTGATATTAATTATGTCGTACGGACATTGATAAATTTAAAGGTAGATAGATTTTCATTTACGGATTATTTCCTAAATTCATCGATAATGTGATCGACATAAAATTTTCATTTAAGAGTGAAGAGATAATTTATGGTTGTCCGAAACAGCTCAAACTGGTGTATTTAACATAACAGAAGAAACGAAAGGCTTCATAGCAACCTGATACTTCAGGCCGCTAAGGGGTTAATATTGCTGCAGACAATTAGACCGGGAAGCGCATGGCGTCACCATTTCTCCCGCCTGGCTGGAAGTGAAGAATCATTGTGCAAAGCTCCGTATTCGGGCTTTGCATCTGACAATGGTTCCCTGGATGAAAGTACGATCTCCACTCCAAGGACGCTGAACACTCTAAACAAACGCTCAAAACCCACACTTGCAGGGTTGGCCTCCAGTCGGGCATAAGTTTGCTGTGTTACACCCAAACGTTCAGAAACATCTCTTTGCGTCAGTCCATTGGCTTTGCGAAAGCCGATTAAAACAGGACGCAACTGATTCAAGGTCTTCAAAGCGTATTGAGTGTTCATAAGTGATCTTCCGTATCGACGGGTTAACAAGCACAACGAATGGATTTACAGCAGATAAGCTGTAATACTCATTAACAGACTATAGGCTGTAATACGCCTCTTGCCAAGATTCGGCATCTTTCAAAAACAAGGCCGTGTTGAGTAAGCAGTACTGGTATCTAGCACCCCTGACCACTTTGCTTGAGAGTGACCCAGTGACATTTATCGTGATCGTAGGTCTTTTAGACGTTGTTGCTAACCGGCATCATACTCAGGTGGTAACCCCCAGGGATACTCGGGAAGTGATAATTTATTCCCGCCCTAATCAAAATATATAACCCTATCTTATTAGCTTTCTTAGTAGTTTATAAATGAAGTAAAAATTAGCGAAGAAGCTTTACATTAAAAAGTGAGCAAAAATTTTTACCATTGAACCGGCAAAATTTGCAATCTGCGGCTTTTAGCCTGAGAAAATCCACATTAACAGAATAATCATCAAGTCCAACAGAGGCATAACTTACGTCCTCGAATAAATCGGTAATAAATGAGTTGAAATTACAAAAATTAACCTCACTCAATATCCTGAACACCGCAGAAATATAACTACTATGCATTATCCTGACTTCAATAACCTTTAATAAACTAGAATGCGATTTACTTTTAAAGAGGTCAAAGAGAAAGTAAACCAGCTCATTTTTATTGTCAGAAATCCATTTTAAAATTTTATCCCTGGCACATGGCAATAAATACACTGGAGTTTTGAAAGGATTTGAAATGTCAACCACAAGGGAACAATAACCATGAGGATTTATTCCACTTATAATTAAGTCACTAAGTCCTTTCACTGCATCCAAATAGTTGTCAAAACAAACCTCATATAAACAGGTACTATGAGCTGCACATTTAGATTCAAACAACCATCTATGACGAAGATAACCAATGCCTTTAGAGTGTATATCTTCAATAATACATTTATGGCAGTAACGAATCTTTGAGATGTTTACCAATGGATATGAATTAGTTATGTGTAAATTATTTCGACAGGCATCTTCAACAGCGTTGAAATACCCGTAAACACCAGAAGATAACGACACTATATTGGAAGTTAGTATATAACCATTTCTTGTGGCAAGAATGTCATATATATCCTGAAAACTATGCAATTTGTACATATCAATCAGTTCGAGCCGAGGAAAGGCATCGTACCTTAGTTCACCATGCTTAGATATTATGTTCCTGCAATTGGATAAGTTATACATTATCTGTGAACGCAGAAGAAAACTGTGCCACAATTCATTTTCGTAAACCATATCACTCCCTCTTATTTAATTAGATTCTTTTTCCTGAGAAGTGTCATTGTCATTGGTAGTTTATCTCTGTATTTCAAAAGCCAGTTATGCCCCCCCAGTAAAGCATCCAGGCTTGTAAGTGACATCGGGTATTGCCCCTGAGATAAGACAACATTTATTAATGATGATGAGATTATATCTCTCTCGCTCCAGTCTACTCTTTTATTTCTATAACATCGTACTGCTTTAGGAAGACAGGAATTAAGCCAGCCATTTTCATGTTTATTTAGCCAAAAGAAACTAGCATAACAACTTTCCTTGACTAACTTTCGCGTTACAGAAATGGATTGATTATGTATAAATCTTAATATTTTCTGCTTATGACGCCGTCTTAAAGAATCTTTTTTACATTTTTTACGCCATGAGCATAAACCGTAACAAGATGAAATTACAGAGGATACAGTTCCTTCCGATAATGAGTTTTTCTCAGCTATGGATGCCAGACTAAACCCCCTTACAGCCATAGACTTGATAAGCAATTCAGTGAATATATTAATTTTTGTGTTTCGCTTAAACGCCCTCAGGTATTTTTTATAAATAAGTGTTTTAATGTAACATCTGCTGCGATTAAATTCTCTCCCAAGGCTGCTAACACTAGTATTATTTTCAGCCATATGAAAGCTGTATTCCTTATGACTTTTAAAGATTTCTTTCTTTTTATTAGGACGACTTCCTGCATACGTTGGCCAGCAAGTATTTAACAAACAATAACAAAGCAAAAGGTGCTTTGTGGGATGCTGACAACATTTATCTTTGAGTATAGGCTCCCAGTAGTGATAATCAGTAAGGGATGTCGGTAGAAGCTCCGATGAACCCTCCCCAAATAACTGGCACTTAGCATAAACATGTGCGTAAAATACATTTTTCTTCAGATTCCCGTCCAATGATAATAAATTTAACTTTTTAAGTATATCCATGTAATTTGGGTGACAAATTTCTTTTCTTCTGATTATATTTATGGACTCATAACAAAATTTAGCAAAATCGAAGTCTGTCTCATTGCTGAGTTGTTCTGTATACGAAACAGGAGGCATCAGTCCAATACGTATGTGCGGTGCAGAAGGGACATTGATGCTTTCAAGCACTACCTGGTGCCGATGGCAGGTTGTAACCCCATGAAGTTGATGCGCCAGATGCCAATAAGTAACACCATAATGAAAAGTATCTTCACGAGCGCAAACCGGGCAAAACTTCAATAGTGTCCGCTGTCCTAGTGAAAAATTACTAAGGCGGCACAATCGATTAAGCCTGGCAGGGGTCGTGTTGAAATCCATAATTTCATTACGACTGATTGGTAGTGCCCAGGCAAACAGAGGGAGTAAAGTCTGTTCATGCCAGAGCTGGTCTGCACTTTCGGATGTATGAAGAGAAATAGCCTTTAATCCTGAATTGAGAATTGGATGGACGCTCATATCAGGTTTGTGGAAAATGATCGTTAACAGAGAAGATGGGGACATACCGTACACGGTAGCTGTCCGACAAAACCGACTGAACAAGGATTCATCAGGTAAAACAGACAACATTCTCATTTACCCCACCTCTCTTTGACCGTTACGAACTGATGACCTCATTACAATTTATTAAGTGGATCTGTATTTATAAGCCCGCAACGCTGAAGAGCATCGTAGGTATTTTTCTTTTCAGCTGTTCTGGTGATAACAAGATCATGGTCAAGAGACAGTATTTTCTCGTCGAAATTGCGCATAACCTCGTCTATTTTTCTTACGAATTCCTTGTGCTGTGGCCTGTCTATATCTCCAGGGATCAAAGCTTTTAAGGGCTTCTCTGACATGAACTTAGCCGAAGCATCACTTTCATTAGATGCAGAGAGCCATTTGGCTTCCTCGTCTTCAGTCGCTGCCCCCGGGAGTAAAGTATCCTTATATTCCTCCGTATGGCTTACGAGTACCGGTACAGAGGCCGACAAGACTGCACCAGTTATGATTTCATTACCGCTACCGATAACCTTTAATTGTGCCCCCCGATAAATCATCTGAGCCAATCCAATGTTGCCTTTAGATAAAATGAATAATTTTTCGTTTAACTCATCATTTAATGGTGTTTCAACATTTGTCCATTGTAATGGCCATAAATAATGAATAAACGATTGCCAGTCTTGTGAGTCGTATCTGACATTTGAAATTTTCATATAACCACCAGACTCTGCCCGCCTGGCAATTCTCATTTTCTTTGTCAGAGTCTCGTCAAAAGGATGATTTCCACAAAAAACCATAGATACCCCCATCGAATCTACAATTTCATGTAAAAAATCAATCAACTTACTCTCACCTCCAGTTCTTGAAAATTTTAGCCTCTGCATTTCATCAATAACAAGGATACCTAAAAATGATGATTTTATTCTTTGCGCAATCTGGCGAGCCAGAGCACCATTTCTAATCTCTGGTGTAGTTCGTTCAATACCAATTGCATCATCTAATTTTTGTAAAATCTCTTCACAAAGGTCTCTCACACTTGAGTTGTATGGACAATTAATCTTTACCCATACGATTTGCTTACTGAAGCCGGGAAAAACTCCTTTATAGCTGCTGTGTTCTATAATCTGAGGGAAATGATCCATGACTTGCTCGATCATGGTAGTTTTTCCAGAACCACTCATTCCAACTATCGTAATGGTTTCAGCCTGGGATTTAAAATATCCACTTTCGGGTTCAATATCAGGACGCTCAGTCCCATAGTAATGAAGATATTGAATAGTTCCGCTTTTTAAAGGATTACGGGCTGCATAGCTTTCCCTAAGTGCCCGTAAAATCATTTTATAAGCCTGGATAAGATTGGTTTGAGGGCAACGGAATTTCTTTATACGTTCGACATACTGCTCTCTAACATTCGCCGGGGCAGTCCAGCGGATTTTTTCGTCAATTTCGGGAAAATAACTCATTTCCAGAAGTACTTCATCTTCCGTAAGCGCTTCAGGAAGTGCTTCAATTAAGGGGTTGCCACGATACTCAGGTAACTCCTGTTCTTTATATATCGCTGAAACGCTCCGTATAAGGTTCATTATTCTGCGTCCTCAGTCTTCTTCTTACCTTTTAACCATCTTTGTTTCTCCTCCCGGCCAGGCAAAAGCAGAACCTTACTGGATGACGGAAGTAGGGGTTCAGGTCTTCCATTAGCAACATCAGTTCGCCCTAATGAATCAAGTTCATTTTTCCTGTTCTTTTTAATATCTTTACCATGTACCCGTCGAGATTCGTATATTTCATTTAATCTTTCGTTACCTTTCTTGTTAAAATCATCTTTATTATTGATATTGCTGAGTGAATCCAGAGTAAATAAATTAATTTCTTTTTGAGTATCTACCCAATCAGCCATTACATCTGTATCAAGATGAGCTTTACCTTTAAATATATCTCTTTTCTTAAGCAGGTAATGCTTTTTGAAAATGCTATTTTTGTCAAATCTTACATACATATAATCTACGCAATTGTCATCTATTCTTGCTTCACAAGTGGTTCTTCCAAATACTCTGGCACCTGATGCAATGTCTGGATCACATTCATAAAAAAGATTATTGTACTGAATCCCACCGGCGGTAATGTTAGCGTTCACAGGGATCAACAATCGTGCGATCACTTCGTCGGCCCCAACGGCTCTTGCGCTGAATCTCCCGTGCTTTAAGCTTATCATCCAACTATTTTTTGGTGATATTACGAGATCATTTTCAATCAGTAAGGGATTGATATAAGCCAGTTCTTCATATGTTCTCTGATTATGTGCAAGTATCTCCCGAATCAGTAAAGACGTGACCTCCTGAATCGTTAAACAAGCCCTGGATTGCGGTGTTGGCTCTCCTTTAACAATCTTACCCCTTCGTGTTGTTCCAATAAGCCTATGAATAACTTCATCATTTAGAATACCGAAACAGCGTTCAACAATGCTTTTTCTGTCGCCTCTACCGACTGGCGCAAACTCAAGTTTTGTCAGGGGGGTCATCTTTTCCTGAGGTTTAAGACCAATCATCTCCCCGTTGTCACACATCAATGTTAATGGAATATGAGAACAAGGCCAATCATCATTAGTAATAGAGATTCCAAATAATCTACAATATTCTTTTTTTGGCATAAAGCAATTTGCTAACGCTTGTCGGGCAGCTCGCCATGAAGCATGGTATAAAGAAACATGAAGGCCAACAATCATTCTTGTTGCGCGATCCACCACTGTATAAATAGTTGGGCGCCCAATGACTTTTCGTCTGTTTAAACTCGAAATAAGATGTACATCAGCGACAGTTGAGTCTATTTCGAAAACATCACCCGGTAAAACAGTTGTATTAGCCGCACTACCTAAAAGCGCCCGCATTTTGAGGTCTATTTCTTTTTTCGTGTTCTTCTTCTTTATCGAGAAATCTTTAGTGAAGAGTTTTTTATTCCAGTATGAAAATTGTTTTAAAGAAGGAACATATGGAGCTCTATTTTCTAAGTTCGCTGTTTTAATTTCATCCCTAAAATACAAATCAATATGTCTCTCTAATGTTTTCTTTATCGTATCTCCGTTAACTTTATAATGATACATAATGAGAGATTTTCTAATATTATTTATATCTCTTTCATTAAGAATGAAAACACGTGAACGTTCATTAGGTAATGCTCTGTTTTTCTTGGAATTCCCAAGTTTAATTTCATGTTTGATTCTACTTTTCCCAGCGGCACCACAGTTCGAGAATGCGGGTAGTAATGCATAAACATCCTGCCCATGTCGCCAGTACAACGCCAGAAGCGTTCTGATAGTATATTGTGATATTTTTTTATTTCTGGAGTAGTCCATTAAAAGGTGAGACTTTTTATGTAATGCATAGTCGAACAGAAACATTCTGTCATCTACAAGATCTTTAATGATATTGTAATTTTCATCTCGCCTTCCCCTGTCTTCATCTGTTATTTCTTTCTCATCTACTAACATATATGAAGGGTATATATAATCTTTACAAGTTATGCTATTTGATTCAATATAATATTTAAACAATGAAAATGAGAAAGGAATTGGCTTACCCGTTCTTTCTGATTTTATTTTAAACAAAATTAACAAATCAACCTTTTTGTCAAAATCCAAAACACGATAAAGCCCCTCTGCAAGCAAATCAGTGCCTTGAGAGAGCCAGACTGAATTTCTAATAATATCCATTTGCGTTCAGTCCTATATAGTGGCCATTGGATATTATCTTTATCAGACCGGTTTCGAGTATTGGATATGATAAATCAATTTTTATCATTTTTAATCCAATCATTGCCTGCAATAACATCATCGCTTCTTGTGCATCTACCCCAATGATTGATGAAATCATTGCACGTAGTCCCACTATGGGATAAACATCTGGTTTAAGCTTCCATAGGATTTTATCAAGAGGATATTTATCATAAAATACAGAACCATCTCTTAATACAGAAGTAACCCAACAAATATTTTTACCGACGACGTTATTGAGTTCCGAGCCAACATAAATTTGAAACTCAACATCAATCAACTGCCAAAACATCCTCTCTATTTCAAGTTTTTGGGCTTCGCGTTCAGGTATGCTCTCGTTTTGTTTTACTGCTACAGCTTTGTATCGAAGTCCGCCTTCAGGAGTTCTCAAGGTCAGTAAAAAATCGGTTGTCATAACATTCAGAACTTCGACAGGTACTCCTCTTACTCCCCTCACCATAGGATGTTGAAAATGTAGATGATTTGCTATTTGTTGGGTAAGCCGGAGAGGAAAGAGTGGGAATTGTTCCCGGATATCAATCACCGAGTCATTAAACTCAGCCAGATAGAAAAAGTTACTTTCGACAGAAGAAAGGAGATGATGGTTTCGAAACGTCTTAAGGCCAAAGACTATCGAACGGTTTCCACGGGATTTAACGTCCTGAGCTCTAAGCCAGGGCTGATAACTTTGGCCATAGCCCACTCCTATGCCGTCACCTAGCGCATTTTCATAATCCAAATAGGATTTGAGACGCCTACCCCTACCCATGATCGTACCCAAAAAACGACATTGATACGTACCTATATGTGCATTTTATAGTCTCCAACCCTATAACCACACATTCAGTAAGTATACAACATTAGCGTCGTTTTTTGAGAATGGTTACAACTTTAGTGCTTTGTGTACAACTTTATTGTCTTCGGACATCAGCGAGTGCCTGCGCGCATGCCCAGGCACTGGCCCACGCCCACTGGAAGTTATACCCGCCGAGCCAGCCGGTCACGTCCATCACTTCACCAATGAAATAAAGACCCGGCACGTTGCGGGCTTCCATCGTGCGGGATGAGAGTTCGTTTGTATCCACGCCGCCCAGCGTCACTTCCGCCGTGCGGTAGCCTTCGGTGCCGTTTGGCTGCACGCGCCAGTTCGTCAGCGTCTCCACCAGCGTGTCCTGCTCGCGGCTGTTGAGCTGCTTAAGCGCAACATCCGGAATTTGCCCTAACACCTGCAAGCACTCCACGAGACGCTTCGGCAGCTGCATCGCCAGGGTATTTTTCAGGCTTTGATTCGGGTGCGCGGCGCGTTGCTCATTGAGGAAGGCGTCCAGATCGCAGTCCGGCACCAGGTTTACGGAGACAAACTCCCCCGGCTGCCAGTAGCTGGAGATCTGCAATACCGCTGGCCCCGAGAGACCGCGATGGGTAAAGAGCAGGTTTTCGCGGAACACCGTGCCGTCTTCGGCCGTAATGACCGACGGCACAGACACGCCGGAGAGCGTCTGAAGCTGTTCCAGCAGCGGCTTATGCAGCGTGAACGGCACCAGCCCGGCGCGCGTGGGTAATACTTTCAGGCCAAACTGCTCGGCGATTTTGTAGCCGAACGGTGAGGCACCCAGCCCCGGCATCGAGAGGCCGCCGCTGGCGATCACCAGGTTATCGGCGCTGACGGTTTCGCCGTTGAGTTGCAGCGTGTACCCTTGCTCGTTACGGGCGACGTCCAGCACTTCGGTGCGCAGGCGCATGACTACGCCGCCTTTCTCGCACTCGGCCACCAGCATATCCACGATTTGCTGGGCAGAGTCGTCGCAGAACAGTTGTCCCAGCGTCTTCTCATGCCACGCGATGCCGTGTTTACCCACCAGTTCGATGAAATCCCACTGCGTGTAGCGCGCCAGCGCAGATTTACAAAAATGACGGTTCTGGCTCAAATAGGCCGCAGGCTCGACATAAAGATTAGTGAAATTGCAGCGCCCGCCGCCGGACATCAGGATCTTGCGGCCAGGCTTTTTTCCGTTATCCAGCAGCAGCACACGACGACCCGCTTGTCCGGCCATTGCCGCACAAAACATACCCGCCGCACCGGCGCCAATTACTACGGCATCAAACCTTTCCACGTCAAAATCCTCTTCGTTAACTGCCGCGGATTGTAAAGTTTCCTCAGTGGTCGCACCAGCGTAAAAAGATATTACAAAGCCATTTCATTGATATTTAAAGATTATCTATTCAGGCACATTTCTCAAATCAGGTGGTATGTCAAAAAAAGTCTATATTTCACTTTGCCCGTTGCGCATTTGTCCTGGATAATGCGCCGCGTTCATGTCCTCAAAATGGCGTAACGTCCTATGCTACATTTGTTTGCCGGCCTGGATTTACATACCGGGCTTTTATTATTGCTTGCTCTGGTTTTTGTGCTGTTTTACGAAGCGATCAATGGCTTCCACGACACTGCAAACGCAGTTGCAACGGTTATCTACACTCGCGCAATGCGATCGCAGCTTGCGGTCGTTATGGCGGCGGTATTTAACTTTTTTGGTGTCCTCCTGGGCGGACTGAGCGTTGCCTATGCCATTGTGCATATGCTGCCAACGGATCTGCTGCTTAACGTAAGTTCCGGTCATGGCCTGGCCATGGTGTTCTCAATGCTGCTTGCTGCGATTATCTGGAACCTCGGTACCTGGTATTTCGGCCTGCCGGCATCCAGCTCTCACACCCTTATCGGCGCGATTATCGGTATCGGTTTAACTAACGCCCTGATGACCGGTACATCGGTTGTTGATGCGCTGAACCTTCCTAAAGTACTGGGTATTTTCGGCTCTCTGATCATCTCCCCTATCGTCGGTCTGGTGGTAGCAGGTGGATTGATTTTCATCCTGCGTCGCTACTGGAGCAACACGAAGAAACGTGCACGTATCCACCTGACGCCAGCAGAGCGTGAGAAGAAAGACGGCAAGAAAAAGCCGCCGTTCTGGACGCGTATCGCGCTGATCATTTCCGCTATCGGTGTCGCCTTCTCTCATGGCGCGAACGATGGTCAGAAAGGTATCGGTCTGGTGATGCTGGTTCTGATTGGCGTTGCACCGGCAGGCTTCGTGGTTAACATGAACGCCTCTGGCTATGAGATCACCCGTACCCGTGATGCGGTAAACAACGTTGAGACTTACTTCCAGCAGCATCCTGATTTGCTGAAGAAAGCGACCGGCGTAGACCAGTTGATCCCTTCTCCTGACTCTGGCGCACTGACTGCACCGGGCGAGTTCCATTGCCACCCGGCAAACGCGATTAACGCGCTGGAACGTGCGAAAGGCATGCTGGCCGATATCGAAAGCTACGACAAACTGGCTGTAGAACAGCGTGGTCAGCTGCGTCGTATCATGCTCTGTATCTCCGACGTGACCGATAAAGTCGCGAAGCTGCCAGAGGTCAATGCTGACGATAAGCGTCTGCTGAAGAAACTGAAAGGCGATATGCTCAACACCATTGAGTACGCGCCAATCTGGATCATCATGGCGGTCGCGTTGGCACTGGGTATCGGTACGATGATTGGCTGGCGTCGTGTGGCGACCACCATCGGTGAGAAGATCGGTAAGAAAGGCATGACCTATGCTCAGGGCATGTCCGCGCAGATGACGGCGGCAGTGTCTATCGGTCTGGCGAGCTACACCGGTATGCCAGTCTCCACCACCCACGTACTCTCTTCGTCCGTGGCAGGTACCATGATTGTTGACGGCGGCGGTTTGCAGCGTAAAACCGTGACCAACATTCTGATGGCCTGGGTGTTCACCCTCCCGGCGTCCATCCTGCTGTCTGGCGGTCTGTACTGGATTTCGCTGAAGCTAATTTAATCGGCTGAAGGCGACAAAAAAGCGGGTCAGGAAACTGGCCCGCTTTTTTTATGCTCAGTGCCATATCATCAGCGCAATCATACTCACCACAACCAGACCACACAGGGCGCTGGTCAAAATGAACTGACGACGCAGGCGCTCGCAGCGACGGATAAACTCTTCATCGTGGTGATCGCGGTAGCGCTGGTAGTAGATATACCCCACCAGACGCATCTGCTTGCTGGGCTGTCCGTGCGAGGTGAAGAACCCTCCACCGTCCACATATTGATAAAGCAACGGATCGCAACCACGAAGTACCACTAACAGCGCACGTAACGATGAGAAGTAGCGCGCCATATTCACTATGCAAACCACGCATAACGCCCAAAACAATGCGACGGTGCTAATCATACATCCTCCCCGGCGTCCACCCACGAAGCAAGGCTCCTGAGCTACCGCACCCCAATGCCCTGACAGACAGTTCAGTGAAAGAATGACTAAAAGTCGATCCGGTTCGCGTTTTAATATCCGAACGGCTCATTAAATAGTGTAGGAGATCCGTTAATTTTTTTGCCACAAGGTTAATCGTTATCAACACCAAAGCTTGAAAAATATGTTTAACTGGGCCGTAATGAAAGCATCAGACGACGGCTTTCCCATTTAGTCATCGATAACTTAAGGAAGGAGTAACACTATGGCTTACAAACACATTCTTATCGCGGTAGACCTCTCCCCGGAGAGTAAAGTGCTGGTTGATAAAGCAGTATCCATGGCACGTCCCTACAACGCGAAAGTTTCGCTGATTCACGTTGATGTGAATTACTCCGACCTCTACACCGGTCTGATCGACGTGAATCTCGGCGATATGCAGAAACGCATCTCCGAAGAGACTCACCACGCGCTGAGCGAGCTTTCTACCAACGCGGGCTATCCAATTACTGAAACCTTAAGCGGTAGCGGCGATCTGGGCCAGGTGCTGGTTGATGCGATTAAGAAATACGATATGGACCTGGTGGTATGTGGTCACCATCAGGACTTCTGGAGCAAACTGATGTCTTCCGCACGTCAGCTGATTAACACCGTACACGTGGATATGCTGATTGTTCCACTGCGTGACGAAGAAGACGAGTAAGTGCAAAAAAGCCCGGTGGCGCTAACGCATACCGGGCCTACAAGCGGTACTGAATGTAGGCCGGGTAAGGCGAAGCCGCCACCCGGCTTTTTTTATTCCGGCGTACCTGAGTAGATATCAAAGCGATGCCCTTTGGTGGTCACCGCGTTAGTGGTCGCAACGTCCGCCAGCGGCGGCGCATAGTCAGGACGTTTCACCACCACCCGCTTCGTCGCCAGTTGACGAGCCGGCTCCAGCAGGCCATCGGCATCTAAATCTGGCCCCACCAGCGACTGAAACACCCGCATCTCTTTCTTCACCAGCGCGCTTTTCTGCTTATGCGGGAACATGGGGTCGAGATAGACCACCTGCGGGCGCGGGGTGATATCGGTCAGCGCCGTCAGGCTGGAGGCATGAATAAGTTGCAAACGTTCCTGTAACCACGAGCCGATTTCCGGGTCCGCATAGCCTCGCGTCAGCCCGTCGTCGAGCAGCGCGGCGACAACCGGATTACGCTCCAGCATCCGCACACGGCAGCCCACCGAGGCCAGCACAAACGCATCGCGCCCCAGCCCCGCCGTGGCGTCCACCACGTCCGGAAGATAGCTCCCTTTAATGCCAACCGCCTTGGCCACCGCTTCGCCGCGACCGCCGCCGAACTTACGCCGGTGCGCCATCGCGCCGCCGACAAAATCGACAAAAATCCCGCCAAGCTTTGGCTCATCGCGCTTGCGCAGCTCCAGATGTTCCGGCGTCATCACCAGCGCCATCAGGTTCTCTTCATCATGTTCCAGCTCCCAGCGGGCCGCCAGAACAGATAAGGCGCCGTCACCGGCGCCTGTTTCATCTACTAAGCAGATCTTCACGTAGCAATCAGCCTTTGATTCCGTAATGCTCCAGCATCGCATCCAGCTGCGGCTCGCGGCCACGGAAGCGTTTGAACAGCTCCATAGGCTCTTCTGAACCGCCGCGCGTCAGGATGTTGTCGAGGAAGGACTGACCGGTTTCGCGGTTGAAAATCCCCTCTTCTTCGAAGCGCGAGAAGGCATCCGCCGCCAGCACGTCGGCCCACAGGTAGCTGTAGTAGCCTGCGGCGTACCCGCCTGCGAAGATATGGCTGAACGCGTGCGGGAAGCGTCCCCAGGTCGGGCCTGGAATGACGGCAACCTGCTTTTTAATCTCAGCCAGGGTTTCGAGGATTTTCGCCCCCTGCTCCGGGCTGAACTCGGCGTGCAGGCGGAAGTCGAACAGGCCGAACTCCAGCTGACGCAGGATAAACATCGCCGCCTGGTAGTTTTTCGCCGCCAGCATTTTATCCAGCAGTTCTTTCGGCAGCGGTTCGCCCGTTTCGTAATGACCGGAGATAAACGCCAGCGCGTCCGGCTCCCAGCACCAGTTCTCCATAAACTGGCTTGGCAGCTCGACCGCATCCCATGGCACACCGCTGATACCGGCGACACCAGCGGTTTCGATGCGGGTCAGCATGTGGTGCAGGCCGTGACCGAACTCGTGGAACAGGGTGATCACTTCATCGTGGGTAAACAGCGCAGGTTTGCCGCTCACGGGACGGTTGAAGTTACAGGTCAGGTAGGCGACAGGTTTTTGCAGGGAACCATCCGCTTTACGCATCTGGCCCACGCAGTCGTCCATCCACGCCCCGCCGCGCTTGTTCTCACGCGCGTAGAGATCGAGGTAGAAGCTGCCGCGCAGTTCGTTTTTCTCGTCATACAGCTCGAAGAAGCGCACGTCCGGATGCCAGACGTCGATATCGGTACGCTCTTTCGCGGTAATGCCATAGATGCGCTTCACTACCTCGAACAGACCGTTGACGGCTTTGTTTTCCGGGAAGTACGGACGTAGTTGTTCGTCGCTGATGCTGTAGAGGTGCTGTTTCTGTTTTTCGCTGTAGTATGCGATATCCCACGGCTGAAGCTCGTCCACGCCGAACTCCGCTTTCGCAAAGGCGCGCAGCTGAGCTAACTCTTTTTCACCCTGAGGACGGGCGCGTTTCGCCAGATCGGTCAGGAAGTCGAGCACCTGCTGTGGGTTCTCGGCCATTTTGGTGGCGAGGGATTTATCCGCGTAGCTGTCGAAGCCCAGCAGCTGTGCCAGCTCGTGGCGCAGGGCGAGGATCTCCGCCATCACCGGGCTGTTATCCCACTTACCGGCATTCGGCCCCTGATCGGAGGCGCGGGTGCTGTAGGCGCGGTACATCTCTTCGCGCAGGGCCTGGTTGTCGCAGTAGGTCATCACTGGCAGATAGCTTGGGATATCCAGCGTTAACAAGAAGCCTTCCTGCTCTTTCGCTTCGGCCTGGGCTTTTGCCGCCGCCAGCGCACTTTCCGGCATACCGGCCAGTTCGGATTCATCGGTAATCAGCTTCGTCCAGCCCATGGTGGCGTCGAGGACGTTGTTGCTGTACTGGTTGCCCAGCTCGGACAGGCGCGCAGCGATTTCGCCGTAGCGAACCTGTTTTTCTTTTGGCAGGCCAATCCCGGACAGTTCGAAATCACGCAGCGCGTTATCGACCGATTTTTTCTGCGCCGTGTTCAGTTCGGCATAATGGTCGCCGTCGCGCAGGTCGCGGTAGGCTTTGTAGAGCCCCTCGTGCTGGCCGACCCAGGTGCTGTACTCGGAGAGCAGCGGCAGGGTCTGTTCGTAGGCTTCACGCAGCTCCGGGCTGTTTTTCACCGAGTTCAGGTGGCTCACCGGGGAGAAAATGCGCCCCAGCACGTCGTCCACTTCGGCCAGCGGCTGACACAGATTTTCCCAGGTGTACGGCGCGCCCTGCGCGACCACGTTCTCTACCGCCGCGCGGCAGTTTTCCAGCGACTGGGTAACGGCTGGAACCACATGCTCAGGGAGGATTTTAGAAAACGGTGGCAACGAAAAAGGCGTCAGTAATGGATTGGTCATAAACGCTGTCCTGTTGAAATAGATGAATGAAGCGCGCATCCGGCGCTGTGCATATTGTTTTCTGTAATGGGGTTAAGTGTAGAGGATTTCAATGCCGGAGGTTGTCGAAAAACGCCCTGTGGCGCTGCGCTTACCGGGCCTACGGGTAATCTGTGCCGTTCTGCTGTAAACTGTGGCAAATCGTCAATTCAGCGGAAAATCATTACCCATGCTCAGTTATCGCCACAGCTTCCACGCTGGCAACCACGCCGACGTCCTTAAACACACCGTTCAGAGCCTGATCATTGAAGCGCTTAAAGAGAAAGACAAGCCGTTTCTCTACCTGGACACCCACGCGGGGGCGGGCCGTTATCAGCTGAGCGGCGAACATGCCGAGCGTACCGGTGAATATCTGGAAGGCATCGCCCGTATCTGGCAGCAGGACGATCTGCCTGCCGAACTGGAGCCGTACATCGGCGTGGTGAATCATTTCAACCGCAACGGCCAGCTGCGCTATTACCCTGGCTCTCCGCTGATTGCCCGCCAGCTGCTGCGCGAGCAGGACAGCCTCCAGTTGACCGAGCTGCACCCAAGCGACTTCCCGCTGCTGCGCGCTGAGTTTCAGAAAGATAACCGCGCCCGCGTGGACAAAGCCGATGGCTACCAGCAGCTAAAAGCCAAACTACCGCCGGTTTCGCGTCGCGGCCTGGTGCTGATCGACCCGCCGTACGAAATCAAAACCGACTATCAGGCGGTGGTGGCCGGTATCAACGAAGGTTACAAACGCTTTGCGACCGGAACCTATGCCCTGTGGTATCCGGTAGTGCTACGCGCGCAAATTAAACGCATGATCAAGGATCTGGAGGCGACCGGCATCCGCAAAATCCTGCAGATTGAGCTGGCGGTGCGGCCCGACAGCGACCAGCGCGGCATGACCGCGTCCGGCATGATTGTGATTAACCCGCCGTGGAAGCTCGAAGCGCAGATGAACAACGTGCTGCCGTGGCTGCACAAAACGCTGGTGCCAGCCGGTACGGGCCACGCCACCGTAAGCTGGATCGTGCCGGAGTAATCGCAGCCATCGGTGGAACCTATTGATTTCAGGTATACAATCGCGGCAATTCACGATTAAGGACAAAAGCTATGACTAAGCATTATGACTACATCGCAATCGGCGGCGGCAGCGGCGGCATCGCCTCCATCAACCGTGCGGCCATGTACGGCCAGAAGTGTGCGCTGATTGAAGCCAAAGAACTCGGCGGCACCTGCGTAAACGTGGGTTGTGTACCGAAGAAAGTGATGTGGCATGCCGCGCAAATCCGTGAAGCTATCCATATGTATGGCCCGGACTACGGCTTTGACACCACCATTAACCACTTCGACTGGGATAAGCTGATCGCCAGCCGTACCGCCTATATCGACCGTATTCACACCTCGTACGATAACGTGCTGGGCAAGAATAACGTCGACGTGATCCGCGGCTTCGCCCGTTTCGTGGATGCGAAGACGATCGAAGTGAACGGCGAGACGATCACCGCCGATCACATCCTGATCGCCACCGGTGGCCGACCGAGCCATCCGAACATTCCGGGCGCGGAATACGGTATCGACTCCGACGGGTTCTTCGAGCTGCCTGCTCTGCCAGAGCGCGTTGCCATTGTAGGCGCGGGTTACATCGCGGTTGAGCTGGCCGGCGTGATTAACGGCCTTGGGGCGGAAGCGCACCTGTTTGTGCGTAAACACGCGCCGCTGCGTAGCTTTGATCCGCTAATCGTCGACACGCTGGTCGAGGTGATGAACGCCGAAGGCCCAACCCTGCACACCAACGCCGTGCCAAAAGCGGTGGTTAAAAATGCGGACGGTAGCCTGACCCTGGAGCTGGAAGATGGCCGCAGCCAGACCGTTGATTGCCTGATCTGGGCGATTGGTCGTGAACCGGCCACCGACAACTTCAACCTGGCCGCAACCGGGGTGAAAACCAATGAAAAAGGCTACATCGTCGTTGATAAGTTCCAGAACACCAGCGTACCGGGTATTTATGCCGTTGGTGATAACACAGGTGCCGTAGAACTGACGCCGGTTGCCGTGGCCGCGGGGCGTCGTCTTTCCGAGCGTCTGTTTAACAACAAGCCGGACGAATATCTGGATTACAGCAACATCCCGACCGTGGTCTTCAGCCACCCGCCAATCGGCACCGTCGGCTTAACCGAGCCGCAGGCGCGCGAGCAGTACGGCGACGATCAGGTGAAAGTGTATAAATCGGCGTTTACCGCGATGTATACCGCGGTCACCTCGCACCGTCAGCCGTGCCGCATGAAGCTGGTCTGTGTGGGCCCGGACGAGAAGATCGTCGGCATCCACGGCATAGGCTTTGGCATGGACGAGATCCTGCAGGGCTTCGCAGTGGCGCTGAAGATGGGCGCAACGAAAAAAGACTTCGATAACACCGTGGCGATCCACCCCACTGCGGCAGAAGAGTTTGTAACAATGCGTTGATATTGATGCCCCTCTTCAAAGGGGCATTTTTTTAACATTCATAAATCGTTGCAAAACGAATGCTCCGAAAATCGTGATCTACCGCACATATCCCTCCACATCCACCGAAGCGAATGTCTACGCTTATAAGACGCCCGGAAAAACCTGTCTTTTAGAACACACAACCGGAGGTCCTTATCACCATGTTCAACCAGAAACTACAGGCTACCGAGAACATCGAGTTCGAGATTGCAGAAGAGCTGCGCTACGAGACCGATCCCTGCGAGTTGAAACTGGATGAAATGATTGAGGCGGAGCCGGAACCCGAAATGATCGAGGGGCTACCTGCCTCCGATGCCCTGACGCCTGCCGATCGTTATCTTGAACTGTTCGAACATGTGCAGTCGACACGGCTGTTTGCGGACAGCAAAACTTTCCCAGACTGCGCGCCGAAAATGGACCCGCTGGATATCCTGATCCGCTACCGTAAAGTGCGTCGTCATCGGGATTTTGACCTGGCGCGCTTTGTGGAGAATCACTTCTGGCTGCCGGAGGACTACAGTAAAGAGTATGTCTCTGATCCCGGCTTCTCCCTGAAAGAACACATTGATAACCTGTGGCCGGTGCTGACGCGCGAGCCGCAGGATCATATCCCGTGGTCGTCGCTGCTGGCGCTGCCGCAGGCCTATATTGTGCCCGGCGGGCGATTCAGCGAGACCTACTACTGGGATTCTTATTTCTCCATGCTGGGGCTGGCAGAAAGCGGTCGTAACGATCTGCTGAAATGCATGGCCGATAACTTCGCCTGGCTGATTGAGCGCTACGGACATATCCCGAACGGCAACCGCACCTACTACCTCAGCCGCTCCCAGCCGCCGGTTTTTGCCCTGATGGTGGAGCTGTTTGAAGAGGACGGCGTGCGCGGGGCGAAGCGCTATCTTGAGCATCTCAAGATGGAGTACGCCTTCTGGATGGACGGGGCGGAATCGCTGCTGCTCAACCAGGCCTATCGCAGTGCGGTGCGCATGCCGGATGGCTCATTGCTCAACCGCTACTGGGACGATCGCGATACGCCACGGGATGAATCCTGGATTGAGGACGTTGAAACCGCCCGTCATTCCGGTCGCCCGCCGAACGAGGTGTATCGCGACCTGCGCGCCGGGGCAGCCTCAGGATGGGATTACTCGTCCCGCTGGCTGCGCGATCCTGCGCGGCTGGCCAGTATCCGCACGACGCAATTTATCCCCATCGATTTGAACGCATTCCTGTTCAAACTGGAGAGCGCTATCGCCAATATCTCCGCGTCGAAAGGGGATAAAGAGACGGCTGAACTATTCCGCCAGAAAGCCAGCGACCGGCGCGCGGCGGTGAACCGCTATCTGTGGGACGAAGAGAACGGCTGTTATCGTGATTACGACTGGCGACGCGAAGCCCTGGCGCTGTTCTCTGCGGCCAGCATTGTGCCGCTGTATGTGGGCATGGCGACCCATGAGCAGGCTGAACGGCTGTCCGATGCCGTTAAAGCCCGTCTGCTCACGCCGGGCGGTATTCTCGCCACCGAATATGAAACAGGTGAGCAGTGGGATAAGCCGAACGGCTGGGCACCGCTACAATGGATGGCGATCCAGGGGTTCAAGCAGTACGGCAACGACTCGCTGGGGGATGAGATCGCCTGGAGCTGGCTGCACACGGTAAACCATTACTACAAAACCCATCATAAGCTGATTGAGAAGTACCATATCGCCAGCAGCACGCCACGCGAAGGTGGCGGGGGTGAGTATCCGTTGCAGGATGGCTTCGGCTGGACGAATGGGGTGGTGCGGCGGTTGATTGGGTTATATGGTGAACCTTGAGCCTTGCCCCTCACCCTAACCCTCTCCCCTGAGGGGAGAGGGAAAAGTTAACGAATCACCTCATAAATGGCAGTCTGGATGGACTGCCATTTTTTTGTGCTGGCATCGGGCTGCGTCTTCGCGCGGCGCGTTGCCATATCGGCGTCGTGCTGCTGACGTTTCACTACCGCCGGGACGGTACAGAATGCTTTCAGGTACTGCTTACGCATAGACGTCAGCGATTCGCCGTTCGCCATCGCATGGCTAAGCGTATTAATAAAGCGTCGGCAGGGCTTTTGCTCTGTCATTTGCAGGCGGTAGCGCAACATCACTTCCAGCACGTCATCGTAGCCTGCCGACAACGCCTCCTCCGTCCATGACATTTTCCAGTCCATGCCACCCTGCAAGAACAGGAGCGCCACGCGGGTATCATTGCGGCTAATCGCTGAACGGAAGTTGTTCTCATCCCAGGTGACACCCATGCGCGTCAGCGTTTCTCGCGAGGAAGGCGTTTCGCGCATCTCCTGCACCGGCGCGGGAGATGCCGTGCTGGCCACAGTCGGCTGCGGTTTACTGCTGGTTACCAGCCAGGCTCCTCCCACGACAATCGCGATAACCATCATGCCAACCGCTCCCCACAGCACGCCGGAAATCAGCTGTTCGCGCTGCTCTGGCGTACGCGCGGCGCGCTGAGTCGGTTTCTCTATGCTGTCACGCACTTCAAACAGATCGCCGCCTGTGGTGCGGTCTATTTTTTGCGCCTTTTCCCAGAATGCATGCAGCTCGCTTTCATCCACCGCCATCAGCGCCGCCGGGTTAACGCGTGTCCGCCCTTCCTCAAACGCGCGCTGAACGGAGCGGGTGATCTGCGTGTAATAGCTGTCGAGCAGCTGGATTTGCGCCCCGCTCAACGGCTGCTGCACGGTGATGCTGTTGCGGATTTGACGGATATCTTCGAGGAAGGTTTGCAGGGTTTTGCGGGGTTCTACCAGCAGCGTCAGCATGTCCGGGGCGTTAAACAGCGACGCGTAGTAGCGGCTAAATTCTTTCTTATCCACCAGCAGCTGGGCCAGCTCACTAAATAACATGCCGCTCAGAACATCATTAATTTCACCGTTTTTCAGCCAGCGACGCACACGTTCAGCATTAAACAAGGTCTTAAGATGATTATTCAGCCGCACCGGATCGGGCCATGCCTGCTGTATCAATCCTTTTATCATCAGCTCAATGGCACGCACCTGTATCTGCGCCTGGAGCTGGCTCGCCTTGTCTGGCACCCTCCCGGTATCGTAGGTCAGAAGGGGCTGTTGCAGACGCAGATATTCAAGGGATGTGACGAAGCGCATCGCCGCAATCAGCTGGTTTTCGCTGACATCCTGCCCGCTTTCATACTGGGGAACGCGCTGCTGAAGCAAGCGTAATTGCAGCGTAAAGGCCGTCATTTCCGCATCATTCAGGTTCAGCTTTCTGGCTACGGCACCCCACCCGCCCAGCCCCAGGCGGGCGCTATCCAGTTGTTCCAGAAACCAGCGTGGATCTTTTCCTTCAGAAACATGTACATTCAACAGAAGTAAGATTTCAACAGACGCCTGGCGGATCGCCGCCAGACAGTGTTCAAACTGTTCGCGGGTATGATGCGATGAGCTAATCATCATTGTTTTCCTTGAGAGACAATGAGTACCGCCAAAGCGGCATTAAAAGTCGTTTTTCTTTTTATTTATAGGAGGTTAAACATACCTGACTTTCTGTTGAAATAAAGTGACAACCCTATAATCATTTGCAATGTCTCCGGAGGATCGTCATGCCCGCCTTAACCACCGCGCGTCTCACCTGCTTGCCGCTGCAAGAGCAAGACTGGCCCTTTTTTCTGTCGCTACAGCAAAATCCTGACGTGATGCGTTTTGTCGCCCATGAGCGTAGCGAGGCTGACATTCGGGAGGCCTTTGTGTCTCGTCTGTTGCCGTGGGCACCGGGCAGCTCGCACTGGCTCTGCCTTGTGGTGCGTGAGACGGCCAGCCAGACGCCGCTGGGCGTAACCGGCTATGTGCACCGGGAAGCAGATTGTGCCGAAGTCGGTTTTCTCTTTGCGCCCTCTGCGCAGGGGAAAGGTTACGGCTTTGAATCTCTGCGGGCGGTGTGTGATTTCGCGCTGACCCAGGGCAATATCCGTCGGCTCACCGCGACCGTGACGGCGGGAAATATCGCCTCAAGGCGACTGCTGGAAAAAACAGGTTTTCAGCTGGAAGGTGAGTTGCGCGAGAGTTATTTCCTTTCAGGGCAATGGCATAACGACTGGCTATTCGGTTTACTGAAAAAGGAATATCCGTTCAGTAAAACCTGATCAACGGCCATTTGGCGGATATTCCCCGGGCTGTTTTCCCTTTATAGTTCCGCCATAAAGAGGAAACGCTTATGACGGGTTATGCAATGCAGATATCTTCTGCTGCAATCGCATTAATTAAAAAACAGCAGGGTCTTTCCCTGGAGAAATACCGTGACGAAAAGGGAATATGGGTTATAGGTTACGGTCACGTGATTCGCCAGTGGGAAAAATTTAACGGCCTCATCACGCCGACTGAGGCGGAGAATTTGCTTTTCAATGATATTCATTTATGTGAGTCGCTGCTGCGGGAAATGAACAAACGCCCATTAACCCAACAGCAGCATGATGCACTGGTATTAACGCTCTTCAGTTTTGGGGAAGATTCCCCTCTGCCAGAGAAGATCCTTCAGGCCGTCGCCCGGGTATAGTACATCGCGGCCTGCGTCCGGTTTTTGACATCAAGACGACGGAAAAGCGTCTCAAGATGGGCTTTTACCGTTGCCGCACTGATATTGAGATTACGACCTATCTCTTTATTTGACTCTCCGGCCGCCAGTAATTTCAATACCTCACGCTGGCGCTCACTTAACAATGACAGCTCATCATGAGAGGAGTGCTGGTTCATCCACTCGCCGGGAAAACAGACCATCCCTCGCGATACAGAATCCAGCACGGCGGAAAAGCGTTCGGGATTCGCATTACGAGGGATTATTGCCACCACGTTGCGCTGTAGCATTTGCTCAACCCAGCGAGGCTCTTTTTTCGTTAACACCAGCACCACGCGCGCTGTTGGAAAACGATTCATAATCTCTTCCGGTAAAGCCACACCGTTATCATGAATTAAATACCCATCTATCATGACGATAGCGGAAGGTGACGCGGATAAGTGTGCCCATAATTCATCAGTCTGACGAGTTCCTGTCAAATCTATTTCCGGAATTAATTTCTGCAAACTGCACTTCGCTCCATGAATAAATAATGACTGCCTGTCAAACATGATTACTCGCATCGTATTACTCCTCTGAGAATAGCGAAGGGGGATTCTACAGAGGCATTTTTTAAGAAAAAACTCAATGAATGGAGAGGTTACAATTCACCCAGCTCTCTTTATATCTTTCATCATTTAGACACACCTGCTTTAAGGATTTCCTTAAGAGGGTTCCCTCCCCCTTAAGTCTGAACATTACAGGAACATACCGCCTGAAACTTCAATACGTTGCGCATTCATCCAGCCCAGTTTGTCACTGAGCAACGCCGCAATGGCGTCACCGATATCATCGGGCAGGCCCACCCGTCCCAGCGCCGTCTGCGAGGCCAGCAGCTGGTTAAGCTCCGCATTATCCCTTACGCGTCCGCCTCCAAAGTCGGTTTCAATCGCGCCAGGCGCGATGATATTGACGGAAATTCCGCGCACGCCAAGCTCTTTTGCCTGATAGCGGGTCAGCACTTCCATCGCTCCTTTCATTGCCGCGTAAGTCCCTGAACCTGGCTGAGTAAAACGGGCCAGTCCGCTTGAGACGTTCAGGATCCGTCCTCCGTCTTTTATGAGCGGCAGCAGCTGTTGTGTGAGGAAAAACGGACCTTTGAAGTGAATATTCACCGCATCATCAAACTGCGCTTCTGTCGTCTCGGTATAGGGTGCGTATAACCCTGTACCTGCGTTGTTCACTAAATAGTCAAAGGTGTCACGTTGCCAGACGTGTGTAAGGGTTTCCTTCACCTGTTGAGCGAAGCGCGCAAAACTTGCCGTATCGCCGACGTTAAGCTGCAATGCTGCCGCTTTTCTACCTTTTCCCTCAATTTCGCGTACAACTTCCTGCGCCTCCTGCTGACTGCTGTTCCAGGTCAGGATGATATCTGTCCCTTCCGCAGCAAGCTTCAAAACCGCATTTTTACCCAGGCCGCGGCTACCGCCCGTCACTAATGCAATACGTTCACGCATAATTCACCTCGTTTCGACTGCGATGAAGATTGAGAATGAGCTTATTAGATGGTAGAAAATCAATAAATAGTGCCGCCAACGCTTCACTGTTTCATTTAAAACAACAATGACCCATATCTATGGATAAAATATACGCAATGCAGCTTTTCCTTCGCGTCGCGGAACTGGAGAGTTTTACCCGCGCGGCGGAGACGTTAAGCCTGCCGAAGGGGAGTGTCTCGCGGCAGATCCAGGCGCTGGAGAACGCGCTTGGCACTCAACTGCTGCACCGCACTACCCGCCGCGTCAGCCTGACGCAGGACGGCATGGTTTATTACGAACGCGCAAAAGATCTGCTGATGAATCTGGACGAACTGGACGGCATGTTTCTGCACGACCCTTCCACCATCAGCGGTCGGCTACGTGTGGATATGCCCGTTGCCATTGCACGAAATGTCGTCATTCCGAAACTGCCTGCATTTTTACAACAGTTTCCCGGCATTGAGCTTGAGCTAAGCAGCAGCGATCGTCTGGTCGATGTCATCCGCGAAGGATTTGACTGCGTGGTTCGCGTGGGAAACTTGAAGGACTCCGGGCTTATCGCCCGCCCGCTTGGGAAGCTTTCAGTGATTAACTGCGCCAGCCCGGATTATCTCACGCGATTCGGCTACCCTGAGACGCTGGATGATTTGGGCTCACACGCCCTCATTCATTACTCCGCCACGCTGGGCACCCGTCCTCTGGGTTTTGAGTATTTCAACGGCAGCGCGACCCAGTGGATAAAAACGGGAGGCGTTTTGACGGTTAACAGCACGGAAACCTACCAGGCCGCCTGTATCGCCGGGCTTGGCATTATTCAGGCTCCGCGCGTCGGGGTGCGTGATGCCCTGCGCACGAAAAAACTCGTTGAGATCCTGCCGCAATATCGGGCTGAACCAATGCCCGTCTCCCTCATTTATCCCCACCGCCGTAACCTCTCCCGTCGGGTGCATGTGTTTATGGAGTGGCTTACCGAACTCACAAAAAGTTACGTGGACTAGTCGCAAGCTATAATTCAGTAACATCCAGCTCAACGAAAAGGAAAATGCGCGTGACGCCGGAAAATAACCCGCAACGACCGACTCAACATTTAGATTATGAACCCATCAAAAAGATGGATAACGAGCCTGAAGCGCCGAAGGAGCCTGGAACGACCAGCAAAGCGCTGGGCACCGTGACCGGCATAGCCGAAAAAATTCAGCAGATACCCGCGATTGCTCACCTGATCCGCGCCGCTGAGCGCTTTAACGACCGCATGGGAAATCAGTTTGGCGCGGCGATCACCTACTTCTCTTTCCTGTCGATGATCCCCATCCTGATGGTGTCGTTTGCTGCCGCCGGTTTTGTGCTGGCGTCTCACCCGACGCTGTTGCAGGACATCTTCAATAAGATCCTGACCAACGTCAGCGACCAGACGCTCGCCACGACGCTCAAAAGCACCATCAACACCGCCGTGCAGCAGCGTACCACCGTGGGTATCGTCGGGTTGCTGATTGCGCTCTATTCCGGGGTTAACTGGATGGGCAACCTGCGTGAGGCCATTCGCGCCCAGTCGCGTGACGTCTGGGAGCGTACGCCGCAGGATCAGGAGAAGATATGGGTGAAGTATTTGCGCGACTTTATCTCGCTAATTGGTCTGCTGGTGGCGCTGGTCATCACGCTCTCTATCACCTCGGTCGCCGGTTCTGCGCAGCAGATGATTATCTCCGCGCTGTATCTGGACTACATTGAATGGCTGAAACCGGCCTGGCGCGGTATAGGGCTTGCTATCTCCATCTTTGCTAACTACCTGCTGTTCTTCTGGATCTTCTGGCGTTTGCCCCGCCATCGGCCGCGCAAGAAGGCGCTGATCCGTGGGACGTTGATTGCCGCCATTGGCTTTGAGGTGATCAAAATTGTGATGACCTATACGCTGCCATCGCTGGTGAAGTCCCCCTCCGGCGCGGCCTTTGGTTCGGTGCTGGGGCTGATGGCCTTCTTCTATTTCTTCGCACGCCTGACGCTGTTCTGTGCCGCGTGGATCGCCACCGCAGAGTATAAAGACGACCCGCGCATGCCGGGAAAAACCCACCACTGATGTCCTGTCGGGCTGATATTTCAGCCCGATTCATCATTTCAGCATATAAATCCAGACCGTAACTTTTATTTAACTCAAAACCAGTTTTAATGACTGATATTTAAAATGTGTGAAGCATTTCATGGAAGTGTTTTCGCTGGCCTGAAAATTATCCGCTTTTTGTTGCTTTTATGACCATGTCACGCCTTTGTTACAGATTGAAATGTCGCTTTTGCTGTGCCTAATATGGCCCTTCGTTCGTCCAAAAATAAGAAAATATTATGCAAGCAACAGCCACCACACTTAACGAAGGGGCGGAACACGTTCCGGTCAACTCCCGCAATAAAGTCGTCGTCGCATCGCTGATTGGCACCGCCATTGAGTTCTTCGACTTTTATATTTACGCCACCGCTGCGGTCATTGTCTTTCCGCATATTTTCTTCCCACAGGGCGACCCGACGGCAGCCACGCTACAGTCTTTAGCTACCTTTGCTATCGCCTTCGTTGCGCGTCCTATAGGTTCAGCGGTCTTTGGCCACTTTGGCGATCGCGTCGGTCGTAAAGTGACGCTGGTTGCCTCGCTGCTGACGATGGGGATCTCCACCGTCGCCATCGGCCTGCTGCCGACCTATGAAACTATCGGCATTCTGGCGCCTGTGCTGCTGGCGCTGGCGCGCTTTGGTCAGGGCCTGGGGCTGGGCGGGGAATGGGGCGGCGCGGCGCTACTGGCGACCGAGAACGCCCCGGCGCGTAAGCGTGCCCTGTATGGCTCTTTCCCACAGCTGGGCGCGCCGATTGGCTTCTTCTTCGCGAACGGCACCTTCCTGCTCCTCTCCTGGCTGCTGACCGATGAACAGTTCATGAGCTGGGGCTGGCGTATTCCGTTCGTCTTCTCTGCCGTGCTGGTGCTGATTGGCCTGTACGTGCGCGTGTCGCTGCACGAGACGCCGGTCTTCGCTAAAGTCGCCGCGGCGAAAAAGCAGGTTAAAGTTCCGCTGGGGACGCTGCTGACCAAACACCTCCGCGTGACCGTGCTGGGTACGTTCATCATGCTGGCGACCTACACGCTGTTCTATATCATGACCGTGTACTCCATGACCTACAGTACCGCCGCCGTACCGGTCGGACTGGGCCTGCCGCGTAACGAAGTGCTGTGGATGCTGATGATGGCGGTTATTGGATTTGGCGTGATGGTGCCCATCGCGGGCCTGCTGGCGGATAAATTTGGCCGTCGTTCAAGCATGATCGTCATCACCTCGCTGATCATCCTGTTCGCACTGTTTGTCTTCCCGCCGCTGCTGGGTTCAGGTAGCCCTGCGCTGGTGATGGCGTATCTGCTGATTGGTCTGAGCCTGATGGGGCTGACCTTTGGCCCAATGGGCGCGCTGCTGCCGGAGCTGTTCCCGACTGAAGTGCGTTATACCGGCGCGTCGTTCTCCTATAACGTTTCGTCTATTCTGGGCGCCTCGGTGGCCCCGTATATCGCCACGTGGCTTCAGGCGAACTATGGTCTGTTCTATGTGGGTGTCTATCTGGCGGCAATGGCAGCGTTGACGCTGATTGCGCTGCTGCTGACGCACGAAACTAAGCATCAGACTCTGTAAGCGAATGCCGGGTGGCGGCTACGCCTTACCCGGCCTACGATTCACATGTAGGCCGGGTAAGCGCAGCGTCACCCGGCAAGAACAGGCCACACCTTACTTCTTCATCTGCGACAAAATCGTCCGACACTGATTCGCTTCGCCTTCTGACGGCGAAATCAACGCCAGCAGCGCCGCCGCAGGGGTGACCAGCGTGGCGAGGGCGGCGGCAACCGCACCGCGCGCAATCAGCGGCCCGGCCTTCACGCCCGCCTGCGGATCTTTGAAGGTCCCGCGAACGTAGAGCGGCGAGCGCAGGGTGATGATGCGAATGCCTTTACTTTCCGGATCGATGGTTAAATCCAGCTGCTCGGACGCCATGCTGGCGGTACCGGTGATGTTGATAACCGCGTTTTCCGTGTCGAATGCGAAAATCTGCGGACGCGCCACACCGTTGACCAGGTCCACGTTTGCCGCCGCGCAGTTTACGCGCACTTCATCGTCTCCGAAGATTTGTCCGACGATGAAGTTACCGACGTTCAGCCCCAGGATCTCCATCAGGTTACGGCTCACCAGCCCGTCGTTCATTAGCAGCTTCAGGTTGCCGTTTCCGCTGCCTAACAGCGCGGCCACAGAGTTACCCGTGCCGCGAATGTCCGCATCGCCGTTCATCTCACCGAGGGTTTTCTGCATCAACTCCACGTCCGGCATCAGCTCTTTCAGCTTCAGACGACGCGCCTGGATCTCCGCCCTTCCCTGCATCGGCTTTTTATCCCCCTCCAGGTGGATATTCGAGGAAATGGTTCCCCCGGCCATGCCAAACTTCAGCGGTTGCAGGCGCAGATCGGCGTTTTTCAGGATGATATGGGTCGAGAGGTTGCTCAACGGCAGCGTGCTGCCATGCTCAATTTTACGTCCTTTGAAGCGCACGTCCGCATCCATTACGTCCCACTTGTCGGTTTCGAAGCGGTCATAGGGCAGCACTTTACCCGCAGGCTGAGCGTCCTTTTTGACCTCTTTTGACTTCGTGCCTTTACCCGAATCTACGCCAATCAGCGGACCAAGATCGGCCAGACGCAGCTGGCGGGATTCAACGTCCCCCTCCAGTTTCGGGCGCGGTTTTCCGGTGGTGTAGGTCAGCGTGCCGTGTATATCGCTATCGCCGATGCGGCCGTTGAACCCCCGGTAGTCAAAGACGGACGATTTTTCAGCGTCGATTTTTGCGACCAGCCGCCCGTCCGTTTCAAACGGCGGGGTATCCGGCAGCAGCACGCCGGTGAGATCGTACAATTCACCCAGCGAATCCCCGGCAAACTTAAGCTGGAGGTCGACGCCGCCCATGTTCATCGGGTCGTTAACCGTGCCCACGAACGCCACGCGGGTATTGCCCGAGCGGAAGTCCGCCTGCACCGGGAACGGCGTACCCTCGCTCCTGAGCGCCAGCATACCGCCGATTTTGCCTTTACCGGTCAGTGGCTGGCCGTTGTAGCGCCCTTTCGCTGTCAGGCCGAAGACGTAATCGCCAGCTTTGCTGTCATCGCCTTTGGCTTTGCTGCCCGTCACTTCGCTAAACGGCAGCGGCTTGCCCAGCGGATCGACGAGGATCTCCACGTCAGCCTTACTTACTTTATCGTCAATGGCGATCCGCCCCCGATCGAACAGAATATTGTCGAGGCGGAAGGACCATGAAGAGGGCTGCGCATTCGGATCTTTATCGCCGCTGCTGGCGAGATCGAACGTCCAGTTATTGGTTTTCTCCGACAGGCGAATCAGCCGCGCGTCGGGCTGCTGAAGTTTGATCCACGGCAGATACACCGTTTTGGTTAACAGGGCTAACGGCGCCAGCGTGGCTTCCACGCGCGGCAGGTGGATCATGGTCACTTCGGGGATGTCCGGCGGGTTGCCAAGAATGATGTCGTCAGCGTGAACGTGCGGCCAGGGCACCCAGCTTCGCCAGCCGGTTTCCTCTTTCTGACGCTCCCACACGACCCCCAAATCGCCACGTATTGCGAAGGGGCGGTTTAGCTCGGTCGAGACTTTCTGGTTGATGGTCGGTTTGAGGCGGTTCCAGTCAAACGTGGCGATAATGATGATTAAGACCACGATCAGCAACAAGAAAATCCCTGCTGTCCAGGAAATCACCCTGGTTGTTTTTGTCATTGTTGTCCCCTTTCCTGATGAACTTGCCTTTAAAACTATAGTTCAGACAAAGGGAAGCGGGCAGATCAGAGGGTGGTTATCACCTTTTCCAGGGTATCCATGGGGACGGGACGAGAGAGGAAATAACCCTGTGCCGCCGCTGCCGGAGAATTTTGCACGTCGCGCCACTCTTCCAGCGTCTCTACGCCTTCCACAATGACGCCCTGGCAATAGCGGTTCATCAGTTGCAGGAGCATCGTAAACAGGTTCCGTCCTTCCGGTGTCTGGCGCAGCATGATAAACAGATCGCGGGCCACTTTGATGTAGTCATAACGCACTTCGCTCAGGGCGGAGAAGTTGGCCATACCGGTACCGAAATCATCCAGCCACAGCGGGCCAAACTCACACATCGAGGCAAATGAGGAGTCCTGCGGCAGCTGAACATGTTCCACCAGCTCGAAGCGCATCCACGGCAAGGTGGCAATCAGCGCCTGCAGCGTCGCATTCTGACGTAACGCCATCAGGGTTGGACCATCCACGTTCACCGAAGCCAGAATACCGTGCTGCTCGAAGAACGCCTGCTTCGTCGCCAGCATTCTCAACTGCTCTTCCAGCACGTCGATGCGCTGACGCACGGCAACCTCCGCAAAATAGCGGTCCGGCGCGATACGCTGCGAAGGGTTCGATGGATGAGTGACGACCGTTAACACCTCAATTGCCATTAACCGACCGTCAGTACGGTAGATAGGCTGATAGGTGTACGCTCGCTCACATTGCAGCCAGTAGCGATGCTCCTGCAAGTTCTCAATACTTGCCTCAGGCGTAGTGCTCAGCCGCTGGATAACCTGCTCTGACTTCATTTCGGATGTCCTGTTGTATGGGATAGCCTTTCTGGACTCGTCACTGAGTTATCGGCCCGCCAGGTGAGAACTTTATGTTCAATTCAGCGGGAAAATGAAATTAAGATGACAGAAATATGCCGGAACACGCGCTGGCTCAAAAAAAATAATGGAACGTCGTTTTAATATAGTTGACCGTAAAAAACACACAGCGCACACTACTCTTAATTACTCTGTTCAGGTTCACGACTATGTCTAAGAAAATTGCCGTGATTGGCGAATGCATGATTGAGCTGTCCCAGAAAGGCGCGGAAGTCAGCCGCGGTTTTGGCGGCGATACATTGAACACCTCCGTTTACATTGCCCGTCAGGTCGCCCCCGACGCGCTGAGCGTGAGCTACGTTACCGCGCTGGGAACGGACAGCTTCAGCCAGCAGATGCTGGAGGCCTGGCAGGGTGAAAACGTTGAAACTTCGCTGATCCAGCGAATGGAAAACCGTCTGCCGGGTTTGTACTACATCGAAACCGACAGTACCGGCGAGCGCACCTTCTATTACTGGCGTAATGAAGCGGCTGCCAAATTCTGGCTGGAAAGCGATGCCGCCGCTGCGATTTGCGAAGAGCTGGCCACCTTCGATTACCTCTACCTGAGCGGGATCAGCCTGGCGATCCTGAGCCAGCAGAGCCGTGAAAAGCTGCTGTCACTGCTGCGCGAATGCCGTGCCAACGGCGGTAAGGTGATTTTCGATAACAACTACCGTCCGCGCCTCTGGGCCAGCCGTGAAGAGACGCAGCAGGTGTATCAGCAGATGCTGGAATGCACCGATATCGCCTTCCTGACGCTGGACGATGAAGATGCCCTGTGGGGTGAAAAGCCGGTTGATGAGGTCATCGCCCGGACGCAGGCCGCTGGGGTCAGCGAAGTGGTGATTAAGCGCGGGGCGGAGTCTTGCCTGGTGGCGGTGGCGGGTGAAGCCGTGACAGAGGTGCCGGCGGTGAAGCTGGCGAAAGAGAAAGTGATCGATACCACTGCGGCGGGCGATTCTTTCAGCGCGGGGTATCTGGCGGTACGTTTGACGGGAGGTACGCCAGAAGCGGCAGCGCAGCGCGGACACTTGACGGCCAGCACGGTGATTCAGTATCGCGGAGCGATTATTCCGCGCGAGGCGATGCCTGCTTAAGGAATGGGCGGGCTGATGCCCTCACCCTAACCCTCTCCCACAGGGCTGAGGGTTCCCCACAAATTAATGCGAGCACTGAGCAATCCCCTCGCCCCTCCGGGGAGAGGGTAGGGTGAGGGGAACATACGGCGGTGGTGGTCATTCCGTTCACTTTATGTTCCTTGCTACTCTGTAACGACATGACCGGTGAACGTGCCAGGGTGGCTCAGTCGCCACCACCCTGGCGACCTGGGCTCCCGGCGGTAAATCGCCGCTTCGCGGTGACCTCGGCTTATTCCTTCCGGCTTATCGGGTACGGGCGGAGGCAACGTCCCTGTAAAGCCGCCCTCTCGGCGCATCCCTGCGCCTCGCCCCGGCCGGAAGGCAAACGCCTCAGCGATTTACAGCCGGACCAGGGCATCGCTGACAGCCCTCAGTCATTTAGAAAGCAACTTTATTGCTTCTGCATAAAATCCCTCAGCCCACAGGGAGAGGGAACGCAGGGCCTTACTGGCCCTGCGGAATATCGCTCGCATCCTGGTGCAAATCATCGGCCGCCGCCTGTACTGGCTGCGACGGCGTCGCCATGATGGCGTTCCAGGTGGCCTTTAACTCTTTCATGTCATATTCCGGCTCACCTTTCGGCTGCAACAGAATCAACGCCATATCCTGAGACAGCTGCTGCCGCAGATCCTGATTCAGCATCTCCACGGTCAGACCGTTCAGGAAATCCTGACGCAATTTCTGATACTGCTCCGGCGCGATATCCACGACCTGATTCTGTAAGGAGCGAATGCGCTGGCTGATTAAGATATCGGTATCGGCGCGGGCATAGGTGGCAAACAGTTTCTGCAATTCGAGGGATTTCTGCGCCACCAGCGCGTTAAATTCCTCTTCAGACAGGCCCTCTTTACGCACTTTAGCCAGCTCTTTCGCCACCACGCCGAGATTGGCATTCAGCTTATCACCCGGCGATTCGACGTTAATGGCGCACTGGGCGCGCTGGAACAGCACGCGGCAGTCAAAGCCCAGACCAATGTCTTTCACGTTGTTCTTGCTGAGCGTCTGCTGAACATGCCAGAACAGCGCTTCACGCGCCAGGTCCGCACGCCAGTAACGCAACAGCGCCGAGGACTCGCGGATCGGCTGCCAGGCGGTATCCCACATCATCGAAAGACGATCCTGACGCACGGTATCCGTCATGATACTGACCGTCTCAGGACGCAGCGGGGACAAAGTAGGAACAGGGGCGGGCGTTTCACGCTTCCCTTTTAGATCGCCAAAGGCTTTGTTGATCTGCTCTATCACCGCACGGCTGTCCACGTTGCCCACCACAATGAGGGTCATGGCATCCGGGGTGTACCACTGCTGGTAGAAAGATTTCACCTGCGCGGCATCAACCGGCTGTTTCAGCGGTTCTGCCGGGTCGTGGCCAAGCAGCGTGGACCCTTTCAGGCGGTAGCGCCACCAGCCTTCTTTGGTATCCGTCGGCCAGGTCGCCACCATGTCGCTGTTGCTCAACGCATAGTTTACGGTCTCAGGCGTAATCGCCAGTTTGCCGGTCGCATCAGAAAGATAGGTAAGCGCTTCTTTAAGCAGATCGTTACGGTTGTTGGGCAGGCTCAGGTTAAACATGGTGTAGTCATAGGAGACCACAGCCGGGGGAAGCGGGCGTTTTGGATCGATGGCCTGTTGCCATAAAGAACGCACCTGAACCGCCTGCAAACTGCCGCTCTGGGTGAGCGCCAGTCGAGGAATAAAATGGCTTAAGCCGGTCTGCTGGGTGCTTTCTGTGAGGGAGCCGGTATTCACAGCCAGACGAATTTCAATGCGATCGCTCGGACGTTGCGGAGTGGATAACACCTGCCACTGGAATCCGTTCGCCAGTGTTCCCTGTTGCCAGGCCGGGTCTGGCTGGAGCGCATCTGCCTGCACATAACTGGCTGCTGCCATCATCAGCAAACCGCCGGTTAAGAGTCGAATTTTTGTGCCCTGCATGTGAACCCCTGATCAACATTCCTGGTTAAAGAGAGTGTCTCGCGACGTGAGCACTCAAAGATGACGATGAAAACCTTCCGATTAGACAGCGTGTTCGGCTAAACGTCACGGGCGGAAGCGAAATATACCCAAAAAAATTTTGTCGAAATATGACAGGTATGAGCGGTTATTATGCGCAGGTGCCCGCATCCCCACAAGGGAATACGGGCATTTATGAGGGATTAAGAGGATAAACCGGGGGTTTTGTCCTCAGATGTGCGATTATTCAGCGTATCGTTAAGTTTCTTGTGATCCAGCTCTTTTACCCACTTCGCCACCACAACCGTCGCCACACCATTACCAATCAGGTTGGTTAACGCGCGGGCTTCAGACATAAAGCGGTCGATACCGAGGATCAGGGCCAAACCCGCCACCGGCAGATGGCCAACCGCTGAGATAGTGGCCGCCAGCACGATAAATCCGCTACCCGTTACGCCCGCCGCCCCTTTCGAGGAGAGCAGGAGGACGACCAGCAGCGTAATCTGATGGAAGATATCCATGTGGCTGTTGGTGGCCTGAGCAATAAAGACCGCCGCCATCGTCAGGTAAATCGAGGTGCCGTCCAGGTTAAAGGAGTAGCCCGTAGGAATAACCAGCCCCACCACTGACTTACGGCAGCCCAGCTTTTCCATTTTATCGAGCATACGCGGCAGCGCGGACTCAGAAGAGGATGTGCCGAGGACAATCAGCAGCTCTTCACGAATGTAACGGATAAATTTGAAGATGCTGAAGCCGGTCGCACGAGCGATGGAGCCGAGCACCACCACCACAAACAGAATACAGGTGATGTAGAAGCAGATAATCAGCTGGCCAAGCTGTACCAGCGTGCCGACGCCGTATTTCCCGATGGTGAAGGCCATCGCGCCAAAGGCACCAATCGGGGCCAGACGCATAATCATGTTGATGATGCCGAAGATAACCTGCGAGAAGCTTTCAATGACGTTAAAAATCAGCTGGCCTTTGCTGCCAAGACGGTGCAGGGCAAAGCCAAACAGCACGGCAAACAGCAGCACCTGGAGAATATTTCCGCTGGCGAACGCGCCAATCACGCTGCTCGGGATCACGTCCAGCAGGAAGGCAACAATCCCCTGATCTTTCGCCTGTTCAGCGTAAACCGCCACCGCTTTCGCATCCAGCGTGGCCGGGTCAACGTTCATGCCCGCGCCAGGCTGTACCACGTTGACAATAATCAGGCCGATAATCAGCGCGATGGTACTGACAATCTCGAAGTACAGCAGGGCAACCGCCCCCGTACGCCCGACCGCCTTCATGCTTTCCATGCCGGCGATACCGGTCACCACGGTACAGAAGATGACCGGCGCGATGATCATTTTGATGAGCTTAACGAACGCGTCGCCAAGCGGTTTCATTTGCGCGCCCAGCTCCGGGTAGTAGTGACCGAGCAAAATACCGATGGCGATGGCTGTCAGGACCTGGAAGTAAAGACTTTTGAAGAGTGAGGTTTTCATAGGGTGTCCCTGGAAGAATAACTACAGGCTTTGTAAGGTTATGGTTAACCTGCGGCTTTAAAATAACACCCACATAACAGGACAGAAATAAACGGGGTTCAAATTTGAAACACAAATGTTAAGAACTTTGAGCTGGCTCGCACAAGCCAGCAACAAAATTACACTTTTGCGTTATTGCCAGCGTCGGCGAGATAGCGTCGCTCAAAGGTATCCGTCGGCACGGCGCGGCCAAACAGGAAGCCCTGACCGCTCTCCACACCCGCCGCAGCCAGCCACTCGCGCTGGGCTTCGGCCTCAATACCTTCGGCAGTCACGTGCAGGTTCAGGCTGTGCGCCATCTGGATAATGGCCTGCACCAGGCTGCAATCCTCCGGCAGCCCTTTCACAAAGGTTTTGTCGATTTTCAGGACGTCCACCGGCAGGGTTTTCATGTGCTGGAGCTGACGCAAGCCGGAATACCCCATACCAAAATCGTCCAGCGCAATGCGGATCCCGGCATTACGCAGCGGTTTCAGAATGGCGACAGCGTCGTCAGGATTGTCAATACAACGGCTCTCGGTGACTTCCAGGATCAACGTGTGGGGCTGGATGCGGTAGCGATGGATCAACTCGAGCATATCCGGCACCATAGTCGGGTGCATCAGCTGTAGCGCAGAAAGATTCACCGACAGCGGCAGCGTGATGCCCCGTTGTTGCCAGGCCGCAAGCTGGCGGCACGACTCTTCCAGCACCCAGTATCCGACGGTGACCATCAGGCCGCAGGACTCGATACGTTCGATCATCCCCTCAGGCAGCTCCCACGTGCCGTCCGGCTGCTGCATGCGCAGCAACGCTTCGGCGCTGGTCACTTCACCCGTGCGCAAATCCACCTGCGGCTGTAGCCAGAGCGCAAACTGGCGATTGTCCATCGCCGTCAGAATGTCGCTCTCTTCCGTCAGGCGCTGCTGGGCTTTTTCCATTTGCTCCGGATCAAAGAACTGGATCTGGTTTTTGCCTTTTCGGCGCGCGGTAAACGCTGCTGAGAAAGCCCGACGGTATAACTGCTCGGCGGTCAGACCACCGTAGTACATTGCGATACCAATGCTGGCACTTGGGCGTAGCTGGATACCCTGAATGGGTAGCCGCTCATTTATGACAGTGAGTACTTGCTGACCTAACGTAATAGCGTGCCACGGCTCTTTTACACCGTGCGCAATCACCACCAGGTCATAGCCGCTGACCTGGGTAAGTACCATGCGCGGCGCCAGCACAGATTTGATTTTTTCCACCAGCGTCAGTAATAGCATCTCGCGCTGGCTCTCTTTCAGCACGCCCGTCGTGTCCTGCAAGGTCTCGCAGGCAATCACCATCAGCGCGGTGGTCTGCTGGCGAGCGACGGTCTGCTCCAGCAGGGCCATTAAAAACGCTTTGTTTGGCAGGTCGGAAACCGGGAAACGGGTGGCGTTATTACTGACCTCTTCCTGCTGACGCAGGACACGCTGCTGGTTGATATTGTAACTGCGGACCAGCATGCCGATTTCATCGTCGTGATGCAGACGCGGCAAGGGAAGCTGATGCCCCATATGCTCCTGCGGAGAGAGGTCATTCAGCTCCCGGGCTATGCGGCGCAACGGATGCACAATTAACCGGTTGATGCACCACGTCAGCGCCACGCTCAACATTAAGGTCAAAAGTAAGTAAGTAGTCACTAACGTAGCAACCCAACTCATGACGAATTTATACATGCGGTACGAGTCCGCCTGTAGTACCAGATAGGCCAGCGGCTGCGGGTTAGCCGGTCTTTCCAGGGAATAGAGAGGCAGGGAAATCTGCACCGGCAGTTCAAACAGGCGCATCACCATCATCGGGACGGGACGCTCCGGGATAAAGCTCATCCGCAGCGCCTGGAACTGGTTCGGCAGCACGACGTCGGCGCGGCTCACGATACCGGCGGGCTGAATGCGCTTCAGGATGGATTCCGCCTCGGGGATATCCCCTTTCAGGATCGAGGCCGACAGGGGTTCCCGCACCGAGCGGGCAATACTTTCCAGTTGCGAAGCCGTGTTATAGCGATTCTGCTGTACGGAATGAAACAGCAAAATGACGCAGAAGATGAAGACAAACAGCATTGTGACGGCAGACACCATCGCCATCTGTTTGATCGTTAAGGAACGGCTGACACGCAAAATGACTCTCCACAAAACTCGAAGCGCAGGGCGCACCAGGGCGTAAACCTGGTGCGCCCGAGTATACCCGATAGCTGCACTTTTAAGAGAGACTTACAATTAGATTAAGCAAAAATCCGATCACCAGTCTGCATAAGGCACCAGCGGTTCCGGCGGTAAGTCCATATCACCCTGCCAGCCTGCGGCAGAATACCGAACATAGAGCAGCGCATGGCTCGGGGTATAGTCTTTCGCTTCCTGAATATCGACGCCCAGACCGACAAACCAGTTGGACGTCACACGGCGTTCAACAATCGCCCTTGCGGTATAACCCGTCCCTGACGAGCTACTTCCGGTTCCCATCACACCTTTATCGGTATAACGGCCTGGCTCATTGTCCGGGATCAGCCCCTGCAACGGATAACGCATCACATCCTTTGTTTTTGAATGGGACCATGAGACGGAACCGCCCAGCTCCCATGACCAGTTCTCTGTGCGTTTACGCCAGTTCACCGGTAAGGCGAACGACACATACTCCTGGGGACTGTAGTAACCGCCCTGGCCCAGCGAATAGCCACTTAAATCCTTATCGTAATGCCAGAGCATGTTGGACACACCGACCGTCAGACGCTCGTTGTTCTGATTGATAAGCTTGTAGTAATAGCCGGTCATCCAGCGGACCCGCCAGTTATCTTCGACATTCTTCCCGGTGAGGCTGTCGGCACTCAGGCTTGACCAGATCCCGTTAGCTTCGCCTTTGTCGTAGCTCATGCTCACGCCGCCACCGGTAGCACGCACGCCGCCCCAGGTGGTGTCGGTATTGGGATCTTTTTGCCCGGCGAAGGCCAGCACCGAGCTGGAAATCGGACGACGATGGGCGTTCAGGGTGTAGCCAATCGGCCCCAAGTCGTTGCTGTAGCTCAGGCTGCCCACCACATCGACCACGTCGAAGCCCATCGGCGTAGTACCGATGTCCCACGCCCAGGTGTTGTTCTGCCAGCCGACTGCCACGCTGGCGCCGTTGGCCGACTGGTTCGTGCTGCCGTGACATGGCGTTTCGGCGCAGGTACCCCATGTCGGATCGTAGGTTCCGTTATTGGTGTCAAAGGAACCGGCGTTCATATTGACCAGATCGCTACGGAAGAACATGCGGCCATCCGATAGCGGCGCATCCACCTGGAGCATAGTGGTATGCGCTTTCAGGTCGGAATAGCCCCCCGTGCCGCTGGATCCCCAGTAGTCGTGTTGCAGCGTGACGTTCAGATCCTGCTGACGATAAAGATCGCCTGCATCGCTGCGCACGCCGCGCTTCAGCCAGTCATCTTTCTCATCGTTACGCGTGAGCCGCGTAAAGCTGTCGTTATCGGTTGGACGAGTCGTTGTGATGCCAGATGAGACCATCGCATCCTTCCAGGTGTCCAGCGCCTGCTGAGGCTGACCATTTTGTGCCTGGAAACGGGCGGCATCACGCATCACCAGCGCACTTTCCATAGAAGGCGGCTGCGATTTTGCCTGCGGAAGAATGGTGTTGAAGGTCTTTTCTGCCACGGCTGAATCGCCCAGACCGGCCTGCGCCATGGCGATCCGGCGCTGCATATTGAGGGAGAGCGGTTCGCCGTTTTGTGCCGCGGGCAGTTTCGCCAGCTCAGCGCGAGCGGCGTCCCTGTTGCCCTGAGCAAGATTGACTTCGGTCAGGCCGAGAATTGCGTCTTCGTTCTGCGGTTCCCGTTGCAGGACGGTGTTGTAGGCGGTTTTCGCGGCCTCGTGATCGCCACGCTGTTCAGCCCAGTCCGCCAGCGTTAAGTCGATACGAGTGGACGGGGGCTGCTGGCGAAGCAGCGCTTCCGCCTCCTGCTCTTTTCCACCGTCGCGCAGGCGGTTGGCGTTTTCCAGCACCTGGTTACTTTGCAGGCGGTCCGCCAGCGCCTGGATGTTGCCGTTCCACTTGTCGCGCGGCAGCGTGTTCAGATGCGCCAGCGCGGCCCGGTCCCGATCGTTACCGGACAGGTACAGCCCGCTGGCGTAAACCTGATCCGGATCGCCCGGTTTCTGGCTTGCCAGCTGACGCATCAGGTTATCCGCCTGGCTGCGCTGACCCGCGCTATACAGATCGCGTGATAGCCGGTAGGTGATCCACACGTCGCCCGGGGAAAGCGCAAGGCGTCGGCGCTGAATTTCTGCGGCCTGCGCATAGTTTCCCTGGCTTTTCAGCTGTTCAGCCTGAGCCGAGAGCTGCTCGTTCGTCAGGCTACGTTCAATATCATCAATGCTGCGGCGCTGGCTGGCAGAGAGCGACTGAATAAACTGCGTCGCCTTCTCCGGAGACTGCTCGCGATAAATATTGGCAAGACCGCGTACCGCGTTGCTGTTGCCGCTGTCCATTCGCAATGCCTGGCGATAATAGCGTTCAGCCGCGTCGTTATCTTTCCGCGCCGCCGCCGCGTCACCCAGCCCCAGTACCGCGTAGCTGTCCGTATTGTCAATGTTGCGCGCCTGCTGATAATAGCGTTCCGCCTGGGCTGTCTTGTTGGCTTTCAGGGCGTTATCACCCTGCTGGATCAGCAGCCAGTATCGGTTAACCTTCAGCAGGCTGTCCCATTTGCCCCGGTTGTCGCTCTGCGGATCGAGGGCGATCGCCTTTTCAAACTGCGCAACCGCGCGGGCGCGATCGCCTTTCTGCGAATAGGCCTGCCCCAGCGCGCCTACGGCTTCACTGTCGGCGTGGTTGGCGCTGACTGCTTTCTGCAGCTCCGTTACCGCTTTACTGCCCTGCCCGGCATCCACTGCGGCTAACCCTTCGGCTTTGGCGCGAAACGCCGGATCGGCGAGCTGTTTTTGCTGCGCTTCAAGCTGGGCGCGCGCCGCCGTCACGTTATCGCCATCGCTGAACACGCTCAGGTATTGTTGCAGCGCGGTAACGCTGGCGCTGCTGGCCGGCTGATCTTTGATCTGCTGGTACCACATGTCCGACGCCTGACTGCGGCCATTGTTCGATTTGGCCATCTCCTGTAACACCGCAAACCCTTCATCACGACGTCCGCTCTGGAACAGAAGCTGCGCCAGCGAAGCCTGTAGCGGGGCGTTGCCCGGACTGCTGGCGTTGATTTTCTTCAGCTGATTAATAGCCAGATTGCGGCGGGCAGGCTCTTTCGCCACCACGTTCCAGTACTCCGTCGCGATGTCGCCGCTGGGCGGATTACCGTCAAACAGTTTGTCATACGCGGCAATAGCTTCCTGCGTGTGCCCGGTGGTGGCGAGCAGGCGAGCCTGCTGGAGGGCCTGGCGACCATCCGGCGTGGAGAGCAGCATGGTCGTACGGGAAGACTGGTACGCACTGGAATCGGGTGCCATTCCTTTCAGGCGATCCAGCTCTTTTTGCGCGCCCGCCGTATCCCCCTGTCGTAACAGGTAGCGGAAGCGAGCGGCAATCACGTCCGGGTTGTTGGGGTCGATCAGCTCAAGGCGATAGAGCGACTGGCGCACCAAATCCTCACGCTGGGTGGATTCCCCCAGACGAACCTGTTCCAGCAGCTGTCTCTGCTGCGGGGAGTTGGCGGCCTGGGCCAGGGGCATGAACGCCAGGCCAAGCGATAAGGCGAGTAGATTTAGTGTGAACGTGCGCATTCCTGGCCCCAATCCGGTAGTAATTCACCTTGCGCGGTGAAACGAAAACGATGCTGATCCCACCCTTGTCCAAAGAGGGTCAGAACGTAGCTGTAATAAGCATTGTTATCGGGAAAACGATCGGCGACACGCTGGCGTTGCACCGCCTGCGCGTCCCGTTCTTGTAAAAATGGAAGCAGGGAGGCAGAAAACCCTACCGGCCCATCTCCGGTACGTTTCCCGGTCGCTACGTCCACTTTTTCCGGCGGTAAGCCTTGTTTGATTGTGGTGGTCGCCATGGGCTTGAAACGCGCCAGTAGCCGGGCTTTTTGCGGATCGTTATCGTTCATCATCCCTACCCACAGATAGACGCGAATCGCATCGTAACTGCCGATCAGGGTCGTATCCTGCTTCAACTGCCAGCCGCCCTTTTTCTGGTATTTCACCCAGTTCGGGGAAAATCCTTTTGGCGCGGTCTCCAGCAGCAGACGCAGGTTGGTTTCACGGAGCGTTGTCCACGGTGCGCCGAAACGGGTGAAATAGCTCGCAAGCTGCGGCGGCAGGTAGCTGGGGTTGAAGCGCCAGGCACTCTCTTCGGCAAAACCGACTTTACCCGGCAGCAGCATAGAACCCAGCCCCGGTACCTTCACCACTTCCTCACTGGCAATGCGCGTCAACAGCGCCTTACCCGTGCGCGTGTAATCGGGATTTTTCCACAGCCGCCCGGCTTCCAGCAGCGACCAGGCTATCCAGATATCGGCATCGGACGCGGAGTTAGGGTCGATAACCGCCCAGGTGTTGTCGTCCTTTTTTCCCCATAGCCACGCCGGGAGATGTTGGGCTAAATCCCCCTCGGCAAGGTTATCGCGCGTCCATGTCAGCAGCAGATCAAACGTCTTGCGATCGTTTGCTGCCAGGGAAAAGAACAATCCATAGCTTTGCCCTTCGGAGGTGGTGATTTTGCGCGCGTCACTGGGATCAATGACGCGCCCACTTTCGCTCATATAATCCTGCTTGAACGTCTCCCAGGCAGGCCAGCGACAGGCGGCATGCAGATTCGCCGCCGCCAGCATCAACGCTGCGACTACACATCCGCGAAAGATTTTCATCACGGCTTACTCATGGTCCGGGTTAAGACGACGACGGCTGATGATTCGCAGCAGACGCCACAATACCCATGCCAGCAATACAACGCTGAGCGCAGCCAGCACGGCCAGCAGCACCGGGTGGTTAGAGAGGGCGTACCACAGGCGTTCGAACCACGGCAGATGACCGACGTAGTAGACATCCCCCACGCGCAGGCTGTTTACCCCCGACTCACGGATCACCGAGACGGAACCGAACATTGCCGCCCGTTTACCGCTGTCGTTCATGGCCGTGTTGAGCAGCTCATAGCCGCGCGGGCTGTCCGCCAGCAGGGCGATCACGCTGCGCTGGTCGTTATACGGAGACTGGAAGCCAACAATCGCAGCCATCGGACCCGTTGAGCTTACGGTCGTCCTGATATTGGCCTGACGATCGCCGCTGTCCGGCATGATGCTCGGGAACTCGGTCTGACGCAGCGGCGTGTTGACCCATGACTGAGCCGCCTGCACCAGCAGATCGACGCGCTTCTCGTCTTTCAGCTTGTCCGGAATGTTGCCGATGACCATGATATCGGCATCTTTGTTCTGGATCTGGCTACCGTCATCCGTCACCGTCACGTTGATAGCCGGTAAGCCGGTTTGCGCCCCGACGGTGCCCATGGTGTCCAGCAGCGTGGCAACCTGGCCTTCGTTGGCCGCTTTTGGCATCACGACAATCGATTCAGAGAGATCAGCCATGCGGCTGAACGGGAAACTGGCGTTAGCAAACGCACGCAGATCCGGCATCGCGATAAAGTGGTAATACTTCGAGAAGTCGATTGTGGAATCATCACCAATCACCACGTGGTTTTGCACCGGCTGGAAGGTAATACAGTTTTCCACCGATCCACCCGGCATCGGGTTCATGTACTGGAAGTTAAACCGCAGCTGGTTCACCGCACCGAGCTTCAGCGCCGGGATCGACACATCGGTTTTACCATCCAGCAGCCCCTGCAATACAGGCAGACGAAGCATCAACCGGTTTGTCTCCTGGCTGCTGGTCAGGCTGAAGGATTGCAGGAACTGGTTGTTGAGGCTGATATCCATGCGCGAGCTGTCTTTGGTTACCGGCGCGGTGTAACGGTAGTTCAGGTTGATATCAATACCGTTGGTGCGCAGCAGATAGAGATCCGGCGGCAGGTTCAGCGACAGGCTGACAGGAGAAGGTTCAAGCCCGGTTGACTGCAATTGCTCTTCATAGGTTTTCAGCTCGCCGAAGGTAATCGCGCGGTCGGTGCGGACCCAGTTCGGCGCATCATAAGGCTTACGTGCCAGCAGCGGTTTCACCTCATCCACCACGACGCTATTACCGCGGAACAGGATATTGCCCTGCGCAATGCCTTTTGCCGCCTGCACCAGATCTTTATCATCACGCCCGAAGATCACCAGCAGCTTCACGTACGGATTGTCGGGATGGCTGATCATCTCGATGGTGGGCGCTTTCACCTCTGGATGGTCCCGCAGGAATGCCGGGCGTTTGGCGTTGGTGGCAAACACAATCGCGTTTTTGTCCGGCATTTTGTCGTACATAACCGGGAAACTCTGGCCACGCCAGCCGGAGCGGGAACCAAACCAGGATGCCACGATAGAGGCCGCCAGCTGTTCGGTCACATCAGGAGAGCCCGCAAACACCATTGGCAGGTTCAGTGGACGGTTATCACGCGGGTCGAAGAACGGCACCGGGAAGGCGGAGAGATCGTTTTTCAACGCCAGCGGCTGATAGGTCATCTGAAGCGAAGAGTTACGACCAACATCCAGCCACAGGGTGCTGCTGGCCGGGTTTTCACAGACATCGCGGTAATGGCCGACAAATTCCAGACGCACGCGGTTAAAGTCGGTGATAAACAGCGGGTTAATCGGCACCTGAGCCAGGGTTTTCTTACCCAGTTGCTCTTTGGTGACGGGCAGGACGTCCATCAGCTCATCATTCAGATAGACCTTAAGCTGGGATTGCACCGGCAGCAGCGACGGCGATGGCGTGTATTCCAGGTTGAGCATCGCTTTCGACACGACTTCATCGCTACGCATACCGAATTCGACACCGCCATTTGGGTTGATGCCGCGCAGAACCATGCTGCCCGGAGGAGGCGCGATCTGGGCGAACGTCAGCTTAACGTCACGCGACGGCGTATTTTCCGCAACCACCGGTGCACTGGCTCCCGGCACGCCAGGCATAACCTGCCCAACCACCGGGTTGTCGGCGGGCAGCGTATTCCCCGTCGTCGGCTGATTCGGGACGACGTTTTCCGTCTGCCCCGGCGCCGCCGTCACTACCGGATCGGTCGCTTGCGCGACGACAGGCACCGTTGGCGCGGGTGTGGTCGCTGCGTTATCAGGCGCCGCGTTAGCCACTGTTGCAGGGAGCGCACTCATCCCCATTGCCACTGCACATAACCAGGAAAGTTTTGTTTTCATCGCGTTATCATCATTGTTGAGCCATAACCGGGTCCGCCTGCTTCGCTTCATCTCGCTCAGGTCGACGCGGAATGAACGACACGACCCAGGAAACCAGTGAAGTAAGTGACCGGAAAATTAATTTCACCGACGACGGGGCAAATTCTGCAAGGTGACGATAGCCACGGAACCCCAGCTTAAGAATATCCAGCAGGCTTTCCAGAGGCTTATCCTCAGGGAAGCTGTCCTGCCAGAGAGCCCACGTATCCGCGCGGGCAAACGTACACTGCACAAAATCAATGTGTTGCTTTTTAGTCAGCGGCATCAGTTGCAGACCCACTTCATTTCCTCTCACACGCACCACCTGCGTCGGGAAGACATACTCCTGCTGGCCGCGCTTAAGCAATAGGTTGACCTTCTGCCCCTCAAGCACCTTCGCCTGACCGTTGATCTTGATACCCAGACCGCCATCCGAAAAGTCATGTACGGTACAGGAGAAGAGATGTCCATCGTCGCGGGCAATGGCCGCTGGCATGCTGATTTCGACGCGATGCGCGCGGCGAACCTGTTTGCTCTCCACTGATACCGCCACCGCGCCACCGAGGATAATCAGGTTATAAAACACCCACGCCATACTCACGAAGACCGTCAGAATTTCGTTTTCCGGGCCGTAGAAGTAGCGCCAGACCCCAACAATCACGCCCACAATATTCAGCAGCACCAGGAAGATATAGGGCCGGGAGATCACCCAGTCGACATACTCCTCTTCCACCAGCCCGCCCTTCGCGGTGACGTTGAATTTCCCTTTATGCGGGTTAATCAGCGCCACCATGGTTGGCGGCGCGATATACCAGGCCAGCACCGTTTCGTAGATTTCACTCCAGAACGAATGGCGATATTTCCCCTGAATCTTCGAGTTCGTCAGGCTGGCGTGGATCATGTGCGGCAGAACGAACAGGGCAATCATCAGCGCAGGCGCATAGATGATGTAAGCGTGAAGAAGCAGGAACGCCAGCGGCGCAGTGAGGAAGATAAGCCGTGGAATACCCGACAGGAAGTGGAACATGGCGTTGACGTAGCACAGCCGTTGCGCCAGTTTCAGTCCTTTACCCATCAGCGGGTTATCGAGGCGGAAAATTTGCACCATGCCGCGCGCTCAGCGAATACGCTGGCCGATGTGCGCCGACAGGGATTCCGTGGCCAGCCCCGCCGCCTGAGGAATGCGCATGTAGGCGGAGGTATAGCCAAGACGGTGCAGACGCAGCGAAGTGTGCGCATCTTCCGTGACCGTCTCGACGGCGATCCCGCCAATTTCATCCAGCGGTTTACGGCGGATCACCGCACAGGAGCCGCAGAAGAATGTTGCGTCCCACATGTCGTTCCCGTCCTGCACCAGACCATAGAACAGTGTGCCCTCGTTCGGGGTTTTACGAAAACGACCGAGGTTACGTTCAAACGGGTCCGGTGAGAAGAAGTGGTGCGGCGTCTGCATCATCGCCAGCTCTTTCTCCTTCAGGAACCAGCCCATGGTCATTTGCAGGAACGAGCGCGTTGGCACGTGGTCGCAGTCGAAAATAGAGACGAACTCCCCTTTGGCATATTTCAGCGCATTGTTGATGTTACCGGCCTTAGCGTGTTCATGCGTGGTACGGGCGATGTACTCGACCCCTACTTCGTCCGCGAACTGGCGGAACTCGGCGCGGCCACCGTCATCGAGGATCCAGATTTTGATTTTATCCTTCGGCCAGTCGATACCCAGCGCGGCGTAAATGGTGTTTTTCACCACCGACAGGTCTTCGTTGTAGGTCGGCACGAAGAGGTCCACCGTTGGCCACTGGGTCGTGTCTTTTGGCAGCGGCACCGGCTGTCGATTCAGCGGCCAGATAACCTGGAAGTAACCCAGCACCAGCACGATCCAGGCGTAGGTCTCAGCAAACAGCAGCACTAACCCACACACCAGGCTGACCGGATCATCCCAGTTCAGCGTTGAGGTATATCGCCACCAGATGTAGCGGCAGGAAACGGTCAGCGACAGCACGATCAGCATCAGGGCAGAAAAACGCCCCGGAATGCGCCGCACCAGCAGCGCCACGCCCCACAGCAGGATCAGGAAGGTAAACTGTGCCAGCGGGTTGAAGGGCTGGGTAATACAGACCAGCGCCAGTATGAGCGAGAACACCACCACCACGCCGAGAATAAAACGCCGTAAGCCCGGGTGAAGGTGCCCGAGCTCTTTGTGATTATCTAAATGACCTGTTCTATCGCCAACCCGGTCGGGTAGCCGGTTAAGCCACTGGTGATAGTGTTCACGTAAGTTCTGCACGCGATCGAAGCTGCGCCAGCGTGACGTTTTTTTCTCCGCACCCGTTGAGGTCGCCAGAAGCCAGATGGACTGTATAGCGTAGCGCGCGGGATCGAGCGGACGCGGCTTGTCAGGGTTGATATGCGGATAGAGTTCACCGTGGCGCGCACGAATACGTTGCCAGCGTGGATGTTCGAGGGGGATGAACATCCACGCCAGAATCATCCATAAGCAGCCCAGCGCAGCGCTCAGCGATGAGGCGCCGTGATGACGGTAATGGCGGTAGCGTTCACTTAAGCGCGAACTGACCGGCGGGATGAGCAACCAGTTGGTCAGGCGGCTCATACTGAACTCCCGGCAGGCTCCGGCCGTTTAGCAAAGTGCAGCAGACACCAGTTGGCCAGCGTCAGGATCTCTTCTGCCGCCAGTGAATCACTACGGTACTCCCCAAGCGGTTGTTTGGAAGCGAGGCACTCCGCCATCGCTTCGTCACGATGAATAACCATTGGCAGCAGGCGGCGCTGACTCTGGAGCCAGACCTGGTACAGATCGTCCTGGATCTGGCTGCCAATGCGCAGATCGTTAATCAGAATATGGGCATTGGCAGGCATTGCCTGTTGATGCAGACGGATATGACAATTCGCATCTACGTTCGCAATGGAGAGCACATGGTCGCACTGCGACAGAAGCTGGCGGGTCAGCGACGCGGCGCCGTGCGGCAGGTCCAGCAGAATCCACTGATAGTGTCCGCTCTCTTTCAGACTCTGCAAAGCGGTGGTGAAGCGAGAGAACAGGCGCTGAAACGCAGCTTCATTCCCGCGTTCGGTTTCCGTCATCTGACCAAAGGGAAGCAAATCGAGCTGGGAGGTATAGCGCAAACCCGCATCCCGCCAGTCTTTATCGTCCAGAAGCGCGCGCCCCCAGCCGTTTTCATGCGTAAAGTCGACATTGAATGACATGCGCAGCAAATTATCGGAGCAGGCATCAATAACCAGTACTGATTCACCTAAAACCTGTAATGACCACGCCAGCGCCGCGGTTACGGAAGTTGTACCCACTCCACCACGGACGCCCTGTAATCCTAGTACGGCCATCAATGGCTTCCTTATTGTTGTTGGGCAAACTCAGCTAATAACGGCCAACGTTTAATAGCCGCAGCCAACTGTTCCCGCTGGGAAATATCGGTGTAATCTATTTCAGGCAATGAAAAAGCCTGCGTGAGCGCCAGAAAATCGTTTTGGAATGTGTAACCCAGGCTTGGGTCGACTGGAGTTGCGGGTTCGTTATTTTGCATTCTTATTTCATCCCTTTGAGTAAAATCATAAGATTCAGATGCAGCGAGGCGTCCTGCCCACGAAATTTCATTTACATGCTAAATCTGATGTTCTTTAATTTCAATGTTAGGTTTATTTCTACGCTTTCGCTAGTAAACTGAGAGACATAGAAATTCGACGAAAAGAGGGACACCGTGGACTCCATATTTTCTATTGGCATCCAGTCATTATGGGACGAATTGCGCCACATGCCAGTCGGAGGAGTCTGGTGGGTTAATACGGATCGTAATGATGATGCCATCAGTCTGGTAAACCAGACGATAGCGGCGCAGGGTAAGGATTACCGCGTGGCCGTCATTACGATGGGCGATGAGCCAAAGTCAATCATCAGGCTCGAAACTGACCGTGGACCCCAGACAGTACGATTATTTTCCATGCCAGCGGAGGCCGACAGTTTATACTTTTTGCCCCGCGATATTCAGTGCTCTATTGTTCCTGAACACTATTTACTGATTCTTAAATGTTCTCAAAACGGTCTACAAAATATCCCGTCTGAAAAACTGCTGAAATGGCTGGGAAGAATCAGCAGATGGGCAAAAAATCAAAATTGCACCTTATTGGTTGTTAACCCGGGCAGTAATAACGACAAACTTTTTTCACTTTTAATGAGTGAATACCGTTCCCTCTATGGCCTGGCCAGTATTCGTGTCCAGACTGACAGCCATCTTTACGACGTGGCTTTCTGGTGCAATGAAAAAGGGGTGAGCTCCCGACAGCAGCTTACCCTCAAAAATGTCGGGGACGAGTGGCATCTTGCTCAACAGGAAGAGACGGTGGTTCAGCCACGCAGTGATGAAAAGCGCGTTCTGAGTCATATTGCGGTACTGGAAGGTGCGCCTGCACTGTCTGAGCACTGGTCACTGTTCGAAACCAACGAGGCCTTATTTGATGAGGCGCGCACCACGCAGGCGGCGACCATTATCTTCTCATTGATGCAGAATAACCAAATCGAAACGCTGGCACGGCACATTCACACATTACGTCGCCAGCGCGGCAGCGCGTTAAAAATCGTGGTACGTGAAAATAATACCAGCCTGCGCGCCACCGATGAGCGCTTATTACTGGGCTGCGGCGCGAATATGGTCATTCCCTGGAATGCTCCCCTGTCGCGCTGTCTGACGCTGATCGAAAGCATTCAGGGCCAGCAGTTTAATCGATATGTTCCGGAAGATATCAGCACCCTGCTTTCAATGACGCAGCCGATGAAACTGCGCGGCTACCAGAAATGGGACACCTTCTGCGATGCGGTGGGCAACATGATGAGCAATACGCTTTTACCGGCAGACGGAAAAGGGGTGATGGTTGCCCTGCGTCCTGTGCCGGGCATTCGCGTTGAGCAGGCGCTCACCTTGTGCCGCCCTAATCGTATCGGGGATATCATGACCATTGGCGATAATCGCCTGGTGCTGTTCCTCTCCTTCTGTCGGGTGAACGATCTGGATACCGCCCTGAACCATATCTTCCCGCTGCCTACCGGGGATATTTTCTCGAACCGCATGGTCTGGTTTGAAGATAATTTGATCAGCGCTGAGCTTGTCCAGATGCGAGCCCTGGCACCTGAAAAATGGGCCAAACCGTTGCCTGTAACAAGTGGTGCCAAACCGGTTCTGAACGCGAAACATGATGGGCACGTATGGCGTCGGGTTCCTGAGCCGCTACGCTTAATGGATGAGAACAAGGAGAGCGTTCCATTATGAATATCAGCGATATCATCCAACTGGTTGTTCTGTGCGCGCTGATTTTTTTGCCGCTTGGCTACTATGCACGCCATTCCCTGCGCCGTATTCGCGATACGATCAGATTACTGTTCGTCAAACCTCGCTATATTAAACCCGCCGGAACACTGACTCGCGCTTCAAACGTCAAGGCAAACCGAAAACATGACTAATTCTACCTATACCTCTTCAGCGCCATCGCCACTCTGGCAATACTGGCGCGGTCTGTCCGGCTGGAATTTCTACTTTCTGGTGAAGTTTGGTCTGCTGTGGGCAGGCTATCTTAATTTCCACCCGCTGCTTAATCTGGTGTTTATGGCATTCCTGCTGATGCCAATCCCGAACCTCAGGCTGCACCGTATACGTCACTGGATTGCTATCCCTATCGGTTTCGCCCTGTTCTGGCATGATACCTGGCTACCCGGCCCCGAAAGCATCATGAGCCAGGGCTCCCAGGTCGCAGGTTTCAGTGCGGACTATATGCTCGATCTGGTTGAGCGCTTTATTAACTGGCAGATGATTGGCGCGGTATTTGTCCTGCTGGTTGCCTGGCTGTTCCTGTCTCAGTGGATCCGGGTGACGGTGTTTGTCGTCGCGATTATGATCTGGCTAAACGTACTGACGCTGACGGGCCCGAGCTTCTCGCTGTGGCCAGCCGGTCAGCCGACGACAACCGTAACCACCACGGGCGGTTCCGCCGCCGCTACCGTCGCAACAGCAGGGGATACGCCTGTGGTTGGGGATATTCCAGCGCAGACGGCGCCGCCGACATCCACGAACCTGAACGCGTGGCTCTCCAGTTTTTACGCTGCGGAAGATAAGCGTCAGACGAAATTCCCGGACGCGCTGCCTGCCGATGCTCAGCCGTTTGAGTTGCTGGTCATTAACATCTGTTCTCTGTCCTGGGCTGACGTTGACGCGGCTGGTTTGATGTCGCACCCGCTGTGGTCGCATTTCGATATTCAGTTCAAAGACTTCAACTCGGCCACGTCGTACAGCGGCCCGGCGGCTATCCGCCTGCTGCGCGCCAGCTGTGGGCAGCCCTCGCATAAGAACCTCTACCAGCCGGCAGCTAACCAGTGTTACCTGTTTGATAACCTGGCAAAACTGGGCTTTACCCAACACCTGATGATGGGCCATAACGGTCAGTTCGGTAACTTCCTGAAAGAAGTGCGTGAACAGGGTGGCATGCAGGCCCCACTGATGGACCAGAAAGGGCTGCCAGTGACGTTACTGGGCTTCGATGGCTCGCCGGTCTATGACGATACCGCCGTACTTCAGCGCTGGTTCGACACCGTCGGTAAAGAGGAAGGGACGCGTAGCGCGACGTTCTATAATACGCTGCCGCTTCACGACGGGAACCATTATCCCGGCGTAAGTAAAACGGCCGATTATAAGGCCCGTGCGCAGAAGTTCTTCGACGAGCTGAACGCGTTCTTCAACGAGCTGGAAAAATCAGGCCGTAAAGTGATGGTGGTGGTGGTTCCGGAACATGGTGGAGCGCTGAAAGGCGACAGGATGCAGGTGTCTGGTCTGCGCGATATCCCAAGCCCGTCCATCACAAACGTTCCGGCCGGGATTAAGTTCTTTGGCATGAAGGCACCGCATCAGGGCGCGCCAGTTGAGATCACCCAGCCAAGCAGCTATCTGGCCATCTCGGAACTGGTTGCTCGCGCTGTAGACGGTAAGCTGTTTGTGGAAGATAGCGTGAACTGGGATCAGCTCACCAGCGGGCTGCCGCAGACGGCGGAGGTATCGGAAAACGCCAATGCGGTGGTGATCCAGTATCAGAATAAGCCTTATGTCCGGCTGAATGCCGGGGATTGGGTGCCGTATCCGCAGTGACCTGCTACACCCTCTCCCCCTGTGGGGAGAGGGTTACTCTGCACTTCGTAACGAAATTTCACCGCCCACCCAGGGCTTAATCACGCCATCCTGTTCAAGCAGCAACGCGCCCTGCGCGTCAATGCCGCGTGATGTGCCGTAAATCTCTTTATCCCCAATCAGCAGCTTCACCGGTCGGTTAATAAAGTTATCCAGCTTTTCCCAGCGGGACAGGAATGGCGCTAACCCCTCTTGTTCAAAGAGCGTCAGCGAACTACGCAACTCATTGATCATGCGGACGGCAAGCGTATTGCGATCGATGGTGATCCCCGCTTCCTGTAGGTTGGTCCAGGCCTGGTTCACGACATCGTTCTGCACGTTTCGCATCACCATGTTCAGCCCCGCCCCAATGACGATCTGTGCGGCATCGCCTGTTTTTCCCGTCAGTTCGACCAGGATCCCCGCCAGCTTTCGATCGTTGAGATACAGATCGTTGGGCCATTTTACCCGCACCTGATCGGCACCCAAATCATGCAGCACCTCTGCCATCACAATGCCGATGACCAGGCTCAGCCCGATGGCCGCAGCTGGCCCCTGTTCAAGCCGCCAGTACATGGAAAGGTAGAGGTTGGCGCCAAATGGCGAAAACCACTTACGCCCCCGGCGGCCACGTCCTGCCTGTTGGTACTCGGCAACGCAGGCATCACCGGATTTCAGCTCGCTCATGCGATCCAGCAGATACTGGTTCGTCGAATCAATGACCGGCAATACCGCGACGTTACCGTGTCCAATCTGGCTGCGGATGATCTCTTCATTCAGTAACTGGATTGGTTCCGGCAGGCTGTAGCCTTTTCCCGGTACCGTAAACACATCCACGCCCCAGTCGCGGAGCGTTTGAATATGTTTATTGATGGCAGCGCGGCTCATGCCCAGCTGTTCGCCCAGCTGCTCGCCAGAATGAAACTCGCCATCAGCAAGAATACCGATGAGAGTTAACGGAATAGTATTGTCCTTCACGCAATGGTCTCCACGGCATTCACTTCGCCCGTTCGGCCAATAAAGCGAACTTCAGGCTCCAGCCAGACGTTAAATTTTTCGCCCACACGCTGGCGAACATGATGCGCCAGGTTGACGACATCCTCACTTGTCGCGTTGGACTGATTGATCAGCACCAGTGCCTGCTGACGATGAACAGCAGCGCCACCAAGCGTAGTACCTTTTAATTCACATTGATCGATAAGCCAGCCTGCGGCCAGCTTCACGCTGCCATCCGCCTGAGGATAATGCGGGGCCGTTGGCCAACCAGCGAGAAACGCTTTCGCATTTTCGCTGCCGATCACCGGATTTTTGAAGAAACTGCCCGCATTTCCGTTAACTTTCGGGTCCGGTAGCTTGGTCATTCGCATGTGGCAAACGGAATCAAAAACCTCACGCGGTGTGACGGTAGCCGGATCGAGACGGGCCAGATCGCCGTAAGTCAGAACGGGTTTCCATGCTTTCGGCAGACGCAGGCCAACGGCCACAATGACAAAACGATCCTGATAGTCGTGCTTGAAAATGCTGTCGCGATAGCCAAAACGGCACTGCTCTGCGGTTAAACGCTTCGCCGTTCCGGTCGCGAGTTCGATGCAGTCGACATATTCGCAGACGTGTTTCAGTTCGATGCCGTAGGCACCGATGTTTTGAATAGGAGATGATCCTGCACAGCCCGGGATCAGGGCCAGGTTTTCCAGTCCGGGCATCCCTTTTTCAAGGGTATATTGCACCAGATGGTGCCAGTTTTCGCCAGCACCCACGTGTAAATGCCAGCTGTCAGCGCTCTCTTTACGCTCAATCCCCATGATGCGATTAACGATTACCGTCCCCGCAAAATCATCGAGAAACAGGACATTACTTCCTTCGCCCAGAATAAGTACGGGTTCACCGTTTTCTGTTGCGTTTTGCCAGGCATTCAGCAACTGCTGAGCACTGTCGGCACGTACAATTTGATTAGCATTCCGTTGAATACCAAAGGTATTCCAGGGCTTAAGGGAGTGATTCATAGACGCTATCCTGATGCAAAAACCGGGATAGTTTACCGTATATACGAAGGGATGGGTGATTAGTTTATGGAAAGGAAGCAGGTGCAGAAACGCAAAAAGGCCATCCTTGCGGATGGCCTCTTCACTTGTTTGATGCCTGGCAGTTCCCTACTCTCACATGGGGAGACCCC